>DCZD01000034.1:9002-10439 GCA_002331255.1 Acidimicrobiaceae bacterium UBA2093 | reverse complement strand
CAACAACGAAGCAACGCACCGAAGTTGCCCGGGTCGGTGACACCGTCAACAGCAACCAAGAAGGGCTTACGGCCACCTTCAGTTGAGGTGAGCTCGTCGAGTGAATGTTCTTGCAACGGTTGCGCGAATGCGATGACACCTTGAGGTGCTTCGCTGCGTGCGGTGTCTTCGATGGTGCGACGTGGAACGTCCATGACCTGCACGCGTGATGCGGCAGCCAACTGCACGATGTCTTCGACGATGTCGCTGTTGTCGATCTCGTTTGAAATCCAAATTTCGCGCACTTTGCGCTTCTGGGCGATCAACAACTCACGTACTGCCTGACGACCTTCGACTTGATCGCCACCGAGGCTTTTCTTTTTCTCTGGGGCACCTTCGCGACGACCGGCTCCACGGGGTGCGGCACCACGACCACCACTTCGCGCATCGCGTCGCGGGCCACCGGCACTGCGTGATGCACCACCACGTGGTGCGGCGCCGCGTGCACGACCGGGCTTGGCTCCCTTGCTGCGTCCTTTGTTACCGGTTGGCTTGCTCATGCGCGCACCAACACCGTCGATGCGAAACACATGATGCCTTCACCACGTCCGATGGCGCCGAGTCCTTCGGCGCGACGCCCCTTCACCGAGACCGGTGCTCCCACTGCTGCAGACAAGTTGGTCTCCATTTCTGCACGCACTGGTGCGATTTTTGGCGATTCGCACACGATGCTGCAATCGACGTTCGAGATGCCCCAGCCTTCGCCGCGCACTTTGACAACGACATCGCGCAACAACATCAGCGAGTCGGCACCTTTCCACGCAGGGTCCGTGTCGGGGTAATGAATTCCAATGTCACCAAGGCCGGCAGCGCCCAACAAAGCGTCTGCAATGGCATGAGCGATGACGTCGGCGTCGCTGTGGCCAGCGAGCGCTCGTTCTCCGGCGAACTTGACGCCACCAAGTGTGAGCACTCGACCGTCATTTCCGTCGACCAAGAAGCGATGAACGTCAAAGCCATTCCCCACTCGAATGTCCATCACACTTCACCTTCCGTCATTGCGTGCGCTGTCATGCGGGCCCAGTCCAAGTCGTCACGCGACGTGATCTTGCGTAGCAATGGGTCTCCTTGCACCACCACAACCTTGCCACCCAGCGACTCGACGATGGCGGCATCGTCGGTTCCCTGCAGATCTTGATTGTGGGCTTGGCGCAACGTTGACGCGCGAAATGCCTGGGGGGTCTGCACGGCACGCAACGTGGCGCGATCTGGGGTCGACACCACATGACCATTCGCGTCGACGACCTTCACCGTGTCGGCAACTTCTATACCGGGTACTGCACCGTCGGCTCCGTTGACCACTTCATTGACCACGCGAGAAAACACCGTTTCGGTCACAAACGGTCGCGCCGCATCATGAACACACACAATGGTTGCCTGAGCGGGCACAGCTTTGAG
>DCZD01000034.1:5336-8753 GCA_002331255.1 Acidimicrobiaceae bacterium UBA2093 | reverse complement strand
CCGATCCGGGAGGGACAACAACCACCACACCGTCAGACCATTTCCCCACTTCGTGCACCGCCCACTCGACCACGGTGCCAGTGCCCAGTTGAGCGAACTGCTTTGCACCACCGAAACGGGTGCCCGAACCCGCGGCAACGACAATGGTCCACACAACATGGTTCTCAATGTGGGACATGGCGTGAAGGGTAGTACCGTGATTTCCGTATGGCATACGAAGACGTACTAGGAAACACCGATTTCTTTCGCGATGCCCCTGCCAGCGTGCTTAGTGCGCTCGGTGCAGCCGCATCAGAAAAGAACCTCACTCGCGGCGACGTGTTGTTCGAAGAAGGCGCAGAGCCCGATGCCATTTATGTCGTGCTTGCCGGCCGCATCGCCATTGCCATCGGCAACAAACCACTCGACAATCGCGAGAGCGTCGTGGCACTCATGGACAAGGGCGACCTCTTTGGTGATCTCGGTCTGCTCGATGGTGGTCTGCGCAGCGCTTCAGCTCGCGCGCTCGAATCATCCGTCGTGCTGCGTATTCCGAACTCTGCCGTACTGCCCATTTTGCAGAGCAGTCAAGAGCTGATGTGGAACGTGGTTCGCTTGCTTGCCCAGCGCCTTCGCGCCATGGACGAAGCATTATCCGACTCTGTGTTCCTCGATGTCACCGGGCGCACCGCCAAGCGTTTGCTCGAGCTGTCGGCCGGCAAAGATGAATTCACTATTCCGGTCACACAAGAAGAACTTGCCGGCATGGTCGGCGCGTCACGTGAGCGCGTGAACAAGGCCATCGCCAGTTTCATTCGCTTGGGTTGGTTGCAACAGCGCGACCGCCACTACACCATCACTCAGCGCGACCGCCTCGAACAGCGCGCGCGCTAGTACACGCTGTCGAGTGACTCGACTGGCTGAATGCTCCATCCGCGAGCGTTCGTACCATCGTCGAGCCACTGACGTAGGTGTCGCGTCGCAAGAACATCGTCGGCGTTGTAACGCAACAACTTGTCAGCCATCGCTTGAGCGTCGGGGTGGTCTGGGTTGCTCGCAGTCATGAACCACACGATGGAGTTTGCTCCCCCGGCATCTTCTGCATCCCATTCAAAACCTGCGAGGCGCGCAACGTACTTGAGCCCGACTGTTCGTGTTGGCCACAAATAGTTTTTGGTGATCTTGTGCATGTCGACCCACCACGGCTGCTGACCAAGCTGTTCAATGTCAGTGATAGTCGGCATACCCGGGTAGTCAGGGTTACGAGACACGGCTTCTTTCATACGAGGAAGTTCAGCGAAATCTCCTGAGTAGCAATACACAGCAATTGACTTTCCGGCAGCTTCAGTGCGCGCCACAAGATCATGTAGCCAACTCCAGAATGACACCAGCGTGTGGGCTTCGACTTCCGGGTCCGTGCGGTCGAACGTATGAAATGACACGTATTCACCAGCGGTCCACTCGTTCTCAGAAACACGCTCTGAGACATGGCATCCGTAGAGGTACACAAAGGCGTTGCGATCATTCTCGATGTCGAAATCGACCTCCACGTCGGCGCGAGGTACAGGCACCAATGTGCCGCCACGCTTCATGAACGGCACTGGAGAGTTGCTACGAAATACCCGAGCAGCATCAATTGCTGATGCCAAAGTCTTCGTCAGTTTCAGTAGCCCAATAGAAGAGGCATTGGGATCACACGCAGCGAGCTCGGGGATGAGGTGAATTCCAACCCCGGAAAGTGAGCGAACCGTTGCTTCGCCTACCCCGCTCAACAACGACACGTGCTCTTCCTCCACCACGATGTCTTCGCAATAGTCCTGCCATACGCACTGGTCACAGTTGCTGTGAAGGAAAGGCCGCGTCAACGCCTCACCCCCGTCGCGCATGGTGTTGATGGCCAGCCATCGCCGATTCCATTCCTGGCGCGCGAGTTCTAGACATGAATCGCCCACCACATCGAGCTCGCGCCACACAAGTCCGAGCTCGGGGTTGATGGTTGCGCCAATCGGAGCAACTGCCGGAGCGTGGCCAAGATCTTCGAGCATCAACCAGTAGTGCGCTAACTGCAATGAGTGATCTGACTTCGGTTTTCCTTTGCCAATTACTGATAGCGCTGCCTCAGTGACCCACGGATCTTGAAGGCTCGACACCAACCACTCACGCTCTTTGGACGAACCTTCGAGTGGTTGCGAGTTCTTCACGTCGACGGGCAGGTATGCCCACTTCCCGTTTGGCATGGGTTCGTCACCATGGCGTAGCAGCACGTCTGGCTTTCCACTTCGATGATCAACAGTTGGTAGAGACAGCCCAATGATGATGCGATCACCGCGCTTCATCGCAGCAAGTGTTGCCTCTTCAATGTCGTCATGGTCTCTCAAGTTCGGACAGCGATGAATGTTGCACAGCTGCTCGAAAATCTCGTCTTCGAACGCAAGACCTTGGTCGATGAGTTCTTGCGCCAAATCATCGAGTGGCACTCGCTCGACGTTGGCAAGAGATGGGTTGTGGTCATTAACGACGCGGTGTTCACATCCGATGATGAAGCGACTTCCTCCGGTGTCACCTGCGCGTGGAGTGCTGTCAGACAATGAGACCCCTCTCAAGGTGGTGTTTCCAAAAGTCGGTGTGCTGTTTGTGCCCGCGACCCACAATGTCAGATCGACCAAGCGCCTGATCGGCAACTGGCAGATGGGTGTCGAGAGTGGTTCCTACGTGGTCGCGGGTGACGAAGATGCAAGCAGAGCGGTGCCGGGACGCCATCACACAGAGCCGACCGGTTTCTAGGTCGAACGAACTGGGCAGGGTGACGCCAGAGAGCGGGTGCACAGCAATCATCACTGGTCGCTCGAGGCCTTGCCACCTCTCGGGTGTCGTCACCCGAATTCCCTGTGGACCGCGGAGTTTTCTGGGCAATGCCTTCTCAATTGCAGTGTTCATAAGGTTGTGTGTCGACACGATGCCAATGTGTTGTGGTTCGAGCTTCTGGGGCTTCGTGACCTCGTTGGGATGTGCCGAGAACACACAGTCGAGTGTGAACAGTCGATCAACTACCCCCGCCACTGCGTCGGCAAGTTCGCTGTCGGGTTCGGTCGGCACGCCTTCATCATTAGTGGGTAAGGTGAGAATGACGGTTGAGTGACCGTCGAGTAGTTGCACAGCCTTGTCAACCGTGATCGACACATCGAGCTTCTTTGACGGACGGAGAAAACGTTCACCAGGCTTTGCTGCCGCCCCAAACGAAAAGTCATAGAAGCCCTGCACCAAGTCGACTGAGTCGGCTGGAAGACGATGGCAGGTGGGCAACTCGAGAATCGTGGTGATGTCACGCAATTCAGCGTTGTTCAACACCACCTCAGGCGCAGGTAAGTGCGGTGCCGACAGCGAAATTTCCCAACGGTCAACAGCGATTGTGACAGTCGGTGGAATTTGGCCTGGATC
>DCZD01000034.1:3070-5085 GCA_002331255.1 Acidimicrobiaceae bacterium UBA2093 | reverse complement strand
TGCCATGCCTCGTCGATGAACAACACGTCATGAAGGTTTGGCATGTCGACAAGTCCGAGTTTTGCGACGGTTCCGATAACAATGCAGGGACCACCGGGCAGATGCTTCTTGTCAAGCACGACGTCGATATTCGGGTGCAAGTCAGCAGGTCGCTGATACGAGTTCGATGAGAAACGCACCACGGTCTGATCGGGATAACGCAGCACAAGTCGCTCACACAAGTCATCAATCTGATTGTTGGTCTGGGCTGCGATTGCGATTCGGAAACCATCTTCAACAGCAGAGTCAAGAGCCTCAAGAAGGTTGTACGACTTGCCAGACCCAGGTGGCGCCTTGACCACGCACAGTCGATCATTTCCACGCAGAAACTCTCGCAACACCTCATACATCGGTCGATTCATGACACGTCCGCCTCTTCGGGTGCATCGACAACAACACGGCCTTCGAAGTCGTACGCCGCATGTCGACGGGCATTCTGGCCCAGCAAGTTAACGATGTCGTCATCGCCAAACTTCTTCCCCGTTGTGACCGCTTTGCGTTCTGTCAGACCGTGGGCGGCATCGTCGAGCAACACCAAATGACGGCCTTTCCAGCGCCCGTCATCGGCAGCGAAGTAACGCTGCCCGCTCACATTCTTCTCACGACTCCACTTGGGTTTGAGCTCCAACGTTTTCGAATCGAGGTCGACGCTGGCCACCGCAAGAACCAAGCTAGGCACACCGGCAATAGCCAAATTGTCTGCCTCTTTCAGCGTTGGTAAGTCGGGGTAAGTCCAGGTCACTGTCCAACGCTTGTGCTTCACATCGACAGCTGTAACTGTGCCGATTACGCCATGCCCTGCGGCTAGTTCTTCACGCTGTAGTTCACGGTCACCGTGCACCAACAAATATCGAGCTTTCTGGGCAGATGCATTGCGCTTCTGAAACTCTCTGCCCGCTACTCGCGTGTTGTTATCGCTGAAAACGTTCGGCCAGTACGGCACCTCGCCGGCAGCTTCGCGCAATGCACGCTCACCCCATGACTTGAACATGTACTTGTTGCTGTCCTGCACCAAGTCACGAAGCCCCGTATTTCGTTTGCGAGTGTCTGCATTGAGAAATTCAATTGCGGTGACTGTTTCCTGCCACCTCGACCGCAATTCCGATGTGAGCGCGTCGTGTATGCCCTGCGCCGCCGTTGCCATCGCATCTTCATCGTTGGCCTTCTGCGCCAGCCCCCACTTGTCAACAAGTGGTTGAAGCACATCGCGCTCGCGATCAGGGTTCAGAACCGTCGCCACAGACTCGCGCTCGGCTGTGCGAGCACCGTCTAACCGCTCGTCACGAGAGTTGGCTGGCTGTAGCCAACCGAGCAGATGGCCGAGGTGGCCTTGTCGAATGTTCGCTGTCGGAAATACGTAACATTCACGTAGTGCATCGGTGGCAGAAATGACTGTCTGTTGACCTGGTCGCTGATTCTCGATGAACAGTGCATTGCACAGGTTTCCCAAAGACCTCAGTGTGTCGATGTCGTCACGCTGCCATCGTGACCGAGCGTAAGTAGCAGCAATGTTCTGCAACATCTCGATGTGCGTGCCACCTGGCAGCCACACCTGGCGAATGGACTCGCGATACTCCGTCGGCCCGATGTCGCTGTAGTCGGGGTGGTCGACATGCGAGAGCAACACATGTCCAACATCAACCATCATGTTGCCGACCAACTCGCGATTGCGTGCCTCAGGAACGGTGAAGAATTGCGGGCCCTCTGCCAAGGTGCCGATAGCAACGCCCCACGGGCGTGACTCGCCACCCATACGCAAGAACGCAAGTACCAACAGATCTTCCGGGTCGGTGATGTGAACGTTCAGCACTTCGCCGCGTGGTGCGGGCCTGCCGTCACGCCACGCATGAAGTCTGCGAATGGTTTCCAACGACAATGTCACGGCAGCACCGGTAGAGGATCATTAGCACGAACAAGAAAGTCGCGCTCAGACGCATTGACCGGCGATTCGCCATCGAGAAGTGCCGTTGCCCGAT
>DCZD01000034.1:2034-2717 GCA_002331255.1 Acidimicrobiaceae bacterium UBA2093 | reverse complement strand
TGTGCAGCATTCTCCATGAGGTCAAACCCACGGCGCGCACGCTCGAGTTGGTAACGCAAGTCTTCTCCGCTGCGCACACTCGGCTGGTTTGAACCAGGGTATGTAAGCACGAGAAAACCCGAACGCGACACAGCAACGCCACCAGCAAGCCCCAGACCCTCGAGAGTCACTTCGAGTGCATGCACATACAAACCCATCTGTGCGCGCGCAGCTGCAAGATCACCGCGACTGGTGTGCCCACCCAGGTCGGCGTAGGTCTTCACTTCGCCAACTTCGAGCGTGGGAACACCACCGATGTAGCGCACCGCGAGAACATCGATGATGAGAATGGCCTCGGGCAACATGATGCCGCGAGGAATGCGTGCGGTGAAACTTGACACCGCACCTGACAGCGCTTCACCTGCAGCCAACCGGTGCAATAACTGATTGCTCTTCTCGATGGCCTCTTCAAGGTCACGTAGTGGCCCTTCATTGGCTGCGATTCGATGATCAAAGAATGTGTGGCTGCCAGTTGGCAACACCTCGGCACCAACCAACGCATCGAGCAACATTGCTCCCCCTTCGCGAACCAATGAAGCTTCAAATGTTCGCCCACGCAGTAGTGCAAAAACCGATTGACCTTCACGTGGCGCAGCAGGGTTCTCGCGACGAGCAACTGCGCCCATTTTCACGTTGTGCACTGC
>DCZD01000034.1:0-1779 GCA_002331255.1 Acidimicrobiaceae bacterium UBA2093 | reverse complement strand
CGTCGCGCCCGCTCTCGCTTGTCAGTCATTCTTTGCGTGGTCTTTCAGTCTGGTTGTCAGAACCACAGTTCTAGACGAGGGGTGCGACAAGGCGACAAGACAGCCGGGGCAGTTCAGCGAACAGCAGTCAACAGCCAGTCCTTGGCGCGAGCAAAGGCGTCGGCTGCGTCATCTGGCCTATGCACCGGTCGTGACGGGTCGTGTGCGAAGGCATGGTCTGCTTCCGGATACACCTGCACAATTGCCCCAGTCGAGCGCAACTGATCAACATCAGACGGGGGCGTGAACGGGTCGACGCCGCCGATGATCGCGAGCACGCACTCAGCACACCCTTCAATGAGAAAACGCAACGGCTCGGCCTGCGTAGGGCTTTTCCATGGCTCGGGCAAGCTGATCATTCCGTAGAAGCTGGCAATGCGCGCGAAGCGACTACTGCGCGCCGACTTAAAGCAATACATGCCTCCCATACAAAAACCCATCAACCCCACGGTGTCGGTGCCCAACTGATCGGCTGCCAACAACAAGTCATTCAGGTGGCGTTCGTCATCGAGCGTCGGCACGGCTGCGTAGCGCTCTTGCAAGTCATCACCCAGCGCAACACCGGGAAACGGCTCGACTGCAATCACGTTCATGTTCCACTCTTTGGCGAACGTCGCCACCATGTCGTCATATAGCGGGCGCAACCCGTAGATGTCCGGCGCGATGACAAGACCCATGGATGGCGACGCGACGGTCTGTATTTCAGCGAGTGTTCCCGACGACAAGGTGATGCGCATTCCCTGATTCTTACCGACGCGAGCAGGAGATGTTGCCGCGGTGAGACCCCAGGTGAGCCATGGGTCGGCACCGCCGGTGGTGGGTGTTTTGCACCGTCTCGGGCATGTCATCACTCATCACGACCACCGTCAACTACAAACCACTACGCCACCTGCAACGGGAGTGGGAACGACTACGCCACGACCCCCAGACCCTGGCTGAGGTGAACTCGTGGGGCCTGCCCGGCGAACCTGTCACCGATCTCGACGAGGTGGTGGTGCGCGCTGGGTTTGGCAAGTCGGCTATCGACTCCGTGGCTGACGTCTACTTCTTCCAACTCATCTCTCTTGCCAAGCACAACGACCTGGCAGCGCGCATCAGCCTGCAACGCATCGTGCCGTCAGTGCTCGCCATCGCCAGACGTCGCGGACGCATCACGCCAGGCGGGTTCGACCACGCCATGACCGAATGTCTGACCACCGCATGGATGCAGGTGCGCACGTTCCCCATCGAGCGACGCACGAAAAAGATCGCTGCCAACTTGGTGCGTGATGTGGAGTACCACGCATTCGTGCGAGAGCGTCGCAAGAAAGTGCACCCGTCCGTGTCGCTGGCTGACCGCCACCACGAACTCACGACCTACGACCTAGAGCCACACTCGGTCGACGAGTTGAATGACGTGTTGACTCTTGCCGAACAACACGGCTTGTCGCACTACCACTCAACGCTGCTGCGTCGCATTGCTAACGGTGAACACAATGAAGACATTGCTCGCAGCTACAACATCTCAGCCCGCACAGTGCGCGACCATCGCGCAACAGCTCTTGCGCAGGTTCGCGACATTCTCGCGAAGGCGAACGAATGACGTACCTAGTGCGTCAGTTTCACGCGACGAAGGCGCAAGCTGTTCGTCACCACGAACACGCTCGATGACGCCATCGCAAGGCCTGCCCACATTGGGTTCATCAACCCGGCAGCGGCAAGCGGAATGGCAGCCACGTTGTATGCAAAGGCCCAGAACAC
>DCZD01000030.1:2842-3010 GCA_002331255.1 Acidimicrobiaceae bacterium UBA2093 | reverse complement strand
TCGTATGTGTTGGCCAAATACACAGGTCGTGGTCATTGCGAACTATGCGACATCACGCACGGCACGTTCCGCCGCAAGCGTTCATGGAACACCGCGTGCGAGAACGCCGGCATTGACATGGCGCTCATGCATCGTGATGAAGCGACCGCAGATCAACTTCATGTTGCC
>DCZD01000030.1:0-2644 GCA_002331255.1 Acidimicrobiaceae bacterium UBA2093 | reverse complement strand
ACCTACCTGCGGTCATCCGCAAAGACGGCAACAGCTGGCGTCTCGTCGCAGGGCCGGCAGAGCTGGCCGCATGCGACGGAGACCCAGAGCGTTTGATGTCGCTGTTGACTACTTCGTCACGGTGAGATCGAGCGACGCACGGTTCATGCCACCGGTCAACATCTGACCAGAAGCGTTCAACTGAATGCCCCAGCTTGTACCAGCCGCAGCAGCGTCGTATGTCGCCGCCCCGATACATGAACGAACATCGATCGTGAAGGACAACTGCGTCGCACTCGCTGACGTGTCGCTGTCTGTCGTCTGCTTGTCAGTGAGTGGAGCGAGGCGGTTGCCCATATCACTCGCATCTGCCCCAGTCGCAGGGGTGAACGCGTCGTAGGCGCTGTAGGTGGCGATGTCACAGGGTGTATCCATCTGGCCCATGAAGATGATGCCGTAGCGCAGGCCACCCATGTCTTTGAACGTACCTGTCTCGCCAGTTGTGGCGAGTCGTTGCGGACGGAAGAACTTCAGTGCCAATTTGCCAGACGCGTCTGGCTTCAAAGCACCACCGGTGTATGCGGCGCCGTTCACTGTGGTGAGGCCCGGCACAGTCACGGCGTGCGGGTTCAACATCATGGTCACCGACTTTTCGCCATCGTCTGTTCCGAAGCGCAGTGTGTACACGTCGCCTGGCTTCACGTTCGTGAGGGTGTTCGCACCTTGGTTGGGGAACACGCTGGCCTGCCAGTACACCGATCCACCCGGGTCATTACCGGTGTTGCGGTTGCCGAGATATAGCGCATTGCCATTTCCACCAGGGTTCGTGCCGAGGCTGGTGTCAAGTCCAGATGTGGCTGGTGAGCCTGTCGACTCGACTTTGAAGCCACCGTTGTAGGACTTCCATGCGACACCGGTGTTGCTGTTTTGCAGGTGAGTGTTGGTGTTGGTTGCTGTTGGTGCAGACCCTCCGCAGTAGACCAAGTTGCCGCAGTCCACCCACACCCACTTCACACCGTTCAGCGACGCCTGACCGAGCAAGTTCCGGTTACCGACGAAGAACTGGATGGAGTAGTTGCCCGAAGTTCCGAGCACAGAGTTGACGTTCTCTGGCGTAAGTCCGGTGCTGACTGAAGCGTTGAACAACGGATTGCTGCTTCGCACAGCGATCCATGGGTTCATGCCTGCAGATTCAGTGGTGGTCTTGTCGATTGCGTCGACTTCTTGGTCGCCGTCGTCGTCAGCGTCGAGTGCGTTCGGCAGACCGTCATTGTCGAGATCGCCACCCATCGTGATGTTCGCATCTTGCGATGTCGCAATCGACGTTCCTTTCACCGCTTTGCCACATGCATTCATCTGCGCGGTGGTGACCTTCACGATGCCTGCAGTGCCGGCACTCAGTGGTTGACCCGATGTTCCTTTGGCGAGCACCGCAGAGCGTGTGTGCACCGTCGACTTCGGAGCCTTCGAGGGAATCGCGAAACCTTGCGCGGTGTTTAGCTTCAACGTGCCGAGCTTCACTGACTTACCGGCGAGCTGGTGGTGTGAGCATGTGCTCTTGCCGACCTTTTCTTTCCCGATGACGATCGGGCCGACATAACGGTTCGACGAGTCGACCATTTGCAAAGTCGCCCGCTTCGCAGCTGTAGCCGATGTGCGCAGACTGAATGACCCGCCTGTGTCGACCGCCGACACCAGTGACTGACCACCAGCGCCAACCATGACGACCTTCCAGCCCGATGCGGCAGCACCCAACTTGCCGGTCACCGTGACCGCTGCTGCACCTTGAATTGGCGAGGCCGACACAATCGACAGCCCGACCGACGTGCTGACAACCGCAACCGCCGCGACCAGACGACGCTTCATAGAACGAGACACGACTACCCCCAAATGAAAAGTTTTCAGTAGGGAACCTACGACCTGAGTCCGTTTGTGTCAAGGGTTGTAGTTCGAGGGGGACGCGACCGAAGGTCAGGAGTCGGGGGCAAAGGAGAAAATCACCCGCGCCGCAATCGCTCGCCATGCTTCGGGGCTTGGCCGACGCTCGGGGCTCAAGTCGGCGAGGACCAGTCCGAGGGGGATTGCTTCGACCATCAAGGCGATGGCCGTGGCGTCAAGGTTCGGGTTGACGAGACCCATCGTCTGGCCGAGCTCAATGGTCGACACCAGCGCTTCGTTCAACTTCGCCTGTTCGTCAGCGATGCGGTTCCACAAGTCGGGGTTGTGGCGAGCTGCAGACAACACCGCAAGGCGATTCCACCGACTGACGACACGTTGCGGTTCTTCGACGCCTCCGAAGATGGAGATGGTGTCGTTGCCGAGATCAGTGGACGTGGTGTTGGCGGTGACCGCATTCATGAAGTTGTCGATGTCACGTGCTGCGATCTCGACGAATTGTTGTGCGCGAACATTGGCGATGATGTCATTGCGATCTTTGAAGTAGTGGTACAGAAGTCCGACGGCAACCTCGCAACGCTCGGCGAGTTCTGTCACACGTAAGGCAGCTTCACCACGTTGTTCGATGATGGTGCGTGCCTCAGCGATGATGCGTTGAGCAACTTCGGGAAGATCGGATGAATCAGGTATGACCAAAGGCACGATGCTCATCGTAAGGTATGTGCGTGACGATGAAAAGAGTGGTCGTGGTCGGTGGGTCACTTGCCGG
>DCZD01000038.1:2435-3083 GCA_002331255.1 Acidimicrobiaceae bacterium UBA2093 | reverse complement strand
TCAGGCGAAAACGACCGTGCGGTTGTTGAACACCAACACACGGCGTTCCACGTGTGCGCGCACGGCTCGTGCGAGCACCACAGTCTCTAAGTCTCGACCGCGACGAGTGAGTTCGGCGACATTGTCGCGGTGTGTGACGCGAGCAACGTCCTGCTCGATAATCGGACCTTCGTCTAGATCTGCTGTCACATAATGCGCTGTCGCACCGATGATTTTCACACCACGGTCGTGAGCTTGGCGGTATGGGTTTGCACCGATGAACGCGGGCAGGAACGAGTGATGAATGTTGATCATGCGACCGTGCCAACGGTCAGCTAGCGACTGCGGCAGCACCAACATGTAACGCGCAAGGATCACCAAGTCGAGATTCATCGAGTCGAGCAATGTACTTAATGCAAGCTCTTGTGCTTCACGGCCGCCGTCGATAACTGGCACATGGTGGTAGTCATATCCGAACGCTTCAACTAATCCGCGACTGTCGTCATGGTTCGACACCACTCCACGCACATCGAGGCCCAAGTCGCCGTAACGCGAACGGGTCAACAAGTCCGAGAGACAGTGCACGGTCTTCGACACGAGAATCGCAGTGCGCGGGTGCCATGGCAGCGAATGAAGTTCATACGTCATGTCGTACTTCGCCGCAACCAA
>DCZD01000038.1:0-2218 GCA_002331255.1 Acidimicrobiaceae bacterium UBA2093 | reverse complement strand
GTCACCGATTGTGCGGTGTCATGGGTGAACACCACACGTTGGAAGAACATCGCGTCTTGGTCGTCGCGGTGCTGCTCGGCATCTTCGATGTTGCCGCCCACAGCCGTGATCCAGCCTGCAACGTCGGCAACGATGCCCGCACGGTCGGGGCAGGCAATGAGGAGGACGGCGGTGTTTGACACCGTGGAGCTGGGCGTACTCACAGTGGTGGAGACGATGGGAATCGAACCCACGACCTCCTGCTTGCAAAGCAGGCGCTCTACCAATTGAGCTACGTCCCCAAAGGAAAACACAGGCTAGCGGGGCGGGTGTCTCGTGCCATAGTGGCGCCGTGGACGACACGTTCTGGAAGTTGGTTGACGAGGTCGCCGCGCTCTCGCCCGACGCCGTGCTTGTTGCCGACGACCATGGCCGATACCTCACGGCCCTTCAACTTCGTGACGAGGCGCTCGCCGTCGCAGGTGGACTGGTGTCACACGGAGTCCGCCCGGGTGGCGTGCTGTCGTGGCAGTTGCCCACAACCCTTGAGGCAGCCGTCATGTTGGCTGCCGGCGCACGGTTGGGTGTGGTGCACAACCCAATCATCCCGCTTCTGCGGCACAAAGAGGTTGGTCACATCTGTGCACAACTCGGCACCGAACTGTTGGTGGTGCCGCGTGTGTGGCGCGGGTTTGACCATGCGCAGATGGCACGCGACCTTGGCATCAAGCACGTTGCACTTGACTTCGAATCGCCGGTCGACTCTTCGACACCAATACGTCTTCCACGAGATACAGCCATGTCACTGCCACCACCACCTTCCCGTTCTGATGACTGCCGCTGGGTGTACTACTCATCTGGTACCACGTCGACACCCAAGGGTGTTCGCCATACCGACACCTCGGCAATGGCTGCGTCACTTGCGATGATCGAACGCTGCGAGTTCAATGACAACGACGTGTACCCCATCGCGTGGCCATTCACGCACATCGGTGGCATCGCCATGATCACCACTGCTTTACACACTCGAATGAAACTGGTGTTGTTTGATTCATTCGATGCAACAACGACACCATTACGAATGGCGGAACATCAACCAACGATTCTTGGTTCTGCACTTCCGTTCTTTCGCGCTTACATCGCTGCACAACGAAGCGTCGGAGACCGTCGACTATTTCCGCGTGTGCGTTTGGTGGTTGCAGGTGGAGCACCAACACCACAAGAGTTGAATCAAGAGTTGATCGACGTACTTGAAGTTCGCGGTGCAGCCGGTTTGTACGGTCTCACCGAGTTTCCGAATGTCACAGGTGAATGGTGGCGAAACGACACGTTGGGGCTTGACGTCGGACCAATCGGACCCGGGTGTGAGGCACGGGTGGTGAACGGCGAACTTCAGTTACGCGGGGTGCAGGGGTTCTTGGGTTATGTCGACGAAACACTGAATGCCGAGGCGTTCACTGAAGACGGTTGGTTCCGCACGGGCGACCTTGCATCGATCGACGAGCGTGGACACATCCAGGTCACCGGTCGACTGAAAGACGTCGTCATTCGCAATGCCGAGAACATCTCTGCCAGCGAAGTGGAAGAGGCCGTGTTATTCCATCCGAAGGTTCGCGACGTGGCGGTCATCGGACTTCCTGACCCTGCCACGGGTGAGCGGGTCGTCGCAGCGGTGGTACTCGACGCTGGTGACACCGTGACCGTGGCCGACCTGGCTGAGCATTGCGTGTCGTTAGGGCTGGCGAAGTACAAGTGCCCCGCACAGGTTGTCGTCATCGATGCAATTGAACGCAACCCGATGGGCAAGATTCAGAAGGACCGCGTGCGTGAAGCCGTCAACGCCGTGGTGAACAGCGCGTAAAGCACCGCCACAGCCGCAGAAGTCACAGGTACCCTTGCCCGTATGGCAGGCGACCTCATTTATGCATTCCGAATCATGCGCCTACCGCTGCTCGACGCAGGTGGCTCGCCCATTGGCCGTATCGACGACATCGTGATCGTGCCCGGCCGCCCCGGTGCCGCTCCGAGAGTCACCGGCTTCGTAGCCACCAGCCAGCGCCGCCGAATCTTCGTGAATGCCGCACGCCTCAGCGGACTCGACCCGAACGGCGTGCGCCTGCGCAGTTGGGACGTTGACTTGAATCCGTTCAAACCACGTGCAGGCGAACACCTGTTGGCCGCCGACATCATCGACAAACGCTTTGGCGACGAGACCATCAGCGACGTTGCACTGCGACCG
>DCZD01000026.1:62683-67235 GCA_002331255.1 Acidimicrobiaceae bacterium UBA2093 | reverse complement strand
GGTGAAGTCATCTTTTTCTTGCCATAGCTTGCTTCGACGGCAAATCGATAACTGATCCTCGGCCGCAGCCCCTTGATGGTGCAAGAGGACTTCTTGCCGGGGCTGCACACGAGTGCCTTCGAGGATGGAGACGCCTTGATCTTCAGGTTCTTCATGCCACGTGGCGCGACGAACGTGACCGTCATCGACTTGTTGCCAGGCTTCATCTTCGTGATCATGAACGTTCGCGAATTTGACTTTTCGATGTCCACCTTGTCGAGTGCGATTGTGCCATCAGACCCGACTGTGAATCCGTAGATGTTCCCCGATTCATCTGCCACTCGTCCGACTGACGGCGACAGACCGATATCAACCACTGACACGAGCGGGTCCTCCGCCGCGAATGGAGCATCACTTCCTGTTGCGGCATTCTGATCGGATGCCGTGGTCAAGGACTCAGCGTTCTCTCCCGATGCACTCGAATCGCCTGCTGTGCCGGAACCGGCTGAACCATCCACAATGTTCGCCAAACCAGGTATGGCTGGCGTGGTCGATGGGCTCACGACAACTCTTCCCTCACGCGAGATGTACACCGGTCCGTACACCGGATTGTCACCAATCTTGAAACCGCGACCAGCGATCCACGCGCCGTCTTTGTCCGCGAGAATTGCGGTGGAACCGGCCCCGAACGATTCGGGTTGAGGACCGTACAGATTTGTGGTCGTGTTCACCGACAACATGGCTCGCGATGCAAGTCCGACGTACACCTGTCCATCGGCTGCACCGAGACGGGTAACTGCGCCGCCAGTATTCAGGAAGCGCTTCACGATCGTGCTGTCAATTCGACGATTTACAAGCGGCGACTCTCCGACGCCATAGGCGATGTACAGCGAGTCGGTGGCATCGTCGTACGCAAGGTCGCTGACCTCTACGTTGGCCGCGGACTCTGTACGGAAGTTTTCATAGACACGACCTCGTGTCTCATCAATGATCGCGACGCCTGGTGTCGAAAATCCGCCAATGCTGTCGAACTCGCCTCCAATCGCCACGAATTTGCCGGCAGCGAAAGTTTCGATCGACGTCACTTCGCCATCCACCTGTTCCCATGGTCGTTGCGGCACCAAGTTGAAAAATGATGTCGACAATGTCATGAAATTCGTTCGATCATTGAAATAATCAAAGTCTCCTCCAACATACATTTTCCCGTTGCCAAAGGCGATGTCGTTGACGCGTGGCAACGCATTCCCGTTGGTCATCGGACGATTAAATCCTTCGTCGAACACTCCATTGAGTGAGTAACGAATAATTCCACTCACCGGAGTCAGGGCACCCGCCCTGTCTCGCACTTTGTCGAATTCACCTCCGACATAGATGAAACCACCGTCAACTTCGACCGCATAGACCGGGCCATCGGGCTGCCGAATTGCGGCGAACGCATCTGCCTCAATTTCTCCATCGGAATTCAATCGAAGTAGCCCGCCTGAAGGAACACCCACCACGGTGAAATTGCCACCAAAGATGAGTCGGCCGTTAATCAGCTCGACATCGAAGATAGTTCCGTCAACTTTGGATTCGGCAAGTGGGGCACCTCTCCACACTCCGTTTGCCTGAACTACCGCTGCGACGTTGCCTGCTGGCAACTTGACGCCTCCAACACTCTGTCCGTAGATATCGCCGCTAACGAGAAGAGCAGACCCAGTCGGAGTTACTAGGTATCGGACCAGATCAATCGTTCCGGACACTGACAATTCGGCTGGGCTCACATCACCACGTGCGCGAATGGTGTCGTACGAGATCTTTGCAAACGAGGTGCCGAGGACAATGTTCGAATAAGAGACATTCGAGTACGAGCCACCGACATAAGCGCCCTCAACGCCGAGGATGGTGCGATACGTGTCAATCGACTTCACTTCTCCATTGAAACGAGCCCAGTCCTCAAGCCTGAGGCCGTTGGCATCCCACCGGACACGTGCGACATTGCCGACACCACGCTCTTGAATCGCACCAACAGACGGGAGCAACTTCGCCAAATTGAATTGGCCACCAACGTAGACAACATCTGAAGGCGCAGCGCCTCCGCCCTTCATAACTTCAGCAACGCTCATCTTGCCCCACACAGGCGGGTTGACGCCTTCGACTGTTGTCGCCGACAGGACTGCCAGTTCTTGGCCATCAAAGTCCATGAAGATTGTGCCAACAAACTCAGATTGATTCGCTGTGAAGCGACCACTGAGCACAAGTCCACGATTCGTCGTAGAGATGTCAGCATCGACAATTGTGGCGGCCGCACGTCTGATAGTCGGCTGAATTGTTCCGAGCAATTGACCAGTGCTGGCATCAATCTTCAGAATTGCGCCCGGCACGACGACAGCTATCCACCTTGGTCCAGCGCTGTTTACATCAACAGCATCGATGATGGGAAACGCAGGTACCTCGGCGTTGAAGGTGCGGTCCAATGCCCCATCCGCACCAATGTGGACAAGATTCTTGGTGAATGACAGGCCGACTTTCGAGATAGCACCGGCCACGAACATGCCCCCATCACCGTCCTCGATGACCTCTGTGACGACGCCGGTGATGCGATCAAGTGTTGAAACACCGAGACTTGAGAGACCAATTGACGCCAAGCCGCCGGTTACGCGCCCGACAACACTGAAGTCACCACCGACCCAAATCTTTCCTTTGGAGTCCTTCGCGATGTCTCGGACGCAACAATTCATTCCCACAAAGGACTTACCGTCATCGGTCGCCAGTGCGGCATTTCTGTCCATCTCATCTTCGATGACAAGTTCCTCCTGCGTGGTGCCGCAGGCAGTTGCTACGACCGCAAGAAGTGCCGTCATGGCGAGCACTTTCAGGTTCTTCATGGGACCCCCCTTTTGGGTGACTCTAGTAAGGCTCTCCCAAGCGACTCGCCACCATCTGACGACGACACGCACTTGTTGGTTCCCCATGTGTGGCGCTGTTGACAATTTGCAAAGCTTGTCGATGGCCGACCAGTAAGACCCTGAAACTCTGCCCCACTAAGGTCAAGTAAGGATTACGAGCCAAAAGTTGGGTTCGTCAGGAAGGGATGTCGACCATGGGTGGGTTGAAAGTAGGGGCCTTCTTCTTTGGTGGAGTCGAGATGACCGACGCCGGAGCTGGCAAGCCAGACCCGATGGACCGCTTCTTCAACAACGACCAGTGTTGGGATGCCACCCAGAAATACGTCGACGCCGCCATCGAAGCCGACCGACTTGGTTATGACAGTTTCTGGACGACAGAGCACCACTTCCAATACGAGGGTTATGAAGTCATCCCGAATGGAATCCTTATTTCCATGTGGATCGCAGCCAAGACCAAGAACTTGCGCTTCGGTGCGATGTTCAACGTCATCCCTCAGTGGAACCCACTGCGCCTCGCAGAGGACTTCGCAACGCTGCACAACTTGTCCGGTGGTCGTGCAATTCTCGGTGCAGGCCGTGGAACGGTGCCGCGCGAGATCTTGCACTTGAACAATGACAACATCTCAATCGGCTCATATGACAACCCCGAGGCGATGCTCGACGACCAACGCAACCGCGAATGGTTTGAAGAAGCGATGGAAGTCATTCGCATGGCATTGTCACAAGAGAAGTTCTCTTTCACGGGGAAATTCTTCTCATACCCAGTACCCGGCATTCCTGATCGTGGCGCAACGGTCACCCACCTGACGCTTATCCCGCGCCCGATCTATCCGTTTGAAATCTGGCAGCCGATCACTAGCCCCGGTACTCTTGAATATGCGCCGGTTGTCGGACACAGTGCAGTGTTTTGGAATCAGCACCCAACATTCATCAAGCGACTGTGGGACCGCTACGGCGAACTACACGACGCAACACATGGAACGTCGTTGAAGCCACATGAGAAGCGCATGTTCGTTGTCGCAACTCGTATCGAAGACACGTACGAAGAAGCAGTCCGCACCGCTCGGAACGGACATGACGAGTTCTGGAAATTCCTCGGCCCGTACGGCTGGAGCCGCGGCTACATGGGTGCCGATGGAAAGCCAATCGGCCCAGGACACATCCCAACCCTCGAACAGTCAATCGACAACTCGACGATTCTCCTTGGAACACCTCAACAAGTCGCTGAACAAGTTCAGAGGCTGAAGGACTTACTCGGATTTGAGAATCTGACAATCTTCCCGCATCTCATCGGTGACACCTATGACAAAGCTGTCGAGCAGATGACGCGCTTCAAGGAAGAAGTCGAGCCCCTCATCTCCTGAGATCTCGCAACAGCGTCGTCAGACGCGTAGCGACATCAGTGCGTCGAGTAGACCCGCCGTCGAGGCCACGATTGGCGAACAACGTTCATCGGGGTTGATGTGTATCAACTCTCGCCCATCGGCCTCGCCGATTGCGCAACCTGACTCTCGACAGATGAGAAGCGACGCCGCGTAGTCCCACACGCCGTGATCGAACAGATCGACGTAACCGTCAAGTGCTCCTCTTGCCACGAGGCACAAGTCGAGAGCTGCAGCACCCAACACCCTCGCTTGGCGCCAACCACCATGCCCTGACGGTGTGCCGTTGAAACCGATGATGGC
>DCZD01000026.1:58676-62330 GCA_002331255.1 Acidimicrobiaceae bacterium UBA2093 | reverse complement strand
GCTGATCCGTCGAGTGGATCGACAATGACCAGCAGGTCATCCCCTTCGATCGGCCAAATCACTCGAGCCGCCCCACTTTCCTCCGAAAGAATCTGGACTCCGGCGGCCGTCAGCATCTCGACAACGACGTCGTCAACCAGCACGTCGGCGGCATATTGCCCGTCGCGCTCGCCCGACAACGACCAATCGTCGTTCTCGTCCAACGCATCTGCCGCCGCGTCGGCCACGTCGTGAAAAAACGACAAGATGGCTGAGTCATCAGATGCGGCAGTGAGTGGGAACACACTCAAACGGTAGTGTCGCATCGTGGCTGTTATCGACATAGCAGGCTTTGTTGCGGACCTGAAGAGCCATGCCATTGACCATGGTTTTCACGTGCACGACGAACGTCACTTTGTCGAGACGTACTCCTTGCGCCAGTTGTGGGAAGTCGATGTTCACCCAGAAGAGGCATGCAACGGCCCGATCGACCTGCATCTCAGCCTCGAAGTTGACCCGCGGATGCTCTTTGCCTTCGAAGATGCTGTGCTTGCACTTGATGACCCCGATGCCGATGCGCCGACCGAGCACACCTTTCCATTGGTGTTCACCTGGTCCTTACCGCCGCTACCAGCGCCCCCTGACCTCCTCATACTCGCCACCGAGCTAGCCGGTGTCGGTGGAACCGAACTTCCTGTCGAGGTGTCCGCAATCGACAGTTTTCACAGCGTCACCGATGCGCCTGAGCGAAGTCTCAACATGGTCGCTCGTGTGCCAATCGTGCTGGCAAGCGTGTATCGCCCAGCTGATGATGCATTGTGTGCGGTGCTCGACAAATGCCGTGACGTCAGTCTTGACCTGTTGCGTCGAGCCCCAGTTTGGCTCGGTGAAGACCCGAATTTCTAGGCAAGAACTGTCGGCAAGCGCACCTCTGCGCTGATTCCGGTACTACTTACAGGCGATGCGCGAAGCTCCGCGTGACCGCCACTTGCCGTCGCAAGTTGCTGGACGATCGCCAGACCAAGTCCACTTCCTCCATCGTTCTCACGACTGGAGCCACGCCAAAAACGCGTGAAAGCTCGCTGTCTATCTTCCTCGGACAGACCAGGACCTTCGTCTACAACTTTGATGACAACGTCGTAGCCGTCCCGGACAGCATGGAGAGACAGGCTCGATCCTTCTGGTGCAACCGACAATGCATTGTCGATGTAGTTGTCAATGATTTGCTCGAGGGCGCCGTCGATGGCGCGACACATCAGCCCCTGCGAGCACTCCACCACGATTGAGACACCTTTTTCACCTGCTAGCGGCGTCCACATGTCGTGACGGGCTGTCAATACTTCCGCGACGTTCACTGTCACCACACGCGACACTCCACCTTCAAGGCGAGCGAGAACGAGAAGTTGTTCGACAAGGGATTGCAGACGATCGGTTTCTGCTCTGCTCGCTTCAAGATCTTCCTCAATCTCTACGTGTGTTTCCGCAGCCAGACCCTGCGCGTGTTCCAGACGAAGGCGTAATGCAGTGAGAGGTGTCCGCAATTGATGAGAAACCTCGCCTGCGAAGGCCTTCTGATGTTCCAAATTTTCCGATAGGCGACCCGCCATGAGGTTGAACGACCGAGCGAGCTCGCGAACCTCAGGCGGGCCATCGGCGTCGTCGGCACGTACATCAAGGTCGCCAGCAGAGAGCTTTTCGGTGAGTTGCCTCAAACGACGAAGTGGACGCGACAGCGCCTCAGCAAGCAAAAGAGCGGCCGCGACCGCCACGAGCAACGACACCGCAGCGACTGCGATGATTCCAGTCAGGCGTTCTCGTACTTCCTTGTCGACAACCGACTTTGGATAAGACAATCGAACGACACCATGAACTTCGTCACCGGACACGACCGGTACAGCCACGTAGACCAAGACCTGCGAGAGCGTGCGCGAATCACGCTCACCAACCTGCGGTACACCCGATAGCGCCCCGGCAATTTCGGGCCTATTCGCATAGTTCTCACCGACTGCGATTGCAGGGTCTGTGGAGGCCACTGCCAAGCCTGCTTCATTCGTGATGACCACAAGAGCTTTGCTCCGCGCCTTGTACTCATTCACAATCGGCTCAAGTGACGTGATGACAGTGCCTGCCAAAGGACTGAGTGTCGCATCGGCACGTGCCGCAAGCAGAAATGCATCACGTTCAAGTGCAGTCGTAAGACGGTCACGTTCAACGCGCGCGAGGTATGACACGAGCGGAACGTCTTGTATCACCAACAACAGCAGCGTAAGTCCGACAAATGCGGCAGCGAGACGTTTTCTCATCGGGACAGCTCGATCATCGACTCGGCTCGACCAGTTTGAATCCGACGCCACGCACCGCTTGTATCCAATCGGGATGTCCGAGCTTCTTGCGGATTGCTGCCACGTGGGCGTCGAGTGTCTTCGTGGTGCCGTACCAGTTGATGTCCCAGACATGCTCCATGATGTCGGTACGACGGAACACGACTCCCGGTTCTTCCGCGAGGTATGCGAGCAAATCAAATTCTTTTGCGGTCAGATCCACTCGTTGCCCGTCGACCACAACTTCTCGTGTGCGTTGGTCGACGACGAGTCGCGTCAACTCAGTTGACGATGCAGTCGACACCGGACCCGGGGCTCCTCGTCGAGTTACGGCCTTAATGCGAGCTGTCAGTTCGCGAAGACTGAAGGGTTTCACTACGTAGTCGTCAGCTCCGAGCTCTAGACCGAGCACTCTGTCTAGTTCATCACCGCGTGCGCTGACCACGATGATTGGCACCGAAGAGACTTCCCGTATCAACTTGCAGACATCGAGTCCGTCTTGGTCTGGAAGACCCAAGTCCAAAAGCACGACATCGGGACGGCCAATAGCGAGTGCATCGAGCGCCGCACGTCCGGATGACACATTGGCGACCTCGTATCCAGCTGACGACAACGACGTGACCACCGATTCAGCGATTGCCTTGTCATCCTCGACGAGCAGAACCTTCACTGCCCCATTCTGGCGAATTGTCGACTCCTGGAAACCTTAATTGATGCCGATGACGACAATCTTGGACGTTTCTTGGATGTCACAGGGTCGTACCTTCACCTATTGCGACTTACTGTGACCACATATGAAGACCACCACAATTCTCTCACTTGCCGGTATTGCCGCCGCAGCGGGCACGGCATTCGCGTTGAACTCCTCGGTTCTCGATTCGACAGCTTCCTCGCCATTGGCCGACACGTTCATCAGCGCCACTCAAAGCTCGACAAACAACTTGACCCAAAACCCGATCACCGATGAAACAATTGTGGGGCAGGTGCAGGCGTTGTCTGCCGGGTCCTCAGTCGCCATTCCTGACGTCGGCGACGTCATCATTTTGAGCACCGGCAGCAGCTTTCAGATTCTCGAAGCCTTGCCCAAAGAAGGCTGGAAAGCGGAACGAGTCATGAATGACGGCCCACGACCAAAGATGCATTTCACCAATGGTTCCTCGCGCGTTGAAGTGGAGATTGTTCCGCAGGCCGATGGCACAGCACAAGTCGTCGCAGCACCGGACGATCGTCTGACCCCCGCTGCCCCGGCGGTGTCGACCCCCCAATCGGGCTCACCAGTCGTGACAATCGCGCCACTTCCCGGCACAAAGCCATCACTTCCTAGTTCGATTCGTGACGACGACGACGATGACGA
>DCZD01000026.1:30539-58454 GCA_002331255.1 Acidimicrobiaceae bacterium UBA2093 | reverse complement strand
GACGATGATGACGACGACGACGATGACGACGATTGATTGTGGGCCAGGCAGGGCTCGAACCTGCGACCAAGGGATTATGAGTCCCCTGCTCTAACCAACTGAGCTACTGGCCCCGACCGCGACGGGAATGCGGAGCACAGCTCCGACACCCTGGCTCCGGGGGTGGGGCTCGAACCCACGGCCAACGGATTAACAGTCCGTCGCTCTGCCAACTGAGCTACCCCGGAAGGACGAGGAAACGATACCAGCGACCGCCCCAGTTGCCCCTAGCGCCAGGCTGCGACGACACATGTTCCCAAAGAAGTTGAGTTCAACCCGTCATTCTTCGTCGAGAAATGCTCGCAATCGTTGGCTGTTGTTCGGATGGCGCATTCGGGCGAGCGTCTTTTGTTCGATCTGGCGAATTCTCTCTCTCGTGACGCCTTCTTCTTTCGCCACGTCGTCAAGTGTTCGGGGTTGACCGTCGGGAATGCCAAATCGCTTCTCAAGAATCCGCCGATCGCGCTCGGGTAACTGCTGAAGTTCTGCTCCAATTGCAGCGATGAGTTGATTCCTCTCGGCAAGTTCAACTGGTGCCTCTGCATCATCTCGAACTCGGTCTGAGATCGTCCCCGAATCGTCATCTGAACTGAGCGGTTGGTCGAGACTGACAATGGCACTCGACAACTGCAACAACTCACCGACACGTTCCGGATCAAGCAACGTCCGTTCTGAAATCTCTTCAAACGAAGGGTCGCGCTCTAACTCCACAGTCAGTTCACGCTGTGCCTTTGCGACTCTGTTGATGAGCTCGACCACATGACTAGGGATTCGGATCGTGCGACCTTGATCGGCCATTGCCCGCATCATCGCCTGTCGAATCCACCACGTCGCATACGTGGAGAATTTGAAACCCTTTTCCCAGTCGTATTTCTCAGCGGCTCGCATGAGCCCGATATTTCCCTCTTGGATGAGGTCTGCAAACTGCAACTCACGACCTTCGTATCGGCGCGCTATTGACACGACCAGCCTCAAGTTGGCCTTGATGAGGTGCTCGAGCGCCTCCTCACCGTCCCGAACGATTGTGCGTATCTCGCGCTTCTCGCGCGCGCCAAGGCCAGTCATGCTTTCCATCTGCTTCTTCGCAAATTGACCGTCGCGAATTGCTTTGCCGAGTCGACGTTCGTCCTCGGCGGTTAATAGCTTCACCTGACCAATCTCGTGGAGATACATCTTCACCGCGTCGCCGGCTGCGGGTCCGACCTTCGCTACAGGTCGCCTGTCTATTGGTCCACTGTCGTCAGGTTCCACACTTGCAATGGTGATGCCCACCTGTTTCAGCAGCTTCGTGACCGAGTCCAACATCTCTTCGGACAACTCGACTCCGCGCAGCACTTGTGCGACGTCATTCGGCGTAACTTCACCGGCATCGGTTCGAGATGCAATGAGTGCCGCCCACTCACCCGCGTCGATACTCGGATGCGGCGGACCGGGTAACTGCACGCTCGTCACGGCTCCGGTGTCGTCCTCGCCACTAGCCATTGCAAAAGTTCTACCGCAGCCGCGTCCGCGCGTTTGACATCCCCGAGAGCGTCGAGGGTGATGCGTGCCTGTCGATCACGACGAATCTGCTCGGGGTCTGAGGAAGAATGACGTCCAAGCTCCCTGCGCACCGCTGCAGCAATGAGAGCCCGTGCTTCGATGAGAGGGTCGGCCTCGAAGTCGACCACAGCGGCTCGCTCCAAGATGTCGGCAGCTTCGCCGTCTACCTTCGAGAGTGCACGCGTCACATCACCGTCCTCTTCGACGACAGCCCGAAATGCCGCGCGATAGGACTCCTCTGCAAAGATCTCTTCGATCAACCACGGGGCAATGTCATCCCACCGGTGGATGAGCAATGCAATTGCGATAAAGCCGGCACCTTCAGCTGCCTGCTTTGGCGGTGCGGCAAACACGACTGGCTCGCTGACCTTGCCCTTCTCCACCGCCCTTGTGAGATCACCGGCAGGTATCGACGTGTGAGTCGCAACCTGTGCCGCATACATACGTCGCACATTCACGTCGGGGTGATCATTGATGACCGCGACGGCTGCTTCGGCAGTGCGCGCTCGACCTTCCGGCGTGCGCACGTTGCTTGCATCGAGCACCCGTTGCACGCGGAATCCGAGGAAAGGTGTCGGCTCTTCGACCGCCCGTATGAGTGCCGCGGGATCAGATGACGCCAAGTCACCGGGGTCCCGACCATCAGGAAATCTAGCGACGTAGACCTCCACGTCGTATCGCTTCTCCCATTCATAGAAGCGGGCCGCAGCACCTTGTCCGGCCGAGTCTGCGTCGAATGCAAGCACAACTTTCTTCGCGAACCGCTTCAACATACGCACGTGATCTTCCGTCAGTGCAGTGCCGCAAGTTGCGACGGCACGAGGGACGCCCGCGCGATGAAAGCCGATGACATCGGTGTAGCCCTCGCACACAATCACTTGGTCTGCCTTCACGATGTCAGACTTTGCCCAATTGACGCCATACAGAGTGCGCGACTTCGCGTAGATCGGCGTCTCGGAGGAGTTCTTGTACTTTGCCGGATCGGTTGAGCCAGGCAACACCCGTCCACCGAATGCCACTGGGTGTCCGGATTCATCGAAGATCGGAAACATCACTCGCGCACGGAATGAATCCTGCATACGGCCCCGCTTGTTGACGAAACCGAGCCCGGTTTCGCGAAGGTTGTCTGCTGACGCCTTGAGCGATGAGCACAGTGCATCCCAATCGTCTGGCGCCCACCCCAACTTGAACTGTCGCGCGACGTCGCCCGACAGACCTCGAGAACGTAAATACTCTCGCGCTGCACGGGCGTCCGGGGCCTCAAGCAGTCGCTGGTGATACCACTCGACAGCCGATGCCATTACCTCGAGAAGGTCATTGCGACGCTGACGCTCCCGTCCTTTGTTGCCACCCGATGTGTAGTGCAGCTCAATCCCGACCTTCGTCGCGAGACGTTCGACTGCCGTCCCGAAATCGACTCGCTCGATTTCTTGCACGAAGGTGAACACATCACCTCCCGCGTTACAGCCAAAGCACTTGTAGCGACCAGTGTCTTCACGAACATTGAACGAGCCTGACTTCTCGGAATGAAAGGGACAGAGGCCAACCAAGTTGCGCCCCACTCGGCGCAGTGTGACGTATTCGCCGACGACGTCGACGATTGACGTCGCGGTACGAACCCGCTCGACGTCTTCATCAACAATGGCCATACCGGCCAAGACTAATGGTGTTCAGGTGCTCCGTCAGCAGAGGTGTCCGACTTGATCGACGCGACCACCGAGACGACCAAGATGAGCGCAATGAAACCGAGTGATACTGCGATGGGAAGGTGGTACCAATACGACCCAGCCATCTTCAGTCCGACGAACACCAGAATGACGCCAAGTCCTGTCTGCAGATACTTGAATCGGTCGCGCATGTCGGCAAGCAAAAAGTACAGCGCTCGCAACCCCAAGATCGCGAATGCGTTCGAGGCAAACGCGATGTACTGCTCACGTGTTACTGCCAAGACAGCAGGTACCGAGTCGATGGCGAAGATGACGTCGGTGACTTCCACCAACACCAACACCGCAAGCAGAGGCGTGGCGAGGCGCTTACCGTTTTCGATGGTGAACATCTTCTGCCCATCGAGCTTGTCGGTCGACGGCACGAGCCTGCGGAACAACTTGATGGCACGGCTCTGACTGGGGTCGAAACCCTCGTCGTGCGTGGCTAGAAGCTGCACGCCGGTGTACACGAGAAACACTCCGAACAGAATGAGTGTGATCTTGAAGTTATTGATGACGGCGACACCAGCGAAGATGAACCCCAGGCGCATCGCAAGTGCCCCGAAAATTCCCCAGAACAAGACACGGTGTTGATACTGAGGAGGCACTCGGAAGTGACTGAAGATGATGGCCCACACGAACACGTTGTCGACACTCAGGCTTTTCTCGATGAGATATCCGCCGAGATACTCGCCTGTCGCTGCACCGCCAAATTCCCACAGAATGAAGAGCGAGAAGAGCAGACCAACGCTGATCCACACTGCTGATTCGATTGCCGCTTCGCGGGTGTGCACGACGTGTGCTTCTCGGTGAATAACCAAGATGTCGATCAGCAGCAAGATTGCGAGAATCGTGAGCAATACAGGCCAGTGCCAGCTGGCGATGTCGAGGTCCACTCCACCGCTTGAGGAGTCTTTTGCGGCAATCAGCGAGAGCATTTGTTACTTCGTCTCAGACTTGCCGCCGCCGATGACTGCCTGAGCAGCAGACAGTCGAGCAATTGGCACGCGGTATGGAGAACAACTGACGTAGTTCAAACCCGCGGCATAGAACAAAGCAATCGACTCGGGGTCGCCACCGTGCTCGCCACACACGCCGAGCTTCAACCCACGCTTCGTCTTGCGTCCACGCTGTGCTGCAATCTGCACGAGTTCACCGACGCCGGTTTGGTCAATGGTCTCGAATGGATTGCGCTTCAGAAGCCCGGCCTCGAGGTAGGCCGGCATCATGCGACTTTCAATGTCATCACGACTGAAACCGAATGTCATTTGCGTGAGGTCATTGGTTCCGAACGAGAAGAAATCTGCGACCTCTGCCAATTCGTCGGCCCGCAATGCTGCTCGTGGGGTCTCGATCATCGTTCCAATCGTGACCTTTGCCCGCGAGACACGCTTTCCACCCTTCTTTGACTGAGGAGCTGGGCGCGAATTCACGTCGGCGAGGACTTCTTCGACCCAACTACGTGCCAATGCGAGTTCCTCTCGTGTGACCGTCAATGGAATCATGACTTCAACGATTGGCTTGTAACCCTGGGCAGCCACTTCATCGGCCGCATCCATGAGCGCACGCACCTGCATGGCGTAGAGGCCGGGCTTGATGACACCGAGTCGCACTCCGCGCGTGCCGAGCATCGGGTTGAATTCAGCCCAGCTTTCAGCAGCTTTCAAGAGCGCCTGCTCTTCAGCGGTCAGTCCGGTGGTCGCTTTCTTGATTTCGAGCTCGTCAACACGTGGCAAGAACTCATGCAGCGGCGGGTCGAGCAAGCGCACCGTGACAGGAAGCCCGGACATCTCCTTCAACAGCGCGGCAAAGTCTTCCTTCTGCACGCGACGAAGTTCTTCGAGGGCCTTCTCTTCTTCGGCTGGCGTGTTGGCAAGAATCATTCGACGCACGACCGGCAAACGGTCAGGAGCGAGGAACATGTGCTCGGTGCGGCACAGCCCGATTCCTTCGGCGCCGAGCTCGCGTGCCTTGCGGGCATCTTCGTCAGTGTCGGCATTGGCGCGGATGTCGAGCTTTCCCTTGCGAACTTCGTCGGACCACTTCAAAATGATGTCGAATTCCTTCGGCGGCTTGGCTGCAGCGAGTTTCAATTCGCCGACGACGATGTCGCCACTTGTTCCGTCAATTGAGATGACGTCACCTTCCTTGACAACGACATCACCGACGCTGAATTGCTTACCCGAGATCTGAATTGCCTCAGCACCAACGACAGCAGGTGTTCCCCACCCGCGTGCCACCACGGCAGCGTGACTAACGAGTCCACCACGAGCGGTGAGGATGCCCTTCGACGCCATCATGCCGTGAACGTCTTCCGGACTTGTCTCACTACGTACCAAGATGACCGCTTCGCCACGTTCTGCGGCGGAGGCAGCATCGTCAGCGGTGAAGTACACCTTTCCGACTGCAGCGCCCGGTGATGCGGCAAGTCCCTTTGCCAACGCCTTGCCCTTGTTCGCAAACTGAGGGTGCAAGACCTGGTCAAGGTGATCTGCGGCGACACGCATGATGGCTTCACGCCGTGAGATCTTCCAGCCACCCTTTGGAGCTGACGGCTTCGTCATGTCAACTGCCATTTTCAATGCTGCAGCACCTGTGCGCTTTCCGACGCGCGTCTGCAACATCCAGAGCTTTCCCTGCTCGATGGTGAACTCGGTGTCGCACATGTCCTTGTAATGCTTCTCGAGTCGACGGAAGATCGCCATCAGTTCGGTGTGGATCTTCGGGAAGTGACGCTTCAGTGCATCGAGATCCTCGGTGTTTCGTATACCCGCAACGACGTCTTCGCCCTGGGCATTCACCAGAAAGTCGCCGTAGGGCTTGTTTTCACCTGTTGCTGCGTTACGTGTGAAACCAACTCCGGTTCCGGAGTTGCTGTCACGATTGCCAAACACCATGGCCTGAACGTTGACAGCGGTGCCAAGTTCGTGACTGATCTTCTCGCGAACGCGATAAGCGATTGCTCGCGGTCCATTCCATGAACGGAATACGGCTTCAATGGCTCCGCGCAACTGCTTCGCAGGTTCTTGAGGGAATGGCTTTCCCGTCTCTTTGGCGACAACTTCTTTGTACGCGACACACAATTCCTTCAGTGCAACAGCCGGAATGTCTGCGTCAGTCTTGGAGTTCGTGCGATGCTTCACATCTTCGAGTGAGTGTTCGAATTTCTCACCCTCGATACCCAACACGATGCGTCCGTACATGGCGATGAACCGGCGATACGAGTCGTAGGCGAAACGCTCATCTCCTGAGTTCTTTGCGATTCCGACCACACTCTTGTCGTTCAATCCTAAGTTGAGGACAGTGTCCATCATTCCGGGCATGGAGAATTTGGCACCAGAGCGCACCGACACGAGCAAAGGATCGCTTGAGTCGCCGAGCTTGCGTCCCATCTTCTTTTCGAGTGCAGCGACATGTCGCTTGACCTCTTCGTCAAGCCCTTTTGGCCACCCACCGTGCATGTACGCACGACATGCGTCAGTTGAGATCGTGAACCCGTGCGGCACCGGCAACTTGAGGACACTCATCATCTCGGCCAAGTTGGCACCTTTGCCACCGAGCAAGTCCTTCAATTCCTTGGGCGCGCGGCGGTGTTTGTGATCGAAAGCATAGATATACGGCACAAGAGACGAGTCTAGGCGGGGACATCTGGACAGTGACCATCCGTAGGCTGGGGAGCACATGTCAGGACTGTCGCTCTTCGGCTTTCCGGTTCGAGTTCGTCCCGGATTCATCGTCTTTCTTGGCCTCATCGTCTTCCTCTACGGAGGAACCATCGGCTTGTGGGTCGCAGCGGCGATCGGAGTGTTCACACTCGTGCATGAACTCGGTCACGCATTTGCTGCACGCGCCACAGGTGCAAACGCAGCTATCTCGCTCGACTTCCTCGTCGCGTACGCCTCATACCAACCTTCACGTGAACTGAGATGGTGGGAACGTGCGGGTATCGCTCTTTCGGGTCCGATGCTTCAAGTTGTCGTCGGATGCACGGTGCTCGCATTCATGGGAGTCAACCCGTTGAGTGAGTCAGACATTTCGTCCAGCGACGCATCAGTCGCCATTTGGTGGGCAGGGGTCGCGCTCGGGCTGTTGAATCTTGTTCCACTGCTTCCACTCGATGGTGGAGCGCTCGTTGCCAGCGTGCTCGATGCCTTCTTTCCCGGAAAGGGACGGGTGTGGATGCTGTATGCCAGCCTCGTCCTGAGCTCTATCGCGCTCGTAGTGATGTTCACCACCGGAAATACCGGACTCGCTCCATTCCTGATCTTCATCATGATCTTCCAGTACCAGTCTTTGTCCGCTGAGCGCGCGCTGCAGACGGCCGCCATCGAACCGACCGGTGACCCCGAGACCGACCTGTTTCTCATCACCTCGCTCGTGTCGAACCAGCGATATCGCGATGCATTGATTTTTGGGCGCGCGGCGTATAGCCAGTGTCCGAACGACCAGGTGGCGCTACACATCGCACGTGCTTCGGTGCTACTCGGAGACGATCGGTCAGCAATGGAGTGGTTACGCGCCGGGCTCAGATCAACTCTGGCGAAGGAACGTTTCCGCGAAGCGGTCAGGTCGAACCCAGAGCTCGCTCACTTCAGCGCCACGCTTGACACGCACTAGCGCTCGCGACTGACCTTTCGAGGTGACCACTCCGACCTCGGCTCCACCGAACTCCACGGTCGAGCCGACATCACCAACCTCGTCCGCATGCGCAACGAGCAACTGCTTTGGTGCCGAGGAACCACGCGAGTCCATCCGCTCGACCAACTCTTGTCCGGGATAGCACCCTTTTGTAAAACTCACGGCCACGGCCAATACCCCGGTCGTCGCGGGGAGATCGCCAACTTCTATGTCGACCGCGACTCGTGGCCAGCCTGCATCAATGCGTCGCTTCTCGTATTCGTTGTGCGAGATTTCAAAACCGCCCTTTGACAGGGTCACGGCGTCACCAATGACGTCGACGTCATCGACACCACCCCACCAACGAGTCGCCGCGCCCACGAGGCCAAGAAAGCGCTTCCCTGCGCCTGCACCGAAGTAACTGCGCACGCTCCACTCGCTACGCCGCATGGCAACCTTTGACCTCAACACGTATTTGCTCAGTCGCGCGATGATGGCATCGCCAAGACCGATATCGGCGTCAAGCGTGAAGACGGTGTCGAGATGACGGGTGACACGAACAATTGCAACCACGTGCCCAGTCGGCTCGAGGAGAAGTGAATGGATACTCGACCCGACCGCCAATTGGCGCAGATCTTGGGCCAACTGCGAGTGCAAAAACTCAGCCGCATCATCGCCTTGAACCAATACGACGTCACGGGGTGAATCGCACCATTCAATACTGCCGGTCATCGTCTGATCCATGCGTTCTGGCTTACTTCTTTGCCTTAGGCCTTGGTACCCGCAGCGCGACGTCGCGCTGTCATTCGACGAGCTGCTGGCACCGTAGCAAGAAGCGCTGCGGCTTTGTTACGGCACTCGAGCTCTTCATCTGATGGGTCGCTGTCGGCGACGATGCCGGCGCCGGCCTGCAATGTCGCACCGTCGGCTGATACGAACATTGTGCGAATCGCAATCGCGGTGTCGAGATTGCCCGCGAAGTCGACATAGCCGACCACACCGGCGTATGGGCCGCGTTTCACCGGCTCGAGATCATCGATGATTTCCATGGCGCGAACTTTTGGAGCACCGCTCACAGTTCCGGCGGGCAGCGTCGCGCGCAAGACATCAATGGGGCCAAGTCCGTCGAGCAATTCCCCGGACACCTGGGATGTGAGGTGCATGACATGGCTGTATCGCTCAAGCGTCATGAGTTCGTCCACGTGCACTGTGCCGAATTTGGCGACCCGACCGACATCGTTGCGCGCAAGGTCGACGAGCATGACATGCTCGGCTCGTTCTTTGGGATTCTCACGCAGCTCAGCCGCGAGCCGACGATCGTGTTCATCGTCTCGTCCTCGCTTACGAGTGCCGGCGATTGGTCGCGAGATGACACGACGACCTTGCACCTGCACCATCGGCTCCGGAGAGCCGCCGACAATTGTGAGGTCTGGCTGACGCACGAAGTACATGTACGGACTCGGATTGACCTGCCTCAGAACTCGGTACACGTCAAATGGGTCTGCTTCCAGCTCTAGCGAGAAGCGTTGCGACAGCACCACTTGGAAGATGTCGCCGGCACGCACGTGCTCTTTCGCCACCTCGACCGCGCGTTCGTATGCGCCATCGGGCATGGACGACCGCATCGTTGGCAGGTCTTCGCCCGGTACTGGTGGCTCGACAGCCACATAATCAAGTGGTTTTGAGAGATCATCGACAGCACGGTGTACGCGCTCGACAGCCGCCGAATACGCGTCATCGACACCATCGGTGTCGAGCCCTGCAACGAGCACACTTTCGAGCATGTACACGCGTTGGCGCCAATGGTCAAACGCTGCGAGTGAGCCGATGATGCTGACCGAGGCGTCAGGAACGTTGCGATCGTCGGGCGGAACGTTCGGCAGATGTTCGACTTCGCGGATGACGTCGTAGCCAAGGTGCCCCATGAGCCCACCCTGAAGCGGCGGCAAGTCATCAAAATGCGGCGCTCGGTACACCCGTAGTAGCTCTTCCATCGCCGCGAGTATTCCGCGATCGAGGGGAACGGTATCTGGCACCGAGCCTTGAACCGTGATGCGACCACCACGCAACGTCAGCGTGCCACGTGGATGACGACCGACAAAAGAGAATCGACTCCACCGTTCGCCGTGCTCAACTGACTCGAGAAGAAAGCCGTCTCCGTCGCCCACCAACTTCACAAACGCCGCCAGCGGTGTCTCGAGGTCAGCCAAGACTTCAGTCCAGACCGGAACGACCGTATGCGTACGGGCCAGTTTGCGAAACTCGTCGAGTGACGGCTTTATAGTGAGGGCGGCAGACCTGGTCATCACACGTCGTCGTTCATTTGGTGCCGAAGAGCTGGAAGAAACATGTGCGCTCGCCCGTGTGACAGGCACCCTTGCCTTCTTGTTCGACGACGAACAACAACGTGTCGCCGTCGCAGTCGTAGTACGCCTCACGCACGTACTGGCCGTCACCACTGGTATCACCCTTACGCCATAGTTCCTGGCGGCTGCGACTCCAGTAGACCATGCGTCCCTCGGCGAACGTCAGTGACAACGACTCTGAATTCATCCACGCCATCATGAGCACCTGCCCCGTATCGGCACATTGGGCAATGGCGGGAACCAGGCCGTCGGCGTTGTACTTCACCGCTGACAACTGGTCGGCGCTAGGCGCGATGATGCGTCCGCGTGGGGCCATCAGAGGTACAGCCCCGTGCTCGCTTCAATGCGACTTGCCGCCACCGCATGAATGTCGCGCTCGCGCAACATGATGTAGTCGTTCCCTCCGACTTCAACTTCGTAGCGGTCGTCGGGACTGAATAACACACGATCGCCCACTTCAGCGGATCGAACATTTGCTCCCAATGCCACAACTTCCGCCCACACCAAACGCTTGCTGATCTGCGCCGTCGCTGGAATGAGGATTCCGCCGCTCGAGCGACGCTCACCTTCGTTCTGAGGAATGCGCACGAGCAACCTGTCGTTCAACATCTTGATAGGAAGCTTTTCGTCACTGGCCGACACGCCATGCACGGTACCGTCAGGGGCGTGCGAGTGGAAACCGTTTCTTTGCAAACGCTCGACGGCTTGGTGCTTGAAGCCGATCTCGCGCGTGCCGACGATCGCACCGCTCCAACGATGGCGTGGGTCGTGTGTCATCCGCACCCGCTGTATGGCGGCGACCGCCACAACAACGTGGTTCGCACCATCATGACCAGCGTGGTCGAACGCCATGGTCTCGCCCTCGCTCCGGACTTTCGTGGCGTTGGCCATAGCGAGGGCGACCATGACGGCAACGGCGCAGAACGCCTCGACGTGGCCGCCGCAATTGACTTTCTTGAACTCGTCACACCCAACACTCCGATTGTCGTCGCGGGATATTCCTTCGGAGCCGCAACATGCCTGAACGTGAGCGACCCACGGGCTCACTGTTGGGCAGTCGTCGCACCGCCAGTTGGCTTGGTGTCAGACGAATGTGTTGCTCGCAGCGACCATCGGCGAACCCATGTGTTGATGCCAGCTCACGATCAGTTCACGTCTGTCGATGCCGCGCGCGACGAATTCGCGCGATGGATGAACGTCGACCTTCAGATTGCGCAGACCGCAGACCATTTCATGGCTGGTCAGATGAACGAGCTGGACGCACTCGTACACCGCGTGCACTCATCGCTTCCTTAGCGTCGGCGATGGTGTGTTCACCAAAGTGAAAGATCGAGGCGGCCAATACTCCGGTAGCGCCACCTTGCAGGACACCGTCGACAAGATGGTCGAGCAAACCAACTCCACCACTGGCTATAACGGGAACGGTCACCGCGGACGACACAGCACGGGTCAATTCAAGATCGAAACCCTCACGCGTGCCGTCACGATCCATCGACGTGAGGAGTATCTCGCCAGCACCTCGCCCAACGGCCTCGATGGCCCATTCCACCGCATCGCGCGTCGTCGGTGTGCGACCTCCATGGAGGTGAACAAGCCAACGACCACTGTCTCGGTCGCGCTTCGCGTCGATTGCACACACCACACATTGGGCGCCGAACTCATCGGCGATATCCGCGATGAGTTCAGGACGCTCGACTGCCGAGGTGTTGACGCTCACCTTGTCGGCACCAGCCCGCAACAGTGCACGCGCGTGACCGACTTCTCTGATTCCACCGCCGACAGTGAAAGGAATAAAGACTTGTTCTGCTGTTCGCGACACGACGTCGACCATCGTGCCTCGGCCATCTGAGGATGCAGTGATGTCGAGAAACACCAATTCATCTGCACCTTCACGGTCATAACGTGCTGCGAACTCAACTGGATCACCGGCATCGCGCAAGTCGACAAAGTTCACGCCTTTAACGACGCGACCATTCGTCACATCAAGACACGGAATGACACGTGCGACCACATCAGGAGAGCGAGTAAACGATGTCATCGCAGCGCCCCCAAGGCTTCACGAACCGTAAAACGTCCTTCGTAGATCGCTTTTCCCGTGATGACACCGGTGATAACCCCCGTGTTCCGCAATGCAATCAGGTCATCGACGCTCGCCACCCCACCACTTGCGATCACCGGAATGTTCGTCACGTTCGCCAAGGCAACGAGACCTTCGACGTCGGGCCCTTGCAACATTCCGTCGCGCGAAATGTCGGTAACAACAAATGCCGCGGCATCGGGAAACAAAGCCACACTCTCTTCAACACGGCGACCGCCACTTTTTGTCCAACCATTGACGGACACTTCACCACCGCGGTGATCAAGGCCCACCGCAACTGGCACGACTCGTGCGACCTCGGAAACGAGCTCTGGCGCAGCTAACGCTGCCGAGCCCATGACGACTCGAGACACACCCAAGTCAGCTAGCTCGCACGCATCGTCGAGGCTGCGAACACCTCCTCCCACCTGTACGCGTGCGACACCGTCTGCGATCCGTGCGATTCCACCGATGACGTCCCGATTCGTCCCGACACCTGACTTTGCTGCGTCAAGATCGACGACGTGTATCCATGACACACCGGCTTCGACAAACTCTCGAGCAATTTCCACGGGGTCGTCGCCATACACAGTCTCATCGTCGTAGTTGCCCTGAGTTAGTCGCACGACACGGCCACCTCGAAGGTCAATGGCCGGATACAAGTCGAAGGACGTGTTCATCGGCCGACCTTGGAGACGAAGTTGGACAGTACGCGCAGTCCTGTTTCTGCTGACTTCTCGGGATGGAATTGCAACGCTGCAACATTTCCTGAACGAAATGCGACGGGAAGTTCGGCACCATAGGAAGTGGTGGCTATGACCGCGCGGTCATCGGCGGGATATCCAGCAAGCGAATGCACGAAATACACCCACGCGTCATCGTCAAGCCCGGCGAACAACGGATCAGTTCCGGTGAAGTGCAACTGATTCCACTGCATGTGCGGACGAGGCACACCGCTTGGAATCCACCTCACTTTGCCGGGAATGACAGACAGACCAGTGGTCGACTCATCTTCTTCGCTTTCGCTGAACAGCATCTGCATGCCCACACAGATTCCAAGGAAAGGTCGCCCTGACTCGACGGCAGCATGTACGACGGCTTCGAGATTCGCTGAACGTAAGGCCCGCATGCACGCACCGAATGCGCCGACACCTGGCAACACCACCGCGTCTGCTGCGTCGATGTCTGCGGCGTCGTTTGTCAGCCGAGCTTGCGCACCAACATGCTCGAGCGCTTTTTGTGCTGATCGCAAATTGCCGATTCCGTAATCGATGACCGCGATACGCGGCTGGTCGGTCACGAAAGGACGCCCTTGGTGGAGGGCACTCCTTCGGACTCGACACGGACTGCATCCCGAAGACACCGCGCGAGGCCCTTGAAACTTGCTTCGACAATGTGATGGACGTTCTTGCCGTCGACCAAGTTCATGTGCAAGGTCATTGCGGCCGCAGTAGCGAACGACGACACTGCGTGTTCCGCAAGTGACGGATCGAATGGCGGGTCACCAAGTGGGAGACATTCCGGAAGTGGGATGTTCCAGGAAACAAATGGTCGACCAGATAAGTCGAGCGCCACAGACACCAATGCCTCGTCGAGCGGGAACGAGCCAGATGCAAAACGCCTAATCCCCTTCTTGTCTCCGATTGCTTGCTTGAAAGCCTCACCCAAGGTGATGGCAACATCTTCGACGGTGTGGTGCGTGTCAATGTGGAGATCGCCGCGTGCCTTCACCTGCAAGTCGAAACCCCCGTGACGAGCAAGCTGGTCGAGCATGTGGTCGTAAAACGGGATTCCAGTGGAGACCTCAGAACGCCCTTGGCCGTCAACGTCGAGAACAACGGTGATGGAGGTTTCTTTTGTCGTCCGTTCGATGCGGGCGGTGCGAGCCATGCCCCTATTCTGACTGCTCGAGGGCCTGCTTCAACGCCTTAATAAACATGGTGTTCTCGGCCTCGTCACCAATCGTGACCCGAAGGCAATGTTCGACACCCGACCAACTGCTGCAATCCCGCACCAGCACTCCCCTGTCGACAAGGCGCTGCCACACGGTGTGACCATCTACTCGGGTTGGCCTGAACAGCACAAAGTTCGCGCCACTCGGCCACGATTCGATTTCCAGGCCCTCAAGCGCTGACATAATTCTGCCGCGCTCGGCGACGATGCGCATGACGCGATCGTTCATCTCATCCACGTACTTCAACGCCGCTATTCCAGCTGCTTGCTTGAAAGCATCGAGATGGTACGGAAGCACAACTGTGTGCAGCATGTCGACGACGTCAGGAGGTGCGATCAGGTACCCGAGTCGAAGCCCGGCAAGTGACCACGTCTTGGAGAAGGTCCTGCTCACGACAACATTCCCACCTGGCGAACTCGCGAGCTCGACCGCGGACCTCTCCGAGAACTCGGCGTATGCCTCATCAATCACGACGAGACCTGGCGCGATGTCCGAGAGCAATGTGATGTTGTCCCATGATTCGACACGACCCGTGGGATTGTTTGGCGAACACAGGAACGTCACGTGCGGTGAATACTGCGTCACGACTCGCTGAATCTCGTCGGCCGACAGCGTATGGTCAACGGATCGACGACCTGCGACGACGTTCGCACCAGAGATACGGGCTAAGTGTGCGTGCAATTGATAGGTCGGCTCGAATACAGCGACGGATCGACCGGCACCCGCGTACGACAACAGCAGCGTCTGCAGCACCTCATTAGAACCATTAGCCACGAATACCGAGGATGCGTCGACACCGTGGCGAGCGGCAATGGCACTTCGTAAGGCAATTGCTTCGCGGTCGGGGTACCGATTCCAGTCGATTGAGGTGACCAGACGTGCGACTTCCTGTCGCCATTCGTCTGGAGGCGGAAACGGGGATTCATTCGTGTTCAGACGAACCGGCACGTCGACCTGGGCAGAGTGGTACTTCGACAACGCCGAGACGTCGGAGCGGGGCGGGACGGGTGACGAGCGAGCCACGGTCACAACTTAGCGACGTCGTCGATACTCGTCGTCGATGATTTCATCATCGCGCGAGACGTTGTGCCCGCAACACCAGACGGTGCGCCGTCAACAGTGCTCTTTCTGCCTCGTAGATAGCGGACACAAGATCTTCGTTGTTGCCCTCCATTGATGCGGCGAGATCCGCCATGCGATCTCGATACCTCGCGACAGCTTCGGCTGCCGCGCCAAGTTCGGCGTTCATCGATTCGGGAGATGCGCTCATTTTCGCTTGCTCGACTTTGTTCCGTTCATCGCGACCTTGTCACGTGTCGGAAGACTCGACGACGGACAGATGTCTTGCAACTCACAGTCATGGCAACGTGGCTTACGCGCATCACACACACGTCGACCGTGCAAAATCAGGCGAAGACTGAACTTTCCCCATTCTTCCGGCGGTAGGTGCGAGTTCAACACCGTCTCCACTTTCACCGGGTCCTCCTCGATGGTGAGACCTAGTCGACGCGACAGTCGACCAACATGGGTGTCGACAGCAAGACCTGGAAGATCGAAGACCACACTTCGCAACACATTTCCGGTCTTACGACCAACGCCAGGAAGCGTGACGAGATCTTCGAGTTCAGTTGGCACTTGGCCATCGAATCGGTCGATGACTGCCCGCGCCATGCCGATGAGGTTGCGAGCTTTTGTCTGGTAGAACCCAGTCGAGCGAACAAGTTCTTCTACGTCTGTCGGATTGGCGACAGCGAGATCATCTGCAGTTTGGTACTTAGCAAAGAGCGCTGGCGTAACCATGTTTACTCGCGCGTCAGTGCATTGCGCCGACAGGATCGTCGCGGCGAGCAACTCGAATGCATTCTTGTGTTCAAGTTCGCACTCCGCAGCCGGATACAAAGTGGCAAGTCTCTTTGCGACCTCGCGCGAGCGTGCAGCAGGTGTTCGGGGCTTTCCCACTGCGCGAGGGTACCCTGCACCCGTGCCCTCGTTCGACATCAAGCGGAGAATGAACGATGACGACATCGCTCAGGTGTCCGAGCTGCTCGAAGCAGCCGAACGAGCCGACGGTTCCCGCCCATTGAGCGACCACCTCTGGCTTGACCTGCGCATGGGTGGTCGAGAAGGTTTCGCGGGGTTCATTGCCACCGAGGAAGGGCACGAACACATCGTCGGATACAGCCAGATCTCTCGAGGCAACGACTCGTGGCTGGTCGACATGGTCGTCCACCCTCATCATCGGTACGACACCACGTTGCTCGGACCGCAACTCATGAAGATCGCACTTCAGACAGTTGCTGCCGAGGGCGGCGGCCACGTCCATTGGTGGGTGTTTGAGCCGAATCAGTTCCATCGCTCACTTGCCGAGAACTTCGGATTGCACGAAGGTCGCACGCTTCTCCAGATGCGCAGACACCTACCGCTAGAGCCAGCTCTTGCTCAGCTCGGTGACGACTTGCAGACCACATCGTTTTCTCACGATCGCGATGAAGAAGCGTGGTTGGTCGTCAACAACGCTGCGTTCGCGACACACCCCGAACAAGGTGCCTGGGATGCACAGACCTTGCGGTCCCGGTATCACGAGCCATGGTTCGAGGACGACAGCATCCGTCTTCACCACATAGATGGCGCACTGGCCGGGTTCTGCTGGACGAAGATCCATCCACACTCTGATCCCCTCATGGGAGAGATCTACGTCATCGCCGTACACCCCGATTATGTGGGTCGTGGTCTCGGCACGGCACTCACTGCTGCCGGCCTGAACCACATGGCAAATCTCGGAGCAGAGGTCGCAATGTTGTTCGTTGATGCAGACAATTCCGCCGCGCTGTCGTCATATGAGCGACTCGGCTTTACGCGTCACCATCGTGAGCGCGCGTTCGTCGGTGACGTGCCCCCTAGCCTGATGGCATGACAGACACCGCTTCTGCTCCACACACAGCCCTTCCGCGCTGGTCGGTAGCCGACGTTCACGAGTCATTCGATTCGCGTACGTTCAAAGCAGCCTTTGAATCATTTTCAGCGGACGTCTCACGACTCGAAGCAATTTTCGACGAAGAGAATGTCCGCAAAATTGATCGCAAGATTGAGGACGCTGATGGAGAGATTGCCAACAAAGTCATAGCCCTGTACAACCGCGTGATGGCTGCCGGCGATGTTCTCGGCGCGTACATCTATGCGACGGTGTCCACTGATTCACGTGACGAAACCGCGCAAGGGTTACTGAGCGAGATCGAGGTCCTCGACGCACGCACTTCTCCTTTGCTTGCCAGGCTCGCAGAATGGGTGAAGTCACTTGGTGTCGACGAACTTGCGGCACTCAGCACGGAAGCGGCTGAACATGTCGGGCCACTCTTGCGACTTGCTGAACGCACGGCTCACCAGATGCATGAGAACCTGGAAGGCCTTTATGCGGAGTTGTCTACGACCGGATCGTCTGCGTGGGGCCGCCTTCAGGCCGATGTGACATCGCAGTTGGCCGGGCATGTCATTCGACCAGATGGCACCAGCGACACGTTGCCCATGCCCGCTATTCGAGGACTTGCCTCTCACCCGGACGAGTCGTTGCGACGAGCCGCATACGACGCCGAGATGGTCGCTTGGCCGTCAGTGGCCGTCGCCTGCGCTGCTGCAATGAACAGCATCAAGGGAGAAGCGAACGTCATCAATGCTCGACGTCATTGGACTTCTCCGCTCGATGCATCGTTGTTTGCAAATAGTGTCAGCCGAGCCACGTTCGATGCAATGCAAAAAGCGGTCAGCGATTCCCTGCCCGACTTTCGCCGATGGATGAAAGCCAAGGCCGTGGCCCATGGAAACTCAAAATCTCTACCCTGGTGGAACCTCATCGCACCCCTTCCGAACATCTCGTCGGCGGTGACCTGGGATGAAGGAATTGCGCTCGTTAAGTCCGCGTTTGCCGAGTACAGCGACGATCTTGCCGGTCTGGTCGACAGGTCGATTCTGGAGAACTGGATTGATGCCGAACCACGTGAAGGCAAAGTCGGTGGCGCCTTCTGCATGTCTTTCGTCGATGACCGCTCACTCGTACTGCTCAACTGGACTGGTAGCACCGAGAGCGCCCAGACCACTGCACATGAATTAGGGCACGCGTACCACAACACTCAATTGGCTCGCCGAACAGCGCTTCAAAAGCGGCTTCCAATGGCGCTCGCTGAGACAGCAAGTATCTTCTGCGAGACCCTGGTCGTCGAAGCAGGCCTGCGAAAGCTGAGTGGACGCGAGCGACTCGCTCTTCTCGACGTCGACCTTGCCGGTTCAAACCAGGTTGTTGTCGACATACACAGTCGATTTCTTTTTGAGACAGAAGTTTTTGCGCGTCGTCAGCGTCGCAGCCTCGGCGTGTCCGAACTAAACGAGTTGATGCTCGATGCACAACAGTCGGCCTACGGCGACGGACTCGATCAGAGCACTGCACATCCCCATATGTGGGTGCTGAAGCCCCACTACTACGGCAGCCACTTCTACAACTGGCCCTACACCTACGGGTTGTTGTTCGGCCTCGGCCTTTATTCTCAGTACACGAAGGACCCCGAGCGATTCCGGCACGGCTACGACACGCTGTTGTCACGCGCCGGCATGGACACCGCCGAACAACTCGGTCAAGTATTCGGTCTCGATGTGACGAGTGAGGCGTTCTGGACGGCCAGCCTCGATGTGATTCGTCAGCGCATCGCTGACTACGTCGATCTGGCAAAGACCCTGTGACCCACGTATTTTCATGACCTCGCTGTACGACGCCACTCGGGCTGACTTCGAAGCCGAACTCAGCGGCACTCCGAAGTATCGCATCGACCAGGTGTGGAACGGTCTGTACACGCAGTTCCTCGAACCGCACGACATCACAACGCTTCCCGCCGCAGCACGACAACAAATCACCGACTCGTTCAGGCCAGCACTCGAGCCGACCCTGCGTACGGTTGCTGATGATGGCAAGACCATCAAGTTCCTCTGGCGACTCGTCGAGGGCGGTCATCCAATCGAGACAGTGCTCATGTACTACGACGATCGTGCAACGGTCTGCGTGAGCACGCAAGCAGGCTGCGCCATGGCGTGCGGCTTCTGCGCCACCGGTCAAGCAGGGTTCAATCGACACCTCACAGCCGGCGAAATCATCGAACAAGTCGTGTACGCATCTCGAGAGGCTCGCGCGCTAAATCGTCGCGTCGACAACATCGTCTTCATGGGAATGGGAGAACCTCTCGCAAATGAGCCAGCAGTGTGGGGAGCCGTCGAGCGCATCCACGGTGACATCGGAATCTCAGCCCGTCATCTCACGATCAGCACGGTGGGCATCGTTCCAGGCATCCGTACGCTCGCGTCGCGCCCATTGCCTGTCAACTTGGCGGTGTCTCTTCACGCTGCCCGCGACGAGCTCCGCGACGAATTGGTGCCTATCAACAAGCGCTACCCCATCGCTGAACTGATCGACGCATGCCACGATTATCTGAAAGTGAAGAACCGACGCATCAGTTTTGAGTGGGCTCTCATAGAAGGTGTGAATGACACCCTGCGTGACGCAAAGGAACTACACGCTCTGAGTCGACGACTCGCCCCGACGGCACATGTGAACCTCATCCCGCTGAACCCCACGCCTGGATGGCCCACAAAAGGCAGTAGCCGGAACAGGGTGCACGTGTTTCGCGACACACTGCTCGAATTCGGCACGAATGCCACAATCAGGTCCAATCGTGGCACCGACATCGCCGCCGCTTGCGGTCAGCTGGCAGCGGGCCAGCCAGTACGCGTCAGCCCACCAGCCAACAAAGGGTCTTCGGGCGAATCGTCACGTGGCTAAGACAACGTTGACGTATGGTCATCGTCGACGTACGACGGATTGGCCACCGCCAACTTGTCGCAAACAGACTCATAAACCATGGCTCGAATCTCAGCCAAGCGGTCATCGAAATGACCGTCGCGTATGCGGGTCGCCAACTCGCGGTCGTCAGCACAACCAAGCTGAACCAGGCGTTTGCGATGACGACGGGCCTGATCGGGACCGAGTTCAATCTCCCGCTCAACGATTGAGAGCACATTGGTGGCGACTCGCGCATTGAATCGCGTGGCCGAACTCTGGGTATCAATCACGTCACGTTCCAACCATTCGCGCACAGCAATCACAAGTTCGCGGGCGTCAGGGGCGTCGTGCGGTTCGGCCATCACCAACGTCCTTCCAGCAACTTGAATGCGTCGTATTCGGTTTCGCACACTCGTCGTCCGATTGCAGCCAACTCGTGACTACGGGTCATGCCAGTCATGTGCGCCGTCATCTGCATGATGCAGATGACGCCCCATCGAAGAGTGCCGAACACTTCCCACCACCGCACTACTTCCGGGTCGGGGCGGACTCCAGACTCACTCTCGTAGGCATCGAATAATTCGTCGTAGTCTGCGACGCCTGCAACAGGGCGTCTAGACCCGAAACGCCATGCTCGAACGCATAGCCAGCCGAGGTCCTCCATCGGATCTCCGATGTGGGCAAGTTCCCAATCGAGAACTGCACGAAGCCCATTCTCGTCGACGAGCAAGTTTCCGAGGCGAAAGTCCCCGTGCACGATTGTGCGACGCGCAGTCATAGGTCGATGTTCTTGCAACCAGCGAATAACTAGCTCAAACGCAGGGTGAGGTTGGTCGAGGTCACACAACAGCTTGTCGTACATAGTCAATTGGTCTGATGAGTCAAGACCGGCCACGACATCCGTTGGCATCGCGTGAAGGCGAGCCAACGCGGCGGCTACATCACCGACAAATGTCGATCGAACATGCGAGAAGACGTCGTCTCGCAGAATACGACGAGCAATCGTCTCCCCATCGATGTAACGAACGACCATGAATGGTCGTTCGAGAGCGTCTGAAGTCGACCCGTCGACCACAACTTCAGGCACCGGCACACCGGCAACCATCGCTGCGCGGAGCAGCGTTGGCTCATGACGTATTCGGCCGACACCACCAGAGCGCTCACGCTGCATGATGTATTTGTTGCCATCTGCAGCGAAGGACCACGTCTCGCGCGACGCTCCCGCTGTAAGACGGGTGAGATCGGTGACGCTGTCGGCACCAACCACTCGAGCAAGGTCCCTTTCCAGGACTTCTCGCGTATTCGCCATCGGCACACTTTGCCACGAGCACCGACCGGTGCGGCTACCGTCGACACGGTGACGACGCACAGCCCCACCGATGCAGTGCTCGGACTACACGGCGCGAGCGTCATCCATGATGGGCGTCGTGTCGTCGACGGCCTGACACTGAATCTGCACCCTGGCGAGCGCTGGGTTGTACTTGGCCCGAACGGCTGCGGCAAGACGACCTTGCTCCGGGTGCTGTCGCTGTATCTGCATCCGACCAGCGGTGTGGTCTCTTATCAAGGCAAGCCTCTTGGCAGCTTCGATGTGCGAAACGTACGAAACCACATCGCATATTCATCGGCGAGCTTGGCGGCTGACCTCCGTCATGCGCTCGCGGCGCAGGACGTGGTCATGACCGCGAAATACGGAGCACTTGAGACGTGGTGGCACGAATACGACGATGAAGACCACCGTCGCGCACTGGAGTGCCTCGAACGCCTCGGCATTGGAACCCTCGCCCATAGATCATTCGGAACCCTTTCATCCGGTGAGCAACAGCGCGTTCTCCTCGCAAGGACCCTCATGTGCGACCCCCACGTCGTGTTGCTCGATGAACCGAGCGCGCGACTCGACCTTGGTGGTCGCGAGAGGCTTGTGGCAGACCTCGACGTACTCGCCGCGACTTCACCGGACTTGCCAATGGTGCTCGTGACCCATCATGTCGACGAGATACCGACGTCGTGCACTCATGCATTGCTGATGAAGAACGGTTCTTCCATCCGGCAGGGTCGCATTGAAGACGTCATGTCATCAGAGCATGTCAGCGAATGTTTCGACGTCGACCTCGTCGTTGAGAAGCGGCACAACCGTCGCTGGACTGCTCACCGACCCTAACGAGCGTCAGGCGCAGATGCGCGGCAAGCGTTCTTTTGCGACCGCCACATGATCGCGAAGAACTTTTTCAAGTAGACCGCCCGTCCACAAGGTTCCGCGATAGTCGAGATGCACAGACACCACGGTGTCGGAGCCCTCTGTCTGCAAAGCAACGGCAAGTACCCACGGTGCATGTGACTTGCCATCGACTTCGCAGCGTTCGAACACAATTCGCGACGGCTCGTCAACAGTTCGTACCATGCGAAGTTTTTTCGAACGCGCGAACGGTCCGACCTTGGCTCGCAGTTCGACATTCCAGGTCCGAGAATCCACACGCTCAACCGAATGCACGAGAGGCATCCACGCGTTGTAGCAGCTGAGATCTTCTACGTGGGGTCTCACTCGCTCGACCGTCGCTGGCACATGCACCGACTCATCAAGCCTCATTCAATCACCGTGGCCTTCACGCACTGCGCCGTTAGACGCCACGGGACCGGTCACCGAATGCACGTCCGAGCAATCGTCCACGAACTGGCAGTCCGTCTGCATCGACTTCGACATCTTCCTCTTCACCACGGCGTGAGAGTCGAGGCATCCACGGAGCGCCACGCTCATCACTGGCCGTGATCGGCGTTGGCCGATCGTCGCCTTCGGGGGCACTCTCGACTGGTGCTGCCTGGCGTGCCACGTCATCATCAAACAAACCCGAGTCATTGGTTTCCCGCGCAGTCTTGCCGCCCTGATGTTTCGTAGGCGCGCTGACAGGTTTCACAGTGCTGACCGAGCCCTGATTCGACGTGTCAATTGTGTCAGGAGCGAGAAACAGCCGCGGGACCGACTCACGACAATCGTCAATGGTCCAACCGCGTGGCACTCGCAGACCATCTGCATGCTTCTGACACAAGCTGCCAGCCAACGCAGGGTCTGCCGATGGAGCAGAGTCGAGACGTACAACTAGCCCTGCATTGTCGATGACGTACGAGACAGCGGTCGGCATGGAACAGCCGGGACGTTCACACAATCGACGCACAGAAAAAAACTACTTCGCCTGGCATGCCAGAGCGGGACAAGACGGTGGTGGGCGCGACGGGACTCGAACCCGGGACCTCTACCGTGTGAAGGTAGCGCTCTAACCAACTGAGCTACGCGCCCTTGCGGACGGGTGAACGATACCCGAGCCTCCCCACATCGCCTACGGCGAGGATGCCACCACCCGATCGACGCACGCATTTCCCATGCCTTGGCTGTCGCGAAATACCTCGGTTCCGTTCGGGCACATTGCGTCAAATGCGATGAGTTGACGCACTACCGCATCGTGTGGCCCTGCACAATCGACTTCGCGCACAGCGAGCGTGGCGTCAATGTCGACACAACTACCGCCCGTGAGAAGTTGGTCTGGCTTCAAGGGTTCTTCGGGGTCAACGAACGCTGCGAGGACGAGAACCACCACGATTCCGAGAGTTGCGAAGAACACGGCACCTCGCCATGGGAACCGAGGTGGTTCGACACCGGTCGGCACTTGGAAGAACACTTCACGTTCTGCGGTGTCTCGCCCATCGCCATTCGCAGCAGAGACATCGAGTGCGCGGTCATACTCGCTTCGAAGGCGAGGATCGGACAACACAGACCATGCCCGATTCACCTCCGCCATCGTCAATGACGAGATGGAATCAGCTGCAGCCACATCTGGATGCAGGTTTCGAGCCAACGAACGATAAGCGCGTCGAATCTCGTCCTGTGTCGCGTTATGCGACACGCCGAGTACGTCGTAGTGAGTCTTAGTACCCAAGATGAGAGTCGACTAGTCCGATGAGCGACTCACCTTTCAGATAGCGCCGCACGTTCTCGCGCACACGTTCACTCAGCAAGGGAACAGCCATCTCCGGTGTGTTGCCTACATGCGGAGTGACGATGCAATTCGGCAGAGACCAGAGTGGGTGGTCGGCAGGCAGTGGCTCAGGATCCGTGACATCGAGAGCCGCACCACCGATCACATCGTTTTGAAGTGCCCACACGAGATCATCCGTGACGATGTGCTTGCCCCGTGCCACATTCACGATCCATGCGTGTTGCTCCATCACTTCGAACTCCGGTCGTCCGATGAGACCCTCAGTCTCTGGCGTGAGAGACAACGCCAGTACAACGAGATCTGCCCCAGTAATGGCGTCGACAAGGTGGTCGATGTCGACGACCTCGTCGGCCCCGTCGAGATGCTCGACACGTTTGCGTACGACGGTGACATGACAATTGAACGGAGTGAGAAGCCTGAGAAGCGTCTCGGTGATTCCGCCGCCACCCACCAATGTGACCCGTGCACCAAGCAGATTGAATCCCTTCGGCCCCGTCCACTTCGTGGCGCGGGAGTACCCCGCGATGTTGCGCATGCCAGCAAGCGCCAGACCAATGACGTGTTCCCCCACCGGCTCGGCATACACACCTTTTCCGCACGTCCAAATGCGCGAATCATCGATGATCGGTGCGAAGTTCTCGATACCTGCGAACGGAACCTGCACCCATTCAATGTGTGAATGATCGGCCAGAAGTTTTGCGAGGCCATCGGCGTCGCGCGCATCGGTCCACACAACCGCCGATGCATCGCTCGCGTCAACAACCGACGCTCCTGCTTCACGCACCGCAGCCGCAATCCAACCGGACCTGTCCGGTGACACACAAATCGATTTGTCGCGAGGGCGCACCATATAGGAAGGTCAACGATACGAGGTGAACTTAGGAGCCGGTCAGTGTCGCGGCGATGTCGCTTGACGAGCTTCCCGAACGACGCAGCACCACCGCGACGAACGCCAAGGCCGCCATCGTTATGGCAAAAAGGATGACTGCGCCGACGCCCCAGAACGGCTTGATCGTGCTGCGCGTGGCACCAAGCAAAGCAACGGGGAACGTGGTCGATCCGGCTTCACTGATGAGCGTGCTGATAACTGCATTGTCAAGGCACAGAGCAAAGGAGAGCAGCCCACCTGCAACGAGTGCTGACGAGATGAGCGGCAGAGTGATTTGCCTGAATGCTCGAGCCGGCGTGGCGCCAAGGTCGGCGGCGGCTTCCTCGAGCGATTCGTCGAGACCAGCAAGTCGTGCGCGAACAATGAGTGTGACGACTGCACTCGCGTACAAAGACTGACCCACCCACAGTTTGCTGATGCCGCCATTGAACGGACCAATTCCCTCTCTGAAGGGATACCCAAGTACAGGAATGTCTTGAATGCGGGGGAACCACGTGGCGAGCGCGATCGCGTCCATGATCTCCGGAGTCACCAAGATGAGAAAGACCACCGCCATGAAGACCGTCGTCCACCGACCAGGTCGACGAGCAAGGCCGACACCAGCGAGACCACCGATGATGACTGCGATGATCGTGGCGCCGAAAGCTGCGATGAATGAGTTCCGGATGGCGTCTCCGATACCTGCAAAGTCGAAGATGTCGCGGTACCAGTCAGTGAGGATGCCGTTGACGACAACAGCCAGCACGAAACCAAGCGGGCCCACCCAGTTGAGGCGACGAACAACAATGTTCGTCGTGCGCGCAAGGATGGCGCGAAGGGCTACTGCCAACACGATGATGACGGTGAAGCGAATGACCAGCGCCCACGCGCTACCGCCATCGAACAATTCAGACCACCACTTGAGACTTGTGTGACCCGACCAGATCGTGAAGGAGGTACTGCGGTTGAATGAATGCAAGAACACCAACACAATCGGCACGAACAAGAAGACAAGAACGAGTACGGTCCACACGCGCATCAGCGTGATGACGGGGTCAAAAGGCAACTTGTTCTGCGCAGAGCCGTCGGCGACCGCCCTCGCAGACCGAGCATGCGCAGATGCTCGAAGTTTTTCCGCCATTGGCGCCAACAATGACAGGGCGCGTGGAAGCAACCACACGACGAGCGCTCCGACCGCGAGCGTGAGTAGTACCGCGCCAATCATCAGCACCGCCATCGCGGCACCAAGTGGCCAGTTCTGTGCCCCGCTGAACTGTGATGCAATCATCGAGCCGATCATGTTGCCCTTGGCGCCACCAAGCACGGTCGCTGTCACGTAGTCACCGCACATCGGTATGAACGTGAGTAGGACGCCAGCGACGATTCCGGGGCCAGCAAGAGGAAGTGTTACCGAAAAGAAAGTCGCCACCCGACCCGCACCGAGATCTTTGCTCGCCTCACGCATTCGTACATCGATGCGATCAAGCGCCACGAACAACGGAAGGATCATGAACCCGAGATAGTTATAAACAATCGCGATCTGCACCGCTGTCGTGGTCTCGAGAATTTGAATGCCGTTTGATCCGATCCACCCCCACTCCACGAGCCACTTCGACAAAGTTCCGTTTGGCGCTAGTGGTATTCGCCAAGCAACTGTCCGGATGAGAAACGACGTGAAACTCGGCACGACGACTGCCGCCAAGATGATTGCCTTCCAGCGGTCTGACACCTTGAAGGCCGCTAAGTATGCGACGGGCAACCCGACAATGAGGCACAGCAGTGTCGCGGTGATCGAGATCCGGATGGTCGCTTTGAACACCTGAAAAAACGTCGCGTCGAAGACATTCGAATAGTTCGACGTCGTGAGATTCGTCAGGTCGACGGGTAGTAGCTGTGTCGTGTCCTTCGTGCCGAAGGAGTAGTAGATGATGAAGCCAATAGGGACGATGAAGAAGAGGCCGTACCAGATCATCGAAGGCAACGCGAGAGCAAACTTTGGCCCTCGCAGTCGCCTCCGAGATACTGGTACGACAACTCCTGTCAACGGATCATGCTCCGGCTTTGGCCTTGGTCTTGTTCAAGATGTCAACAAGACGGTCGAGGGCTGCGTTGATCTCTTGCGGCTCCATCGTGGCCACTTGATCGTCACTGAAGAAGATCATGTCGGGCTTCTCGAGCGTCGGCGCGAGTTCGCTGAGTAACTGGTCCATGCTCTTCATTCCGGTGTGGTAACCGTGATACGAGAGGTCCTTGATCGAAATCTCTGGAATGAGGTTCCAGTTGATCCACGCATGTGCCGCTTCCGGATTCGGTGCACCGGTCGGAATGGCGTAGGTGTCCATGAAGATCTGGGTCTTCGGTCCGGGCAGCACCCACTTCCAATCTTCAGGATTGCCTCCTGCATCCTTGATTCGAGAAAAGGCCTGACGTGCGTCGCCCGTCCATGCAACGGCAATCGAATACGCGCCTTCGGCGATCTTCGTGCTTGGGTAACTGTCAAATGCCTTGATGTGCGGTCCGAGTTCGTCGACCAAGAACTTCTCGGCGGCGTCGAGGTCAGCTGCATCGGTCGTGTTTGCCGACTTGCCCTGTGACCAGAAGTACGGGCCACAGAAGTCCCACGCGGCGTCAATGACTGCGGCATTGCCACTCGCCTCGTTCTTGCAAGCATCGAGGAAGTCTGCCCATGTGGTGAGTTCCCTCGTGATCTTGGTGGTGTCGTACAAGAAGCCTGCACTACCCCAGTCCTTACAAACGACATATTCGTCGTTCGGGTCCCACGGCTGCCCCACGTAAGGTGCGTCGAGGTTCACGAAGTTTGGAATGAGTGTCTTGTCGAGCTTCTGCAACAGGCCCTTCTCGATCATCTGCGGAACATATGGGCCAGTTGGTACGACGATGTCGAAGCCACTCTGACCATTCGACGCCGACAACTTGGT
>DCZD01000026.1:24261-30280 GCA_002331255.1 Acidimicrobiaceae bacterium UBA2093 | reverse complement strand
AGCTCGGGATCGTTGTAGTCACCCCACGTGTACATCGCAAGCGTGCCGCTCGATTTGTTGATGACACGACTCCATTCGCCACTTGCTTGGCCAGCCGTACCACCAGCCGCTGTGGAATCGGTTGCAGCAACCGTTGTGTCGCTGGCTGAATCATCCGATCCGCCACATGCTGCAAGCACGACTGCCATTCCGGCAGCAGCAGTGCCAGCTTTCAGAAATGCCCGTCGCGAGAGATTCTCGCGAAAGCTCTCTGGTGCAAGAATTCGAATTTCCTTTGCCATGGTGTTCTCCTTGTGTCTTTCTGGTGTGTATGTGTCGGGTTGTTGTTCTCGGGTGAGATCTGCTCATGCTCCGGTGAGGGCTTCTGCCATCACCACATCGGCCTGGCGTGCAGAGAAGAGATAGACGTCTTCGGCCGCCCACGTGCACCAAACTCTGTCGCCCACTTTGGGTCGGGACGCATGCGTACGCGGCACCAGCACAACTACTTCTCGCTCTGCCGTCGAGACGACGTACTGCAGTACATCGCCAAAGTGCGAGACACTCGCCACTGTTGCCAACAGTTGGTTGTCCTTGCGTTGCGGGTCGTCAACGACCAAGTTGATGCACTCTGGACGCACTGCTGCGAGCGCATCTTGACCAGCAGGCACGTGTTCTTCTGGGTTGGTGGCGACAAACAACGTGCCATCATCAGCATTGACACCGGTGCCCGTCGATGCGCCCTGCCAAAAGTTGTTTCGTCCGACGAAGCCGGCCACGAATGCGGTCTTCGGGTGTTCGTACACGGTCTCTGGATCGCCGATTTGTTCGACGTGTCCTTCAAGCATGATCGCGATGCGGTCGCTCATACTCATCGCCTCTTCTTGGTCGTGAGTAACGAACACGAAGGTAATCCCGAGACGACTTTGCAACAGCTTCAATTCGATCTGCATCTCTTCGCGGAGTTTGCGATCGAGTGCACCAAGTGGCTCGTCAAGCAACAACACACTCGGACGATTCACCAACGCTCGTGCAACGGCGACGCGCTGTTGCTGACCACCTGACATCTGTCTCGGTTTGCGCTCAGCAAGCTTTGACATCTGCACCATGTCGAGCGCTTCAGCGACACGCGTAGCAATGTCGCCCTTTGGCACACCTTTTTGTTTCAACCCGTATGCCACGTTCTCGGCAACCGTCATGTGAGGAAACAGGGCGTAGTGCTGGAACACGGTGTTGACGTCGCGTTTGTGCGGGGGTACACCCTGGACTTCTTTGCCGTTCACCAAGATGTGACCGCCGTCTGGCTGCTCGAAACCTGCAAGCATCCGCAATGTCGTGGTTTTGCCGCAACCGGATGGACCGAGCAACGAGAGAAACTCACCCGGCTTCACCGTGAGGTTGATCGAGTCGACCGCAACGACCGAGCCATAGCGCTTCGTGACATCGATCAGTTCGATGGACCCACGCGCCCCCGTGTTCGCCTCAGCGGTCACTCTCACCCCTCCCCGGTTGGAAAACCTTCCAGATACTAGGCACAGGTGTCGATAATGGAAAGACCGCTGTCCATCGGCAACACTGGCATCCATGAGTCCGACACCAATTGCCACCGACACCGAGAGCCGTGATGCCAATGCGCGTCGACACCTCTGGGGTCACTTCACGCGCCTGGGGTCGGTCCAACGCAACGGCTACCCCGTCATCGCTCGTGGTGAAGGGCCGTATGTGTGGGACCAGAACGGCAAGAAGTATCTCGATGGTCTGAGCGGTCTCTTCACCGTCAATATCGGCCACGGACGTCGCGAACTAGCCGATGCAGCTCACGCTCAGATGAGCAAACTGAGCTACTTCCCGTTGTGGAACTACGCCACAGAGCCAGCCATCGACCTGGCCGCTTGGCTAGCGGACCACGCTCCTGGCGATCTGAATCGAGTGTTCTTCACCGCTGGTGGCAGCGAAGCAGTCGAGTCGGCGTGGAAGATGGCCATCCAGTACTTCCGCATGATTGGCCAACCACAGCGACGAAAGGTCATCAGCCGCGACTACGCATACCACGGCACCACGATGGGTGCGCTGTCGATCACGGGAGTGCCGGGGCTGCGCGAGAACTTCGAACCGTTGTTCCGTGAAGCAATCAAGGTTCGCAACACGAATCACTACCGCTGCGTCGTCTGTTCAAACCAAGCGTCCTGCACACTTGATTGCGCCGACGACATCGAACGCAAGATCATCGAAGCAGGTCCAGAGACCGTCGCGATGGTCATTCTCGAGCCACTACAAAACACTGGTGGCGCTCTCGTTCCACCAGAGGGCTACTGGCAACGCGCCCGACAGATTTGCGACAAGTACGGAATCCTGTTGGTGTCTGACGAGGTCATCTGTGCTTTTGGTCGTCTCGGCCACTTCTTCGGCGCAGACCGCTTCGGTTACCAACCCGACATGATTACGTTCGCGAAGGGAGTCACTAGTGGCTATGCGCCGCTCGGTGGCGTTATCGCTAGTGACCGCATCGCTGCTCCATTCATTGAAGAACCAACGGCGACGTTCCAACACGGCATCACCTTCGCTGGACACCCGGTTTCAAGTGCCGTCGCCATGGCGAATGTCAAGATCATGGAGGAAGAGGACATCAACGGCAACGTGTTGCGTCACGAGCAGATGTTCAAAGACATGATGAAGTCTCTCGGCGAACTACCCATCGTGGGTGATGTACGCGGGTGTGGCTACTTCCACGTCCTCGAACTTGTCCGCGACAAAGACACCAAAGAGACGTTCACCCGCGAAGAATGCGAATGGTTGCTTCGTGGTGTGCTGTCACCACATTTCTTCAAGTCCGGACTCATCTGCCGCGCCGACGATCGCGCCGATCCGGTCGTGGTTCTCGCACCGACACTCATCTGCGGTGAAGAAGAACTCGGATTCATCGGCAACGTGTTGCACGAGGGCCTCACCGAGGCCTGGCGCCAGTACCAATTGCGCTGAATCAGCTGTCGATATTGGCCATCACGTGCTTGATACGCGTGTAGTCGTCGAGTGCATACGCCGACAAATCTTTGCCGTAACCAGACTTCTTGTACCCACCGTGAGGCATCTCGGCGACAACAGGAATGTGAGTGTTGATCCACACACAACCAAAATCAAGACCCTTCGCCATGCGCATCGCACGACCGAAGTCCTTGGTCCACACCGATGAGGCCAAGCCGTACTCGACTCCGTTCGCCCAGCGCAGAGCCTGTTCTTCATCCGAGAACTGCTGCACCGTGATGACCGGCCCAAAGATCTCGTTCTGGATCATCTCGTCATCCTGCTTCAAGTCGGCGACGACAGTCGGCGAATAGAAGTAACCCTTGTCGCCCACGCGCGAGCCACCAGCGACGACCCGAGCGTGGTTAGGAGTGCGATCGAGGAATCCCGACACCCGTGACAACTGGTTTGCATTGTTCACTGGTCCGAACAACACGTCTTCATCGGTCGGCAGACCGGTCTTCACGCCACGCGCCTGTTCAGCCAACGCATCGACAAAATCCTTGTACACGCGTGGTCCAGCAATAACGCGGGTTGCTGCAGTGCAGTCCTGTCCAGCGTTGAAGTAACCGGCCGTTGCGATGCCTGCTGCAGCAGCTTCAATGTCTGCGTCGTCGAACACCACTACTGGTGCTTTGCCGCCGAGCTCGAGATGCACACGCTTCAGCGACTTCGCTGCGGCCTCCGCCACTTCCATACCTGCACGGACCGAACCAGTGACCGACACCATCGACGGCGTATCGTGCGCGACCATCGAGCGCCCTGTGTCGCGGTCACCGCAGATGACATTGAAGACGCCGGCAGGCAAGAACTCGGCTGCGATTTCTGCGAGCAACGTTGTGGTGGCTGGCGTGGTGTCAGATGGCTTCAAGACGATTGTGTTTCCGGCAGCGATCGCTGGTGCGAACTTCCACACCGCCATCATCATCGGGTAGTTCCACGGCGCGACCTGCGCACACACCCCGACCGGCTCACGTCGAATCATGGACGTCATGCCACGCATGTACTCTCCTGCGCTCTTTCCTTCGAGCATGCGCGCCGCACCTGCAAAGAAGCGGATCTGGTCGACCATCGGCGGAACTTCTTCACTGCGTGTAAGTGCGACCGGCTTGCCGGTGTTCTGAACCTCGAGCGCGATGATCTCATCTGCTCGAGCTTCGATTGCATCAGCGATACGAAACAGCGCAAGGGACCGCTCAGATGGCGTGGTGTTCTTCCAGTCTTCGTATGCAGTTGCCGCCGCCGCCATCGCGGCGTCGACATCGGCTTGCCCGCTCAGCGACGCCTCGGCATATTTTTCGCCGGACACCGGATCGATCACGTCGGAAGTGCGACCGTCTTTTGCCGCTTGATGTTGCCCGTTGATGAAGTTCTGAAAGGTGCGCATGGGCACAGTCTGTCCGAAATCGATGGCACCGAAAAACCCTGGCCATACGGGCACTTCTGACCCTGTCTTGGGCGGTTCATGCAGGCGATAGACATAGAGGCATGACCGCGATGCGAACTGTCGGAGTACCGAAAGAAGTCAAGCAAGCCGAGGGGCGGGTCGCATTGACCCCAGACGGGGTGCGAGAGTTCGAACGGCTCGGAATCAACGTGTTCGTCGAGGCCGGTGCCGGAGAAGGTGCATCCATCACAGACGCCGACTTTGTCGCCGCTGGTGCAGACATCGTGCCGACAGCCGCCGACGCGTGGGCGTGCGACATGGTCGTCAAAGTGAAGGAACCGAAGGCGGAAGAATTCCCGTTTCTTCGCCCCGACCTGACCTTGTTTACGTACCTCCACCTCGCTGCCTACCCAGAGGTCGCGAAGGCACTCATTGCGGCCGGTACAACCGCAGTGGCGTATGAAACCGTGCAACTGAAGGACGGAGCACTCCCCCTGCTCGCACCCATGAGCGAAATCGCAGGTCGACTCGCGCCTCAGATGGGTGCTCACTTCCTCGAACGACACAACGGCGGTCGAGGTGTGTTGATGGGCGGGTCACCAGGCGTACGTCCAGCCCGCGTCGTCGTTCTTGGTGCAGGCAATGTTGGTTGGAGCGCAGCATGGATCGCAGCGGGCATGGAAGCCGAAGTGGTGTTGCTCGACAAGAACCTTGATCGGTTGCGATATGTCGATCAAATTCACCGTGGACGAATTGTCACTCTTGCGTCGAACCGTGGAGCCATCGAACGCAGTGTTGCCGACGCAGATCTCGTCATCGGTGCCGTCCTGGTAGCCGGTGGTCGTGCCCCAGTCGTCGTGTCTGAAGACATGGTGAAAACAATGAAGCCTGGTTCTGTCATCGTCGACGTTGCTGTCGACCAAGGCGGCTGCATCGAGACGACTCGCGAGACGACCCACATGCAGCCGACGTACAACTTGCACGGAGTCGTGCACTACGCCGTCGGAAACATGCCGGGCGCAGTTCCGAACACCAGCACCTATGCACTCACCAATGCAACGCTCCCATATCTGCTCGACGTCGCCACTCTCGGTGCGAAAGACGCCGCTCACCAGAAAGAGCCGATTCGTCACGGAGTGAATGTGGTGGCGGGACAGGTAACCAATGAACCCGTCGCTGCCGCACTCTCGGTGCCCCATGTCGAGGTATCGCGCGCCTTCGGGTGAGCATTTCGCACTTGGTGCAAGATACGGTTCACGCATGGCGACTTTCGTCGGCGATCTCGACATTCCGCAGCTACCAGAATTCGGTCCCGACACCGACCGCGACGTACGGCTGACCGCACTGAAAGATGCCTCCGCGCACTCATGGATCGCCCGAGGCATGTTCGGCTACAACATCTTGCGCTACGACGACGTCATCTCAGTGCTACGTGACAAGCGCTGGTACAGCGCCGTCGGCCTCATCAGCGAGATGCAGGTGGTGACGAACGAGAAATACAGATCACGACCACGTCGCACCTCGATCTTGTCGGCTGATGGTGATGAACATGTCCGTCTCAGACGTCTCGTCGCGCCAGCTTTCAATCCTCGATCCGCAGATCGACTGCGGCCGTTCATGGCAGAGGTGATG
>DCZD01000026.1:17904-24025 GCA_002331255.1 Acidimicrobiaceae bacterium UBA2093 | reverse complement strand
GCAATCTGCGAGCCATACCCAATTCCGATCATTTGTGAACTTCTTGGTGCGCCAAAAGAGGACTGGAAGTTGTTCAGTCGCGTGGCGTCAGACATCTTGCGCATCTTCAACGGCAACATCGATCGCGACGCCGAATTGATCATGCGAGCACAAGACGACCTTGATGAGTATGTCCGAATACTCATTGACAAACGTAGGTCCGAGCCTCGCGAGGATTTGCTGACGGATCTCATCGCTGCAGAGGAAGAAGGCGACCGCCTCACGACAGAAGAACTTGTGACCATGGTCGAGGCCGTCATCATCGGAGGCACCGACACGACCCGTAATCAGCTTGGTCTCGCGATCTCCCTATTCGCACACCACCCCGAGCAATGGGCAGTGCTCGCTTCACAACCTGAACTTGCTCCTCGCGCAGTAGAAGAAGTCATGCGTTATTTCGGCGCAGTGCGTGCCACAGGTCGTTACGCGACGGAGGACATTGAATACCGAGACGTGGTCTTTCCTAGGGGAACCGTTGTGTTCCCGACCATGGGTGTCGCGAACTTTGATGACTCGGTGTTCCCAGACCCAGAAATCTTTGACATCACACGAGAACCAGTGGGTCAACCACAATTAACGTTCGGCTCAGGCATCCATTACTGCCTGGGTGCATCGCTCGCTCGGGCCGAACTTCAAGTGGCGCTTCCTCTACTTGCGCGACGGATGCCCAACCTCAGACTCGCCGGCGATCCGGAATTCAAACCTGCAACTTCGGGAATTTTCGGCGCCGACAAACTGCAGGTGTCTTTCGACGCTGGGAATTGACGGCCAGACTGTCAGTCGCAACAACTGTCGCGCCACCCACAGCCCGTACATTTGAAATGAGCATGCTCAGGGATGAGTGACGAACCACAGTGCGGGCACTCGGGAAACGTTCCATATCGTGCTCGACACGAATTTGCGTCAGCGATGCTCGTGTGGGCTGTGTTGGTCGCAACCACTTCCTGCATGTCACTCATTGTTGCCGACCGTCGTCAGCAAATCGAGCATCTCAGCACTCGAGGAACGTGAGAACTAGCGTCTCAGTGGCTCTATGTCCCCCACGTTTCGCACCACAGGATCACGCGAGGGCAAAAAACCACTCGTTCCCGGTACGGCAAGGTCGGCTATGCAGTTCCGCGACTTCCGTCGCATGTGGTGGGGCAGCTTTCTCTCGAATGTCGGTAGCTGGATGCAGAACGTCGTACTGCCCGCATACATCTACAACCGCACGGAGCAAGCCTGGATAGTTGGTTTGTTCATGGTCGCCCAGCTCGGTCCATTGCTCGTGCTGTCAATTCCTGGTGGCGTGATCGCAGATCGTTACGACAGGCGTCGCTGGCTAGCAGGTGCGCAAGTCATGCAACTCGCGTTCTCCTCGGGGCTGGCGCTATGCGCCGCCCTTGACTCGAATATCTCCTTGCTGTTTTTCATGCAATTGGGTGTCGGTGTGGGCAATGCGCTCAACGCACCCGCATTCGGCGCGACATTGCCGAGCCTTGTTCCACCGGAAGATCTACCCGGCGCAGTCTCTCTGAACTCGGTGATCATTCAAGGATCACGTGTCGTCGGCCCGATTCTGGTCGCCATATTGCTGGGGTTTGGCCTTGAACCCTGGCATGTGTTCCTCTTCAACGCAGTTACATACGTGTTCGTCATCGCCGCGATCTTGAGCGTCACGATTCCTCATCACAACCCGCCTGCCGAAGAAGGGTGGCGATCTCTGACACTGGGTTTCAGGCTTGCCCGAGAGCGACCCGTCATCGGTCGAGTACTTCTGTCGATGACGACCTTCTCATTCATCTGCCTTGCCCACGTGGGGCTCTTCCCCGCGGTCGCAGAACTCAATTACGGAATCGATGCCGAGTCACCCAAGTACCAGTGGCTGTATTCGATCTGGGGCTTGGGGGCGATGTTCGGTGCATTGTCTGTGAGCACCGTGTTCTCACACATCGACAAACGCACGTCTGCTCGAAATGGTTTTGGTGCGTTTGGCGTGGCATTGCTTGCATTCAACTTTGCACGGGGTGACGTCATGGTGTTTACAACCGGATTCATACTTGGTTTTGTCTACTTCGTCACCACGACGTCGCTCTTCACCGTCTTACAGGCACGACTTGACCATGCGATTCGCGCGCGGGTCATTGCACTGTGGTACATGGCATTCGGTGGTGTTGTTCCGATTAGTTCCATCGTGTTCGGCCCGGTTATCGACGCAATTGGTCCTCGCCTTGTGCTCGTTGCAGGAAGTGTGTGGGCTTTCGTATTGGTGCGATGGTGCGATATCGCACGCTTCGAAAGAGCGACTCAGGACAACTGATGAACGAGTCGCTCTAGCCCAGCGATTCGCGAACCCTTCACCAAGATCACGCAGTCATCGCTTGTACCAGCCAGCCGTGTGGCCACTTGCTCAATTGATTGGGCGGGCACACCGTACAGAGAAGTGTCGACTGCCATGATCTCGATTTCGAGCGACGCTGCAACTGACGCAATGTGCAGATGATGAGCTTCGGCGTCATTGAGTTCGGCCATGATCCCCAGCACCGCAATGCGCCGACCTCCAGGCACCTCCGCCAGCGTGCACAACGCGGCTTCCATTGACGTCGGATTGGCGTTGTAGGCATCGTTCAAGACACGTGCACCTGAATGCGCTACTTGCCATTGCATGCGATCCGGCGACAGGTGCGCATCGGCAACTCCGTGGAGCGCGCTGTGAAAAGGAACCCCGAGCGTCAGCGCCACAGCGACAGCACCGAGTGCATTAGAAGCCATGTGGCCACCTGGAGCGGGCACCAAGACCTCGCCTGCCATGCCGTGCCAACTCACGTCAAGCCGTACGTGACCTGAGCGTTCGACATCGATTACACGTCCACGCACATCGGCGCGCGCATCGAAGCCGAACGTGCAGACATCGCCGGGTGCATGGCGCGCGAGTGCCCCTGCATAAGGATCATCAGCATTGACAACTGCCACTCCATGTACCGGAAGATTGTCGAACAGTTCAGCTTTCGCCCGCACTACGCCATCGATGCCGCCGACGCGCTCAGTGTGAGCGTGACCGATCTTGGTGATGACGCCGACCGTCGGACGTGCGAGCGCACAGAGCCGCTCGATCTCGCCAAAGCCACGCATGCCCATCTCAAGCACTAAAACGCTGGTGTCGTCGGGTGCGTTGAGAATGGTCACCGGCACACCGATGTCATTGTTCAGGCTCTTCGTACTTGCTGCAACGGCCGGAAAATGAGTTGCAAGAGCGGCTCGGACGAAGTCTTTCGTCGATGTCTTGCCGACTGATCCGGTGATGCCCACCACTCGATCGCCCAGTGACACAAAGAGATGTTGGCGTGCATGTTTGGCCAGTTGTCCGAGTGCAGCCACCGTGTCCCCTACCACCAGTTGCGGGATGCTCGCATCAACGTGATGGTCGACAAGTGCAAGCGATGCTCCGTTTCTGGCAGCGTCGGCGACGTAGTCATGCCCATCGCGGTCACCTCGGACGGCGACAAACATCTGTCCTCGTACAAGTGCACGAGAGTCATACGACACGCCGTCGACCATGACGTCAAAACGTTCCGAATGCGGGCCGACGAGCAAGGCATCCAGCGCATGTGCGACATCTGCCGCCCTGAAACGCATGGCATCGACCCTAGCGGGGAGTACCGTCTTGGAAATGGCGTCCGTCGACATGCGCACGACACTCGTGGTGTTGTACGGCGGTCGTTCCGCAGAACACGACGTGAGCCGGGTGACCGCCGCTCACGTTCTGCGTGCCGTCGACCATTCCGCTTTCCGCGTGATACCAGTCGGAATCTCTCGCGATGGCGAATGGTCAATCGACGAGTCACTGGTCGCACTGCTAGATGCCGGAGCACACGGCCTGCCCGCAGAGCTCACGGTCGGCGGTGCGAGCACGTCAAGTTCGATCATTGCATCGTCCGCAGCAGCTGGCCAGGTGGTCGTGATGCCGCTACTTCACGGGCCACTCGGTGAAGACGGCACCATTCAAGGACTATTGGAAGTACTCGATGTCCCTTACATAGGTAGCGGAGTGCTTGCCTCTGCTGCAGCAATGGACAAGGGCATCGCAAAGGTGATCTTGGCGCAACATGGCATTCCCCAAGTTGAATGGCGCACATTTCATGTCGACGCGATTTCTCCGCGCATCATCGAAGAGGCAATCGACTTCCTCGGACTTCCACTGTTCGTAAAGCCCGCAAACATGGGTTCATCAATCGGCGTGAGCAAAGCCAAGACACATGAAGAAGTCCGTGATGCAGTAGCCAAAGCCGCGACATATGACGAATGGATCGTGTTCGAGGAAGCAGCAAACGGTCGCGAGATCGAAGTCGCCGTGCTCGGAAATCTTCGGCCCGAAGCGTCAATCGCTGGTGAGATCATTCCGTCGCGCGAGTTCTACGACTACGAGGACAAGTACGTCATCGATGGAGCGCGACTAGAAGTACCCGCCCAGCTCGACGATGAGGCATCTTCTGAAGTTCGTCGACTCGCCATTCGCGCCTTCTCTGCCTTGCGCTGTGAAGGCATGGCACGCGTTGACTTTTTTTACGAAGAGAACGGGCGTGGATTCTTGTGCAACGAGATCAACACCATTCCTGGGTTCACCCCGATCTCGATGTACCCGAAACTGTGGCAAGCAACCGGAGTCTCATACTCGGAATTGGTCGAGAAACTTGTTCATCTCGCCATCGAGCGCCACTCGCGCAAGCGACGAAACACTGACCGCTGACCGCGGCCCGCTTACTGGCCTGCGGCCGGAATGTTGATGACGTCGCCGACGAGCAGTACAACCGTACCGATGTCGCTCCAGTTGTTGGCGGCGAGCAGCGCATTGGTCGACACACAGAATTTCTTGCGAATCTTGAAGATCGAGTCATTCGGCTGCACGGTGTACGAGCCAGCGGGACGGGTTCCGCAGCCTGCCAAGGCAGGGTCGGGAGTGGCCGTCGAAGCAGCGGTGGTCGCACCCGTTGCTGGGTCGACCACTTGTGGCACTGTCGCCACGGCTTGCGGTGGAATTCGAATGGTCTCGCCCGGATATGGGAACTGAGCCGTACTCACCCATCCGTTGTACGCAAGCAATGTCGTGACGGAGATGCCGTACTTGTTCGCCACAGCAATTGGCGAATCTCCTGCTTGAACCGTGTAGGTCTGCTCAGAGCCGACCGCATTCGGAGGCAGCGTCGTGGTCGAGCCCGGCGCCGTACTTGACACTGGTGGGATGGTCGCAAAATCAGTCGGTTGCACCGGCACCACGGTTGTTGCCACACCGAGGGTGTCGCCACCGCACGCCGAAATCGCACCTGCAAGCGCGACGACGAACGCAGCGGGCAGGGCGACATTGACCGCTCGTTGCAGTCGACGGTTGAGTGTCGGCACAAGCCTCAAGAGTAGGTGCTGACGCAGGATAATTCGTGTCAGGACGACACGTTTGGCGATCGCTGAAACGAGGTCAGGCCAGCGGACGCGCCGTTGGCGGTATCGGGCTTGGAAGCGACGTCGAGCCCATCAAATATCCGTCGACACCTGCCGCACACGCCCGACCCTCAGCGATGGCCCACACGATGAGGCTTTGGCCGCGACCCATGTCGCCGGCGACAAAGACTCCGGGAACGCTCGACATGTAGTCATCGTCACGTTTCAGGTTGCCACGTTCATCGAGCGCAACGCCGAGCTCCTCGAGCCACGAACCTTTCTCTGGGCCGACGAATCCAAGTGCAAGAAATACGAGATCGGCGGGCAGTTCACGTTCTGAACCTTCGATTTTTTCGAACTTGCCATCGACAAATGAGACTTCATGCAACAGCAAAGCCTTTACATTTCCATTGCCGTCGTCAATGAAGCGCTCTGTGTTGACGCTGTAGAAGCGTTCACCACCCTCTTCGTGCGCTGATGACACGCGATAGACGAGACTCCACTGCGGCCATGGGTTGGAAGGAGCGCGGTCCTCCGGTGGGCGCGGCATGATCTCGAGTTGCGTGACACTCTTTGCGCCTTGCCGATGTGCCGTGCCAAGGCAGTCAGCCCCGGTGTCACCGCCGCCGATGATGACGACGTGCTTCCCCTCAGCATTGATTGCCGGATC
>DCZD01000026.1:14520-17721 GCA_002331255.1 Acidimicrobiaceae bacterium UBA2093 | reverse complement strand
GAGAAGTCACCCTCTTGCACTTTGTTCGCAATTGGCAAGTACTCCATCGCTTGATAGACACCACGCAACTCCCGTCCTGGAACATTGAGGTCGCGCCAAGCGGTCGCACCACATGCCAGCACGACGGCGTCGTGAGAGGCACGCAATACCTCGATGTCCACGGTGATACCAACTTCGGCATTCGTGCGAAATTCAGTTCCCTCTTCACGCATCTGCTCGAGGCGACGTTCAATGTGGCGCTTCTCCATCTTGAACTCGGGAATTCCATAGCGGAGAAGTCCTCCGATGCGGTCGGAGCGCTCGAGCACCACGACATCGTGTCCAGCGCGTGTCAACTGCTGTGCAGCGGCAAGACCAGCCGGTCCGCTACCGATAACGGCGATTCGCTTGCCGGTTTTCATGCGAGCAATCTGAGGCTCGATCCACCCGTTGTCCCAAGCAGTGTCCACGATGGTGACTTCGACTTGCTTGATTGAGACTGGATCCTGATTGATGCCGAGAACACACGCCGATTCGCACGGTGCTGGACACAGGCGCCCAGTGAATTCCGGGAAGTTATTTGTGGCGTGCAGACGATCTATCGCATCGCGCCAATGCTCTCGATACACAAGATCGTTCCAGTCCGGAATGAGATTGCCGAGCGGACATCCGTTGTTGCAGAACGGAATGCCGCAATCCATGCAGCGACCCGCTTGCTCACGTAACGCGGTCTCGTCGAAGGGCTGATACACCTCTTTCCAGTCGCGCAAGCGCACCGGAACTGGTCGACGAGCGGGTCCATGACGGTCCCATTTCAGAAATCCGGTTGCCTCACCCATGAGCCACTCCCATCACTGCCTTGTTTGTCTCGTCTTCAGACCAGTTCTTCACTCGTGCCTCTGCCAACACATCCATGACTCGCTTGTAGTCGCGAGGCATCACTTTGCGGAAGTGTCCGATCTCGACCGTCCACAACGTGAGGATTCGCTCCGCGACCGTGGACCCGGTGAAGTGTTGGTGTCGTTCGATGATGGTGCGAAGTTCGGCTTCCGAGGTTTCGTCGACAGGCTCCAAGTCCACGAGCTCGTAGTTCACATTGTCTGGGAATCGACCGTGTGGGTCGTACACATACGCGACCCCTCCAGACATGCCCGCCGCAAAGTTGCGTCCGGTTGCCCCAAGAACGACCACAGTTCCGCCTGTCATGTATTCACAACCGTGATCACCCACACCTTCGACGACAGCTGTCGCACCGGAGTTGCGTACACAGAATCGCTCACCCACGATTCCGCGGAGAAATATCTCACCACTCGTTGCGCCGTATCCGATGACATTTCCAGCGATGACGTTGTCCTCTGCTTGGAATTGGGCACCCGAATGAGGGTGAACGATGAGTCGTCCGCCAGACAAGCCTTTGCCGAGATAATCGTTGCTGTCACCTTCGAGTTGCATCTCGATACCGGCCGGAACGAATGCGCCAAAGCTTTGTCCGGCCGAACCGGTGAAGTGGATCTGGATAGTGGCGTCTGGAAGCCCAACACCGCCCCATGCCTTCGTCACTTCGTGTCCGAGCATGGTTCCGACCGTGCGGTTCACGTTGCGAATCGGCAGGTTGATTCGTACGGGACGTGCGTCTGCGATTGCGTCACGGGAAAGTTCGATGAGTTGCATATCAAGCGCCTCATCGAGACCATGATCTTGAGCAACTGAGTGGTGCAGCGTCTGCCCATACGGATTCTGTGGCAATTCCAGCATTGGGGAGATGTCGAGTCCGCGGGCTTTCCAATGCTCAATTGCAGCTCGAGTTTCGATCATCTCGACATGGCCGATTGCTTCCTTCAACGAGCGGAATCCGAGTGCCGCAAGGTACTCGCGGACTTCTTCAGCGATGAACTCGAAGAAGTTGACGACGAACTCTGGCTTGCCGCTGAAACGACTGCGGAGCACGGGGTTCTGAGTAGCGATTCCGACAGGGCATGTGTCGAGGTGACACACACGCATCATGATGCAACCGCTCACGACCAAGGGTGCTGTTGCGAATCCGAACTCTTCTGCACCAAGCAGTGCCGCAATGATGACATCACGACCTGTCTTCATCTGTCCGTCAGCCTGGACCACAATGCGGTCGCGCAGTCCGTTCAACAGCAATGTCTGCTGTGTTTCAGCAAGACCGAGCTCCCACGGTGCACCCGCATGCTTGAGCGATGTCAACGGCGATGCACCAGTTCCACCGTCATGGCCTGAGATAAGAACCACATCGGCTTTGGCCTTGCTTACTCCGGCAGCAACTGTTCCGACGCCGACTTCTGCAACCAACTTCACGTGCACGCGAGCAGCGGGGTTTGAGTTCTTTAAGTCGTGAATCAGTTGCTTCAGATCCTCGATCGAATAAATGTCGTGGTGAGGGGGCGGGCTAATGAGGCCCACTCCGGGCGTGCTGTGACGAGTCTTCGCCACCCACGGATACACCTTGTGCCCTGGAAGCTGACCGCCTTCTCCAGGTTTTGCCCCCTGTGCCATTTTGATCTGGAGATCATCTGCGTTCACCAGATACTCACTCGTCACACCGAAGCGGCCTGATGCCACCTGCTTGATGGAACTGCGCTTCGAGTCGCCGTTCGGCAAGGGCGTGAATCGCTCGGGATCTTCCCCGCCTTCACCTGTGTTGCTCTTCGCACCAATGCGGTTCATCGCAACTGCAAGAGTCTCGTGGGCTTCAGCTGAGATCGAGCCGTAACTCATCGCACCGGTCGAGAACCGCTTGACAATCTCTGACACTGGTTCAACCTCCTCGATTGCCACCGGCTGACGCTCGCTGGTCTTGAGGTCGAACAATCCACGCAGCGTGCACAGCGTGCGCGACTGGTCGTCGACCGCACGGGTGTACTGCTTGAAGACATCCCAACGCTTCGCCCGTGTCGCATGCTGAAGCCGGTACACGGTCTCTGGATTGAAGAGGTGGTATTCACCTTCGCGACGCCACTGATACTCGCCTCCCAGTTCCAACTTGCGGTGGGCACGTTGTTCTGGACGCACTGGGTGTGCCATCGCATGCCGTACCGCAACTTCCTGAGCGATCTCATCGAGGCCGATACCCCCGAGACGAGACACCGTTCCGGCGAAGTATTCATCAACGAGATCCTGAGCAAGACCGATTGCTTCGAAGATTTGAGCGCCGGTGTAGGAAGCGACCGTCGACACGCCCATCTTCGACATCACCTT
>DCZD01000026.1:8374-14354 GCA_002331255.1 Acidimicrobiaceae bacterium UBA2093 | reverse complement strand
TTCGACATCACCTTCAGCACACCTTTTCCACTCGCCTTGATGTAGTTCTTGACCGCTTTGTGCGGGTCCATTCCACCAAGCGAGTGCAATCCTTTGCCGCCGTCTGCGGCGATCATGTCCTCGATTGATTCGAAAGCAAGGTATGGATTGATGGCACCGGCGCCGAAACCTACGAGCAACGCCATGTGGTGCACTTCACGAGCGTCTCCACATTCGACGACCAACCCGACCTGCGTGCGCGTCTTCTCGCGGATGAGATGGTGGTGTACTGCTCCGGTCAACAGGAGCGATGGAACCGGGGCGTACACCTCGTCACTGTTGCGATCAGACAACACGAGGATGCGAGCACCCGACGAAATTGCAGCCGAAGCTTCTTCGCGAACGCGATCAAGTGCGACGCGTAGGCCTTCGCCACCATCGGCCACGCGATACAACCCACTGATGACAGTGCACTCGAGATGTGGCATGTTGCCGTCATCGTTGATGTGGATGATCTTGGCCAGGTCGTCGTTGTCGAGAATCGGGAATGGCAACGTCAACTGGCGGCAGCTATCAGGACCGGGTGACAGAAGGTTTGCTTCTGGTCCGACACTGGTTCCGACCGAGGTCACCACTTCTTCGCGAATGGCATCGAGTGGCGGGTTAGTGACCTGTGCGAACAATTGTTGGAAGTAGTCGAACAACAAACGCGATTTTTCGGATAGGACGGCGATTGGCGTGTCAGTACCCATCGAGCCAATCGGCTCGGTACCAGTTCGCGCAGTCGGAGCGAGGATGACCTTCAACTCTTCATGGGTGTAACCGAACATTTGCTGACGACGCATCACGCTGTCGTGGCTGTGCACAACATGTTCACGAGCTGGAAGATCATCGAGATTCGTGAGTCCATCGGCAAGCCACTCTGCATACGGGTGCTGTGCAGCCAACTCGAGCTTGATCTCTTCATCATCGACGACGCGACCAAGTTCGGTGTCAATGAGGAACATGCGACCAGGCTGCAAACGACCCTTGCGAATAACGCGCGCCGCCTCAATCTCGAGGACACCGGCCTCTGATGCCAAGACGACGAGGTCGTCCTTCGTGATCCAGTAACGACCCGGTCGTAGACCATTTCGGTCGAGCACCGCGCCGATGACGGAGCCATCTGTGAATGCGACGTTTGCTGGGCCATCCCAAGGTTCCATAAGCGATGCGTGGTACTGGTAAAACGCACGCTTGCGGGGATCCATGTGCTCGTTGTTCTCCCATGCTTCGGGGATCATCATGAGCAGGGCGTGCGGAAGAGTGCGACCCCCAAGATGCAGCAACTCGAGTACTTCGTCAAAGCTTGCGCTGTCGCTCATGCCGTCGGTGATGATTGGAAAAGCACGATCGAGCCCAGGAATGACACCGCTCTCGAGAAGCGCTTCTCGCGTGCGCATCCAGTTGCGGTTGCCTTGCACCGTGTTGATCTCACCGTTGTGTGCGACGTAGCGATACGGATGTGCAAGTGGCCAAGAAGGGAACGTGTTCGTACTGAAACGGCTGTGGACCAGCGCCAATGCTGACTCCATACGTTCATCCCAGAGGTCTGGAAAGAAATCGCCGAGCTCTGGTGTTGTGAGCATGCCCTTATATACGAGCGTCCGGGCCGACAGGCTCGGGAAATAGGTGCGCATGTCACCGACAAGTTCATGCTCGATGCGCTTACGGACAATGAAAATCTTGCGATCGAGATCAATTCCAGTCGCTCCATGCGGGTCGTCGAGCACGTACTGACGAATTGTGGGCATCACCGCACGTGCCGATGCGCCAAGACAGTCTGGGTTCACTGGAACATCACGCCAGCCGAGCGGGCGCAAGCCCTCTTCCACTGTGATGCGCTCGACTGTCGTCGTTGCGTCGGCGGCACGCGAATGACCAGCGGGAAGGAAACACAACCCTGCTGCGTATGCACCAACTGGAGGCAACTCAAAGTCCAGAACACCGCGTAGGAAGGCATCGGGAATCTGAATCAAGATTCCTGCGCCGTCGCCTGTTTCCGCTTCTGCGCCAGTGGCGCCTCGATGCTCCATATTGCAGAGAGCAGTGATGCCAAGCGTGACGATCTCGCGACTACGTACACCCTTCAAGTTGGCGACGAATGAGACGCCACAAGCGTCGTGCTCAAAGCGCGGGTCGTAGAGACCGCTGGGGGCGGGCATGTCTGGATTCATAATTGTTGTCTCTTCGTGAACAGCGCAAAGCGCACGTGTTTCTACGGAAAGGGTGAAGACGACGCTGTTTTCACCCGGGACAACGCTGGCCCAAGCAGGTCATACCCTACCGCCGTGATGGCGGGTCATCAAGGCGATTACGAACGTCGGATCGTCGCGTCAACGAATCGCGGGTTGCGCTTCTCGAAGTACGCCGTCACAGACTCGACCTGATTGTGCTCACCGATGAGCGACTGAATGACCGTCCGCTCAGAGGCGAACTGGTCCGCCGCATGTTCGTTCACTCGTGAATTGATGAGCTCTTTGGCTCCGCGGACAGCATCGGGACTGACGGCGCAGATTTCACGAGCAAGCGACATCGCAGCAGTGAACGGGTCCTCCGAAAGCGACGTGACGAGACCCAACGAATGGGCTTCAGTTCCGTCAAAAATGCGCGCGGTGAACACAAGTTCTTTCGCGATGTCGGGTCGCACATGACGAGTGATGGTCAGCGTGCCGGTCATGTCAGGAATGAGGCCCCAAAATGTCTCTCGCACGCTGAACTTCGTCGCCGGATGGGCAATGCGAATGTCTGCTCCCATTGCAATTTGTATGCCACCACCGAGTGCGTGACCGTGAAGTGCGGCGATGACGGGCATCGGCACTTCTTGCCAGGCCCACGCGGACTGTTGCGCCAGATGCGTGATGCGTCCGCCAGTTCCCATGATCGATGGTCGGTCACCTGTTGGTTGATCAGACGACTGATCGTTGGTATCCCCGGCGAGTGCACCCATGCTGGCTAGGTCGAGGCCCGCGCAGAACGAGGCACCTTCACCCGACAACACGACGACACGAACATCATCGCGGGACTTCAGTGCTTCTCCGGTGCTGACAAGAGCCGCGAACATCTCGGGGTCGAGTGCATTGCGTTTGTCGGGTCGATTCAACCGTACATCGGCAATTCCGTCTGCCACCGCCAGCGTCACACGATTAGTCATGAGTGAAGTCTCCCATGCCACTCGAGTACGCGCACACTGGGACTTCGGTACATCCGGCGGTGCAAGATGCATGCGATTCTGGTGCCATGATGAAGTCCATGAAACTCAACCTTTCTGCTGACGAAGTACTCGCAACGACCCGCAGCGTGCGCAAAAGACTTGATTTCGAGAAGCCCGTCGAGCGCAGCGTGGTCGAAGAGTGCATCGAGCTCGCAATGCAGGCCCCGACTGGCTCTAACAGCCAGGGCTGGCACTGGATTGTGGTCGAAGATGTCGCGAAGAAAAAGCGCCTCCAAGAGATCTACCGGCGCAACTTTGAGATCTACGCCAACTTTCCTGGTCGCGACTACCCCACCGGCGACACGCGCGCCGAGCGCCAAGGTGCAGTACGCGATTCTGCGTTCTTCCTAGCGGACAACTTCCACCGAGCTCCGCTGTTGTTGATTCCGGCAATTGAAGGTCGGCTCGACAATCTTCCGTCGTTCATGACGGCGTCTGCATGGGGCTCGCTGCTCCCTGCTGTGTGGAGTTTCATGCTTGCGTTACGTGAGCGCGGTATGGGGTCGGCGTGGACCACGATTCACCTGATGAACGACGGAGAAAAAGAGGCCGCCGACTTGTTGGGCATACCTTTCGATGCAGTGAGCCAAGGTGGACTATTCCCCATCGCCTACACCATCGGCACCGACTTCAAACCAGCCAAACGCGAACCGCTAGCGAATGTCCTCCACTGGGATCAATGGTGACGCGACACATGTCGAATCAACTTGCTACATACGAGCTTCGCGACGGTATCGGCATCGTCACATTGGATGACGGCAAAGCAAATGCCATCTCGCTGGCGATGCAAGCATCGCTCAACTCCGCGCTCGACCAAGCAGAGTCCGACGACGTGCCCGTCGTTCTCACTGGTCGGGACGGCATCTTCTCCGCCGGTTTCGACCTGAAGACGATTGCTGCCGGAGGACAAGACACCGTCGACATGTTGAACGGTGGCATCAATCTGGCGATTCGTCTACTTGAGTTTCCGCGACCAGTGGTCGCAGCAAGCGGTGGTCATGCGATTGCGATGGGCGTATTTTTCTTGTTGTCTTGTGACTTTCGCATCGGAGTGCGGGGCACTCACCGATACACCGCCAATGAAGTTGCAATTGGCATGGCAATGCCGCTGTCAACCATCGAGATTCTTCGACAGCGCGTCAGCCCTGCCGCATTGAGTCGGGCGGTGTTGCTTGCAGAAGTATTCGGGTCGCACAACGCCGTGGAAAACGGTTTGCTCGACTCGGTTGTCGAGCCAGAACTATTGATGGAAACAGCCTTGGCGACAGCTGCGACATTCGCATCACTCGACCGAGCAGCACACCTCCACAGCAAACGTCGACTACGCGGCCCTGTGGTCGATGCAATCCGCGACGGTCTGGCGCGGGACAACGAAGCGTGGCGCGCACAGTTCCTTCGGTGACAGTTGCGTCGAGCGAGCAGTGGTCGCTACTCGACCAGCCGAAGTCCGCTTGGCGCAATCGACGGCTCGGCCGACGGTAAATCGACCACGAACTCAGTGCGATGGCCGGGAAACACATGATGCGACACGAGCACGGGCTTTCCGTCGGTTCCGGTGGTGACGCGTCGACAGCGCAAGACTGGAGCACCTTCCGGAACGTCGAGGTGTGTCGCCTCTGACTTTGTTGCGGCATCGGCAGCGATGGTCTGTGTTGCTCCCTGCAACGGCACGTCGAGAAGCTCATAGAACGGTGTGCGCTCGACGTCTGCTCGAGAAAGATGCTGACCACGTTCAGCGGCGCACCACACCGTCACAAGGGCAAACGGCTCACCGTCGGCAAGGTTGATGCGCAGCACACGAAGAACATTTGGCGTTCCGAGTGCGCGCGCAACATCGCGCGGAGCCTTCTCGAATGCAAACTCAAGCACATGTCGCTCTGGAGTCATTCCACTGGCACGCATCTGATCTTCGATTGTCGCGAGACGACCGAGTGGCTGTCGCACGGGATCGCCGGCGGCGAACCACCCGAAGCCCTGACGTGAGTCGACGAGACCTTCGTCACGCAACATCTCGAGCGCCTTACGTACAGTGACCCGACTCACCGAGAACTCTGCCGACATCTCTGATTCACTAGGCAACAGACGACCTGAGGCATAGACCCCTGATTGCACTCGTGAGCGAAGCTCGTCGGCGATGTGGTGATAGCGGATGGTACGCACTTGTATTACAGTTGTATACACAAGCGACAGACACGTGTCAACATCCCTGACACCATCTCTCTCGACAGCAACAGCAGTTTCATCTTCAATCAGGAGTCGTCATGGCAGTGACCGCAGGAACCCCTCAGCAATTGGTCGACAAGGTGTACGCCACCCTTCCCGAGCGTGTGGCTCTTGGTCGCAAGCGCCTCGGTCGTCCACTCACACTCACCGAAAAAATTCTCATCAACCATCTCTCCGACCCAGCCAACCAAGAAATGGAACGTGGACGCAGCTACGCCGACTTTCATCCCGACCGGGTCGCAATGCAAGATGCGACAGCACAGATGGCCTTGTTGCAGTTCATGACCGCGGGCCTACCCCAGACTGCAGTTCCTTCGACTGTGCATTGTGACCACTTGATTCTGGCCAAGGTCGGCGCACTCAAGGACCTCAAGGTCGCAAACGATGACAACCGCGAGGTGTACGACTTCTTGCGCTCTGTCAGTGCGAAATATGGAATCGGATTCTGGGGCCCTGGTTCGGGCATCATCCACCAAGTCGTGCTCGAGAACTATGCGTTCCCTGGCGGAATGATGATCGGCACCG
>DCZD01000026.1:1060-8193 GCA_002331255.1 Acidimicrobiaceae bacterium UBA2093 | reverse complement strand
GGCACCGACAGCCACACACCAAACGCCGGTGGACTCGGCATGGTCGCAATTGGCGTCGGTGGTGCCGATGCAGTTGATGTAATGACCGGGTTCCCCTTCAACGTCCGGTGGCCCAAGGTCATCGGAGTAAAACTCACCGGCACACTTTCGGGCTGGGCCAGCCCGAAAGATGTGATTTTGGAAGTGGCGCGTCAGCTCACGGTCGAAGGCGGCACTGGCGCAATCGTGGAGTATTTCGGACCAGGGGCCGACTCCATTTCAGCGACCGGCAAGGCAACCATCTGCAACATGGGGGCAGAGATCGGTGCGACATGTTCGGTGTTTCCTTATGACCACAACATGGCGTTGTACCTCAAGTCAACTGGTCGCGAATCGATTGCTGATGCTGCCGACAAGGTTTCTAGCGACCTTCGCCCCGATGATGGGGCGCAATACGACAGCGTGCTTGAGATTGATCTCTCGACTCTGAAGCCGCTGATCAACGGGCCACACTCACCAGATCGTGCTCACGCTGTCGGCGCCGGTATCGGTACGGCGGCTCGCGAGAACAACTGGCCGCTCGAAGTGAGCGCTGCACTCATCGGCTCGTGCACCAACTCGTCGTACGAAGACATCACCCGTGCAGCCTCAGTCGCGCGTCAGGCAGCCGCCAAAGGCCTTCGTGCCAAGACCGAACTGCTTATCTCGCCAGGAAGCGAACAAATTCGTGCGACCATCGAACGAGATGGTCTTCTCGCCGACCTCGAGGCAATCGGTGCCACTGTTCTTGCCAATGCGTGCGGACCGTGCATCGGACAATGGGAGCGTGCCGCCGACACGACCGCAAAGCCGAACAGCATCGTCAACTCGTTCAATCGCAATTTCCCAAAGCGCAACGACGGATCTGCAAACACGCTCTCGTTCGTGACAAGTCCCGACACTGTCATCGCAATTGCTCTCGCCGGGCGTCTTGACTTCGACCCGACAAGCGACACGATCACGGCGCCCGACGGCACAGAAGTACGTCTCGACCCGCCAGTTGGCGAAGTGCTCCCCTCTGGCGGATATGACCCAGGTGTCGACACGTTCACGGCACCACCCACTGACGGCTCGGGCGTCGTCGTCGAAGTCAGCCCCACCAGTGACCGACTGCAATTGCTTGAACCATTCCCTGCATGGGATGGCAAGGACTACATCGAGTTGCCAATCCTCATGAAGGCCCAAGGCAAGTGCACCACCGACCACATCTCTGCAGCGGGTAAGTGGCTCACCTATCGCGGACACCTCGAGAACATCTCGGGCAATCTGTTTATTGGTGCAGTGAACGCCTTCGGCGGCGCGGTCGGCGAAGGCCTCGACATCACCGACGGCGGGCGTCGTAGCTACCCAGACATCGCCAAGCGTTACAGCGAAGCTGGAATTCGTTGGTGCGCGATCGGTGACCAAAACTACGGCGAGGGTTCGTCACGCGAACACGCCGCAATGGAACCTCGTTTCCGTGGCGGCATCGTGATCTTTGCGCGCTCGTTCGCACGCATCCACGAGACGAATCTGAAGAAGCAAGGATTGGTACCGCTCACATTCTCCGATCCTGCGACGTACGAGCAAATCGATGAGACAGACCACATCAGCGTGTTGAACTTGCCACCAGTGCCTGACATGCCGGTCAAGTGCCGAATCACAAAAGCCGACGGTCGCACAATCGACTTCGAGGCAAAGCACACGTTCAGCGATGAACAAGTGGAGTGGTTCAAGGCTGGTTCAGCTTTGAACATCGTGCGCGAGAAAGTCGCCGGCAAGAAGTAGGGCGCACCTACAAACGCGGCGACAGCCACGGACACCTGTTAGTCGGTGCCCGGTCTCCTCGTCATTTCAGATTCCGGATCACCGACATAGTTCGCAGGATACGCCCGGCGAAGTTCGTCACTAGTTGGTTCGCGTTGCTCCCGAGCTTCAGGGGGAAGCAGTGACATGATCGCGTTCATGATGCGCGCAGTATCAACTTCGCTTGACATTCGCGAAAGTGCGACGGGTGCTCCGACCTTGATTCTGATGTTCGGTGGCGACGTCACATTCGTGACGTTGGGAAGCCGCGCGCTTCGAGGCCACACATTCTCGGTGCCCCACAAGCCGATCGGCACGACGGGAACACCAGTAACTGCAGCAAGCCTCGCCGCTCCCCAGCGTCCCTTCAACTCTGGATCAAAGAATGCTCGGCCTCGAGGAATGGTGCCTTGCGGCATGATCGCCACCATGTCACCTGCACGGAGTGCCTGTTCGGCTTCCTTCAGTGGTTCATCACTGCCGGTTCCGCGGTCAACTCGGATGCCACCCATCGCGGCTGCGATTGGCCCGATGACCGGCGCGTCGAACACTTCCTTCTTCCCGAGGAAACGCACAGTGCGTCCGCTGCGTGCTACGACCATTGCAACAACCGCGACATCGAAATAGCTGCGGTGATTTGCACACAAGAGTGCCCCGCCTGATTGCGGAATGTTTTCGATGCCACTGATGTCGAAACGTGCGTACGGGAAGAACTCAGGTCGAGAGAACTGAAGAGCAAGTTTCTGCAATTCGAGCCCAAGCACCGGGATCTTCAGCACCCCTGGTGGCGTCGAGAAGTCCGTGACAGGCCAACGACGAGCCGTCGCCGTGAGTGCGAGGCGCACATCAGGGTTGACAGCCGTCGGATGACCCACCGATGAGAGAAGGGGCTCGTCATAGACGCTGTCGCTGTATGCATAACAGTCAGCTAGACGAATGTTACGAGTGGCGCACCACGTCGTGACTGCTTGCAACTTCCCTCTCGACCACACGTAGGGACCAACTATGTCGCCGGTGTATCGACCCTGATCGTCAACTTCGTACGTCGTTGCGATGACATCGTCGAAACCCATCGAGATCGCGAATGGCTCAATGAGATCGCGTGGAGTCGTGGTAGCCAACACGACAAGACGTCCGTTTCGCTGATGTTCGCGCACCACATCGAGCGCGAACGGCTGAAGTCGTCTGGTGAGTTCTGCTACTGCAGACGCTGCGGCGGCACGAACGGCCGACTGGCTATGCCCTTTGAACGCATGCACGGCCTGGCGACCAAGCGCCATGGATGGAAGATTTTCGCCGAAGATCGAGAACAGCTTGTAGGCGAACGACTCGCCTGGAATATCACGATTGACCACCCCTGCTGAACGCAGGGCACGCGACACCACTTCTCCCGATGCCCCCGCCAGCAGTGTGCGGTCAAGGTCGAAGAATGCGGCCGATCCGCTCATTGACGGGAGGCTAACGCCACAACGGGAAAGGCCCCGCTTGGGGGTGCGGGGCCTCTCTACCTAAACCCGATGGTGGGGGACCATCAGTGGGTTCTTTCGGCCGGGCTATGGGGGATGCCCGACTCGATGTGTTGTATTCATTCTTGCCGAGCGCCTGGGAGGACTCAAGGCAGAATGCGCGATTACTGCCGATTCTCCCTGTGATAGTTGACACAACCGTGTGCATCCACAGTTCAGACGAGTGACGCGCACCACATAGTGTTGCTCGCTGTGGGCGACAATCTTCTTGCATTGCAAGCCAAAGTTCCTGGCGCAGCGGCAGCAGATGTTCGACTTCTCAACAACGGCCGCAGTGTTGTCTGGCTGAATGTCGACGGATCTCAGCACAAGGGCGCTTTGTCTGGTGCTGCATCAGAAGTAATCGCCAACGCTGCGACCGCTGCACGCACTCAAGGACTCCCCTTTGTCGCAGTCATGGAATCATCGGGCGCTGACATTCTTGAGGGAATCTCGGCGCTACACGGATGGGGTCGCGCCGCCCGAGCAATTGCTGAATGTTCTGGCATCGTGCCAACCATTTTCATCGTCACAGGACCGGCCGTGTCAGGACCAGCGCTACTCATCGGCCTTGCAGATGTCGTCGTCATGACGAACGATGCGTACGCCTTCGTGAGTGGCCCCACGATGGTTGCTGAGTTCACCGGTATCAACGTGAGCACAGATGAACTCGGTGGAGCGTCTACTCACGCGCGTACCAGTGGCGCAGCGACTGCTGTCGTCGACTCTGTCAGCGACGCAATCGAGTGGGTCGAAGCATTCCTGACGTTCATTCCCGACAACGTGAACCAGTTGCCCGCGAACATCGAACATGGCGACTCCGACGAACGGTCGACGCCTGAAGCTGGTGAGCTCATTCCCGAATCATCCACGGGCAGCTACGACGTGCGAAGCGTCATCGAAGCTCTCGTCGACGATGGATACCAATTAGAGATGCGCCCACGTTGGGCCACGAATGTTGTGACTTCACTTGCATCAATTGCTGGTTACCCCGTCGGCATCGTCGCTAATCAGCCGATGTCACTTGCAGGCACACTCGACATACCCGCATCACAGAAGGCGGCACGCTTCGTGAACTTCTGCGATGCGTTCAACCTGCCGATCGTCACACTTGTCGATACACCAGGCTTCTACCCCGGCAAAGACCTCGAATGGCGTGGCATGATTCGACACGGTGCACAGCTGGTGTTCGCCTATGGCCGAGCCACCGTGCCGCGAATCTGCGTCATCATGCGCAAGTCCTATGGCGGCGCCTACATCGTGATGGACTCGAAGAAAATGGGTAATGACCTTTGTCTCGCGTGGCCATGGGCTGAACTTGCCGTCATGGGTGCCGGCCAGGCCGCGGCAATCCTCCAACGCCGAGCCACCCCAGAAGAGCGGGCCGCGTTCGAAGAGGACTACTCGGAGCGACTTCTCAACCCATACATCGCCGCCGAGCGTGGCTATGTCGACGCCGTAGTCACCCCTGAAGACACCCGTCGGGAGTTGTGCGCAGCGCTACACATGTTGCGGGACAAGCGTGAGCGTTTGGTGTCGCGCAAGCACGACAACACTCCCCTCTGATTAGCCACGCCAGCACGAGTCGAGTGCCGGCGACTATCGATGAATGGGGTTCGAAGTGACCTATTCCTCTAAAGTTTCCTCGGGGGAGAAAGCCCTCGAAAACCAACGTCAGTAACAAGGAGATCCCAGTGGCTGACACCATCACCATCATTGACGACCGAACTGGAAAGAAAGTCACGGTACCCATCACCGGGGGGACGTTCCCGTCATCGGCCCTTCGGGAACTTGATCCAAGTCTGTTCATGTACGACCCGGCTTATCTGTCGACTGCATCTTGCGCATCAGCCATTACCTATCTCGATGGTGATGCCGGAATCCTGCGTTATCGCGGTTATCCAATCGAACAACTCGCTGAGCATTCGACCTATCTTGAAGTCGCTTATCTGCTGTTGAACGGCGAACTCCCGACGGCAGATCAGCTGTCGACATGGGCACACAGCGTCACACACCACACGATGATCCACGAAAACATGCGTAAGCGCTTCGTGGATGGCTTTCACTATGACGCACACCCAATGGGAATGTTCGTGTCCGCCACGGCTGCGCTCGGAACGTTCTACGACGACGCAAAAGACATCTTCGATAAGCAGTCATTCGACAAACAAGTACTTCGCCTCATCGCCAAAGTGCCCACGATCGCGGCAATGTGTTACCGATTCAGCCAGGGTCTCCCGTTCGTCCTGCCGAACAATTCAATGCCGTACGCACAGAACTTCCTGAACATGATGTTCCGCATCGGCGATGACCACGCGATCGATCCGGTGCTTGCGCGAGCAATGGACGTTCTCTTCATTTTGCATGCGGACCACGAGCAAAACTGTGGCACCACCACCATGCGCGTCGTCAGCTCAGCAAACAGCGACCCATACACCTCAACCGCGGCTGCGGCATCAGCGCTTTACGGGCCGCTTCACGGCGGTGCCAATGAAGCTGTGGTGCGGATGCTCGCCGAGATTGGCCACATCGACAATGTCCCGTCGTTCATCGAAGGTGTCAAAAATGGTTCTGGTCGACTCATGGGATTTGGCCACCGCGTGTACAAGAACTTCGATCCACGCGCACGCATCATCAAGCAGACTGCTTATGACGTCTTCGAAGTCACCGGGAAGAACCCGCTGCTTGACGTCGCGTTGAAGTTAGAGGAAGTCGCGCTCAAGGACGAGTACTTCGTGAAGCGCAAGTTGTACCCGAATGTCGACTTCTACTCGGGCCTGATATACCAAGCACTCGGATTCCCAGTTGACATGTTCACCGTGCTCTTCGCCATCCCGCGCACCGTTGGTTGGCTTGCACACATGCAAGAACTTCTCGGCGACAAAGAGCAGAAGATCAGCCGTCCTCGTCAGTTGTACATCGGCTCCGACGAGCGCAACTACACCCCCATCAACAAGCGCTAGCTCCTCGGGCCCTCAGGCCGAACGAAGTTGTTGGTTACGTCGTCTGGACGTCGAGCATGATTTTGCCGACGTTGGCATTGGCTTCCATCATCGCATGCGCCTCAGCAACTGAGGTCAGTGGCATGCGGACGTGGATGACAGGTCGCAGTGCGCCTGACTCGAACAGTGGCACGACTTCAGCTTCGAACTGTTGGGAGATGGCGATCTTTTCCTCAAGTGGTCGCGCCCGCAACACCGTTCCAGTGATGCTCGCCCGCTTGAACAAAAGCGCGCCAACATTGAACGGTGCCGGCTTGCCGGCCATCGTTCCGACTTGAATGATGTGACCCTTGGTGCGCAGACAGGCGACATTTCGTTCGACATAGTCGCCACCGATGACGTCAAGCACCACATCGACACCTTCACCGTTCGTCGCACGAGCTACCTCGACAACGAAGTCACTAGAGGTGTAGTCGACCACCACATCTGCCCCAAGAGCACGACAACTATCGACCTTATTGGTGGAGCATGTGACCACAACGCGCGCACCGATCGCCTTGCACAACTGGATCGCAGCGGTTCCTACACCAGATGCGCCAGCGTGTACGAGCGCCCATCGACCAGATGTGAGGCCACCTTGCACGACGAGTGCATCCCATGCGGTCAGGAACACCTCAGGAATCGCCGCCGCATCGCGGACAGCGACACCAGCTGGCACCCGGACTGCCTGGCGCTCGTGGATCACCAATTGTTCGGCGTGCCCACCACCGGCGACGATCCCCATGACGTGATCGCCCACATTCCACCGTCGCACATGGGCACCAATCGCACGGACTACACCAGCGAATTCGAGACCTGGAATCTCGACTTCATCAGGGTATGG
>DCZD01000026.1:0-817 GCA_002331255.1 Acidimicrobiaceae bacterium UBA2093 | reverse complement strand
ACATCGACGAGCACTTCGTCGATACCAGGTGTTGGAGAACTGATCTCTTCTATGCCCAGCACATCAATGCCACCGTGTGCCCGGAGGACTACTGCTCTCATGTTGGTCACTTTGCCGCGTCAGCTGATGTCAGGCGACTACAACTTGTTGTGTCAGGCCATCTTTTGCTGAAGACGACGGTCGAGCGCCGCGAGGTAATCCTCAGTCGTCAACCATGGCTGGTCCTTCGAGATGAGGATCGCGAGGTCCTTGGTCATCTCACCGCCTTCGACAGATTCGACACACACTTGCTCGAGTTTGTTGGCGAACTCGATGAGCTTCGGATTGTTGTCAAGGTTTCCACGATGGATGAGACCTCGGGTCCACGCAAAGATTGAGGCGATCGGGTTTGTCGAGGTCTTGTTGCCCTTCTGATGCTCACGGTAGTGACGAGTCACGGTTCCGTGCGCTGCTTCAGCCTCGACAGTCTTTCCATCTGGCGTGAGCAACACCGACGTCATGAGCCCGAGTGAGCCGAACCCTTGGGCCACCGTGTCTGACTGCACGTCACCGTCGTAGTTCTTGCATGCCCACACATAGCCGCCTTCCCACTTCATCGCACACGCGACCATGTCGTCGATGAGACGATGCTCGTAAGTGAGTCCGGCTTTCTCGAAGTCAGACTTGAACTCCTTCTCATACACTTCCTCGAACAAGTCTTTGAACTGACCGTCGTAGGCCTTCAAGATCGTGTTCTTCGTGCTCATGTACACCGGGTAATTGCGCTGCAGGCCGTAACGCAACGATGCTCGCGCGAAGTCGCGGATGCTGTCGTTGA
>DCZD01000037.1:10707-11207 GCA_002331255.1 Acidimicrobiaceae bacterium UBA2093 | reverse complement strand
TCACTGATGGCCGGCACAGGCAAAGCCCACTTGCGTCAGACAGGCGACAAAGTGCTCGAAGTGAACGACCTAGTGATGAATTACAAGGCTGGACGAAAGAGCGTCGTCAGTGCGGTCGCTGGAGTCAGCTTCGACGTGTTGCGCGGCGAGACACTCGCAATCGTTGGCGAATCAGGCTGCGGAAAATCAACACTCGGCAAGGCCATCCTGCAATTGCCGCGTCCGACGAGCGGATCAGTTCAACTTGGAAACGATGAGCTCACATCGCTCGATGACTCGGCTTTGCGCTCCATTCGGCCTCGCATGCAGATGATCTTCCAAGACCCCATCTCGTCGCTTGATCCACGTTTGCAGGTGAAGAACATCATCGACGAACCCCTCAGAGTGTGGGGTCGTGGCAACGATGCAGAGCGTGAGAAGAAGGTGAACGAGCTGCTCACAGCAGTGGGTCTCGATCCCGCTGTTGTACGCGATCGACGCCCGTGGGAATTCTCCGGAGG
>DCZD01000037.1:1846-10470 GCA_002331255.1 Acidimicrobiaceae bacterium UBA2093 | reverse complement strand
CTCATCTGCGACGAACCGGTGTCGGCCCTCGATGTGTCGATCCAAGCTCAGATCTTGAATCTTCTTCAGGACATGAAGGATCGCTTCGGTCTTACCATGATCTTCATCTCCCACGACCTCTCGGTGGTGAAGCAAGTCTCAACTCGGGTGCTGGTCATGTACCTGGGCAAGGTGTGTGAAGTTGCGCCACCAGACGCTCTCTATGCAAACCCCGCACACCACTACGCCAAGGCGCTCATCGGCTCGGTCCCGGTACCCGACCCGCGACGCGGTCGCGCTAAGGCAACGATTGATGGCGAGCCCCCATCACCGATGAATCCGCCGTCAGGGTGTCGTTTCCGCACCCGCTGCCCAGCGGCCACCGACTTGTGCGCACAGCAAGAGCCCGAGTTGCGTGAAGTCGCTGCGGGACACTTCGTGGCCTGTCATCACCCGAACCCACGCTGATCATGTCGCGACCGGTCATCATCGAGGTCGCGGTAAACGGCCCCACTCGCAAAGACCAACAGGGTCAGGTTCCAATCAGTGTCGATGAACTGATTAGCGATGGTCTCGACTGCCTCGCAGCAGGTGCGTCAATCTTTCACCATCACGACGACTTTCGAACCTTTGCTGACAAAGAACCAATGTCCATGGCACGTCGCAGCGCTGAGGTCTTCACCGAACTTCAACGCCAGTTCCCACGAGCGCTGATGTATCCGACTGCAAACGCCTATCACCTGGGCGATGGCACGAAGATGTGGCAACACCACGAGCACCTCAATGAGATGGGTCTCATTGATATGGCTTTGCTCGACCCAGGTGCCACTTTGCTGTGGCGACCGACCGAGAGCGGCGCGCCGGGCTCTGGAATTCTCTACGGCTACACACCACGCGACATTGCCAACATCAATGAGCGCTGCCGTGCTCTCCGACTTGCGCCCAGCATCGCATGCTTTGAGCCTGGCTACATTCGCCTCATCGCGTCATACGCTCGTGCAGGTGCGCTCGCTGCCGGCGCCTTTGTCAAGTTCTACTTCGGCACCGACAGACAACCATTTGGACTTCCGCCATCAACGGCAGCGCTCGACCTGTACCTCGATGTACTCACCGGGACCGGATTGCCATGGGCATGCGCGACTCTCGGCGGCGACCTTGTTCAGTCAGGATTTGCCGAAGAGGTACTGGCTCGTGGCGGCCACTTACGCATCGGACTAGAGGACTTCGAGAGTAACCGCCAAGTGAGCAATCTTGAACTTCTCACAGAGGCCATCGACCTTGTGAAGAAATGCGGGAACCACGTGGCAAACCACGACGAGACCCGTCAGATTCTCGGAATTAGATAGCGAGCTGAACCTTTTCGCTGACAGCAGGAATCACTGTTGTACCTGCGGTGCACGCCGCAGTGACAGTCACAGTCGGAAGCGTCTTCCCGCGTTTCACAGCGCCGATCTTCTTGGCCGTTGCTTTGAGCGTGGTTGCCGAATAACCGAGCACGGCAACACCATCGGCTGACGCAGTAGCAGTCAGCGTGGACTTCTTCGCGCCATTAGCAAGTGTGATCGAGCACTTGGCCCCTGCAACGGTCGCAACCTGAACTCCCTCTCCGGCTGCCACGATGCCTTGTCCACCAGTCTTCAGCGGTGCCGGACGGAGAATCGTGGACTTTCCTGCGCCCTCTGCAAAAGTCAGTTTCATCGCACCTTGGTCTGGGTCGACTCGTGGGCGATTACGAATTCCGAGACCCATCGCTTTCTTGGTGGCGTTGAACTTGTCGACCATGTCGGTGATGCCAGTCAATTGGAACGTGTCGGCATATGAGTACGTACCCGAGCCAACCAGTCCGTCGAGTGACCCGGTTGTGTCAGTAACCGTTACCGTCACTGAATCGAGACTGAACGGCACGCATGCCACTGCAGTCGGAGAACATTGCTCTGAAGCCTTGGTGCCGACATTGGCGAGACCCTCAATTGTTCCGCTGAGCGACGCGCCCTTTGCTGCCGACGTTGCCGTGAACGAGCATGCAACGGGCAACTGGGAAGACACAAGGTTCTTCAAGGCAATCAACGTTGGAACTTTGAGGCCCGCCTCAATGGAAACGGTGATTGAGAGATTCGCACGAAAACTGCACTTCAACTTGAACACACCGTCAGAAAACCCGAGGGAATCGCTCTTCGCGGTGCCTGTGATGTTCACGACCTTGCCCTCGACGGCGAGAGTGGGTTTGCATTCGAGGCTCACCACATTGAGAAGCCTCACCGGGTTCGAACTAAGGGCGGTTTCGAGGTCGTTCACACTTTTGTGTGTGGTGGCCCCATCGCGACAGTTCACCGAGTTCATGTCAACGACGTCACCAAGCACTGGTGTCCAGTCGGCGTCCACCACCAAGTCTGCAGGACCTGGCACGGTCACGGCCGGAGCCGCAGCACCCACTTGGGCACCAACAGCACCCACTGAAGTCACAACCACAGTCATTGCAATAATCATCTTGCGCATATCCAACCTCCACGTACTCGACATCAAAGTAGCACCCGCTCTGCGACCTGTCATGCGGTCACGGCGGCACGATCACTGTGCTTGCAGGTAGGAACCGTTCTTGATCGAAGGGTCGTTCAGGAAGCCAACGACGGCATCTCCGACGACTGACGGCGGTGCGCCTTGATCGGCCACAAACTTGAGTGCCTCTGATGCGAGAACTCGCTCTGTGGCGATGAAACCAGGGTTGATGTTGCAAGCGCGGATACCAGAGGCCCCATATTCGAGCGCCAGCATGTCCGCAATGCGATGGAAGCCTGCTTTCGTAGCCGCGTAGGTGAGTGGCCATCCACCCTTCCCCACTGGGGCTGGCGGCGTGTGCTGGCCTGCACCTGAGGTGATGTTGATGATGGTCCCGCGAAGTCCGTTCACGAGATCTTGATGAATCATTGCATTCAAGATTGTCTGAGTGAAGAGAAGTTGCGCCGTCAAGTTACCGGTCACACGGTTGATGATGTCGTCGCGATCAATGTCACCAAAGAGCCTGTCGTTTCCTGGGCCGGCATAGATCGCGTTGTTTACAAGTACATCTAGTCGACCATCAGTAGCAGCGAGTGCCTCACCTGCAACGTGCTCCAACGAGTCAAGGTCGAGCAGATCCATGACGACACATCGACACATTGCGCCACGGTCCTTGGCTTCTTGCATAGTGCGTTCGAGACTTCCCTCGAGAGGTGCACCCGTCTCGGGACTACTTCCTGAACCCTCTGTCACCGTTCGAGCCGTGATAACGAGGTCATACCCGTGCTCGGCCAGAGAGAGGGCAATGCCTTTGCCGACACCTCGACTTGCGCCGGTAACCAGTGCAGTTGGCCTTCTGTTCGCGGTCATGACACCTCCGCAACGACTTCAGCCACCTCATCTGCCATTGCCGGATCAGAAGTAGCGGGCACCACGATGAACTCATCGCAACCAACTTCCTTCATCTCAACTAGCAAGTCACGAAGTGCGGACTTCTCATGGATACGCATGGAATCACTGAGTTGACGCGCAAAGTCTGGCGAGAAAACTTCCAGGTACTCATACGCAAACTGACGCAAGACGTCGCGCGAATTATTACCAAGCGACACGAACGTTCCGGTGATGTGTCGTGGCTTGTCGTTTCTTCCCGCTGCCAACCAAGCTGATTCGGTGGACGAGAACTGTCGCTTGGCTTCCGCCACGTCGGCCATCAGTGTGAAACCACTCACTCCGTGCGCCCATTTCGCGACACGAGCCATTGACTTCGGGCCCATCGCCGAACCATAGAAACGGGGGCCACCAACTTGCACCGGCTCTGGCCCCACCGACTCGCCGTCAGCTGCCGCACCACCAGACCACAGGCGTTTCAGTTCTGCCACCGCATCGTCGAGTCGTTGATGGCGATTCTCGAATGGTGAGTTGAGAGCGGCGTAGTCCTGCCACCTTCCGCCCACACCAACAGCTACATCTAGACGACCACCTGACATAACATCAATCGTTGCCAGTTCCTTGGCGATCAGAGCTGGTTCATGCCACGGCAAGACGATGACGTTGGTCATGACTCGGACACGTTCAGTCGCAACTGCAGCTGCTGCGCACAGTGTGATGCCTTCGAGGTTTCGAAACGTGATGCGTTCACCGGCCGAGATACTGGAGAATGGACCAGTCTCTGCGGCTTGACACCAACCAATGACTCTGTCGCGATTTAGTCCACGGGCCATCTGTGGAATCGCAAGTCCTACTTCCATGATGTTCCCCTCATCAATGTTCTTGTCATGTCTTGTTTGATTCGGACAAAAGTCGGTTGACTAGTCGCTTGAGTGGCACTCGAAAGTCATCGAGCAGCGCCCATCCGGCGTTCGTCATGGCTCTGTTCTCAAGTACCGAGTTTGCTGGTCGCGGCGCTGGACGAGGAGGTTGAAGATCCGCGGTCATGATGGGTCGAACTCTTTCGGGGTCGAGCCCAGCGGCAATTAACACCTCGCGGGCAAACTGAAACCAAGACACCGCACCTTGATTGGTGACATGCCAGATACCAGTCACGTCGGCGAGTGCCAAGTCGACGATGCGTGCTGCCGCGTCATCAGCAAATGTCGGATGGCCGTGTTGATCGTCCACGAATGACAAGAGATCCTGATTCTCCGCAATTCGCAAAATGGTCTTCACCATGTTTCCGCCGGTATACCCACAAACCCAGGAGATCCGCACGATTGCGTCGTCTCCTGACATGGCGTGCTCGCCCGTCAACTTGCTGCGACCATACGACGACACAGGATTTGTGGGATCAGACTCGATATATGGGCTTGGTTTGGTTCCATCAAACACGTAGTCCGTTGACACGTAGATAACACGAGCCCCAACTCGACGAGCCGCCTCTACGACATGTGCAGAACCGTGACCATTCACCGCCAATGCCTTCGCCGGATCGGTCTCACAGTTGTCCACTGCGGTCCAAGCAGCCCCATGAATGATGAGTGTTGGTCGAACTGATTCCACCACTGCCACAGTCGCGTCGGCATCGACGATGTCGAGATCTGCATGAGTGACACCAACACACTCGAGACCCCGAGATTGCGCCACCGCCACAAGCTCTGTGCCGAGCTGCCCACCGGCACCGGTCACCAACAGTCGCGTCATGATTCCCGTCTCTTCACGATTGGCGCCCTACTTGGCCTTCTTGAGCGGTTCCCACCACCAACGATTGTCCTGGTACCACTTCACGGTCTCGAGCAGAGCCTCATCAAGCGAGCGCTTCCTCTTCCAGCCGAGCTTTGTGATCTTGTCGATATTGACCGAGTATCGACGGTCATGACCTTTGCGGTCTTCCACGTATTGAACGCTCGACTCATCTTTGCCCATGACATCGAGAATCTTGTCCACGAGCACACGATTTGAGGTCTCGTTGCCTGCGCCTATGTTGTAGATCTCACCGAGCGTGCCTTGTTCGAGCACTAACTGAATTCCGGTGCAGTGGTCGTCGACAAACAACCAATCACGTTCGTTCAACCCGTCGCCGTACAGCGGAATCTTGCCCCCATCCATGAGGTTCGTGACGAACAGTGGAATTGCCTTCTCGGGATATTGATACGGGCCAAAGTTGTTAGTGCATCGGGTGACGAGAACCGGTGTCTTGTGCGTCGAGTAGTACGACAACGCAATAAGGTCTGAGCCCGCTTTCGACGCAGAATACGGCGAGCGAGGCTCGAGCGGGTCGGTTTCAAGCGATGAGCCAACTTCGACCGATCCGTACACCTCGTCGGTGCCGATGTGCAGCACTCGTTGCACGTCGAGACGTCGCGCCGTATCGACGACGACGTTCGTGCCAAAGCAATTTGTGAGGATGAAATCATCTGATCCCGCAATTGACCTGTCGACATGACTCTCTGCAGCGAAGTGCACTACGACGTCATGGCCCTTCATTGCGGATTCGACAGCGGCGGGATCACAGATGTTTCCTTGCACGAATGAGAACCGCGCATCATCGGACATGTCCTTCATCGTCGACATGTTGCCCGCATACGTCAGAGCGTCGAACACCGTGACGTGGTGGTCTGTGGTCGCCAAGACGTGGCGCACGTAGTTGGAGCCGATGAAACCGGCAGCACCGGTAACGAAGTACTTCATGTCATGTCCTCAGGGCGAAATGTGGTCGAAGTTCTGGAGCGATCGCTGCGCGGGACGGGTTGGCTTGGTCGCGACCTGAGAGCACGGGATTCGCGACACCCCAGTCAGCACCAATTGCAGAGTCGTCCCACGCCACTCCCAGTTCATCTTTCGGGTTGTAATACCCATCGACGAGATAGGTGATGGTCATGTTCGAAAGTGCGGAAAAACCGTGTGCAACTCCGGGTGGGATGTACACGCCACGGTGGTCGTGCGTGCCATCACTTCGGGCCCCTAAGTCGATGACCTGAGTTTGACCATCGCTTGGTGAGCCTTCGCGTAGGTCGTGAAGGACAACTCGGCATGATCCGAATGGCACGTACCAGTAGTCGGCCTGATGCAAGTGATAATGCAAGCCAACGACCGCACCAGCTTGCCGATCTCCTCGATTTCCCTGGATCATTTCGCGACCTTTCGGGAACCACTCACGGCGATAGGTCTCGACGAAAAAGCCACGTGCGTCGCCGTGGATGTCGGGTGTCACGACATAGACACCTTCAATGACGTCTGACTTCTCGATTGTTGCCACAGTGCTGCTCCTCGGCTCGTGTTTTTGCGTGTTGTGTGACCCGAGGTCAACCGATCTCGACGATGGAGTCATCACCCAACATGAGACGATGAGCCTTCGGCAGTGCTTCGGTCCGTTTCACGGCGACGTCGTACCCGATGAGAGAGTCGACCAAACGACCAGCGCCAGAGATACTGCTGCGCGACAACACCACCGAATGTTCGATGTCGGTGTCAGCGATGGTGCAGTCGTCACCCACCGAGGTGTAGGGCCCGATGTAACTGTTTACGATGACAGCGTTGCGGCCGATGACGGCTGGTCCGCGCACTCGTGAGTTCTCGATCTTCGCGCCATCCATGATTCGCACTCGGCCTTCGACTTTGGAAGCGTCGTCTACTGTTCCCCTGTTGTCTGCTTCGATGACATCAAGAACCAAGCGGTTGCACTCGAGCAAAGGGTCTTTCTTGCCGGTGTCGATCCACCAGCCATCCAGCACCTCGTGATGCACGACGTGTTTGTTGTCAACTAACCACTGAATCGCATCAGTGATCTCAAGCTCGCCACGCGCAGAGGGCTTGATTGAAGACACAGCGATATGAATCGACTTATCGAAGAGGTACACGCCGACGAGCGCAAGATTTGAGCGCGGCTTCTTCGGCTTTTCCTCAAGATCGGTGACATGACCATCTTTGTTCACCACTGCGACTCCGAAGTGCGACGCATCTTCCACCTCGCACAGCAAGATCTGTGCACTCGGGGGTTTCGTCGAGGTGCGCTTTTCTTGGAAGCCCGACACGAACTGAGTGAGATTCTGCTCGAGCATGTTGTCGCCGAGATACATGACGAAGTCGTCGTCTTTGAGGAAATCACGGGCGATCAGCACGCAATGTGCGAGCCCAAGTGGTGCGTCTTGCGGAATGTACGTGACCTTGACGCCGAACTGAGAGCCATCGCCTACAGCGGTCATGATCTCATCGCGGGTGTCCCCCACGATGATGCCGATCTCGCGAATTCCCGCCTCGGCCATGGCTTCGATGCCGTAGAAGAGGATGGGCTTGTTGGCAATCGGAACCAGCTGTTTGGCTCTGGTGTGAGTGATCGGGCGCAAACGCGTTCCCGCACCACCCGAGAGAATGAGCCCCTTCATGCGCCCTTCAGCCTAGTTGCAGAGCTATGGACTAGACCTGCGTACTGCTAGTGCTGGCCGGTGAAGCCATACATGCGTCGCAAATTGGCGTCGGTCAGGACCTCTTTGGGAGACCCCTGAGCGATGACCTCCTTTGCCACCAGCAAGACGACGTCGGCCATGCGAGCATCCTCGATGTCATGCGTCGACACCACCACGCACGCACCTCGCTCACGAGCCGCATCAACACATGCCGTCACCGTGTCCCGACCCTCTGCATCAAGGCCCGCTGTGGGTTCATCGAGAAACCACACGTCTGCCTCATGAGCAATCGCCTGTGCAAGATGGACACGTTGGCATTGACCGCCCGATAGCGACTGAAGTGGTTTGTCAGCAAATGACGTAACACCCATCGTGAGCATCGCGTCGTCGACGACCTTGCGATCATGGCGATTGAACCTCGAGAGAAGACCAAGTCGCGCATAACGACCCATCGCAACCACATCTCGCGCTCGAAGGGGCAGGGTCTCGCTCGTGGCCGAATGCTGCGGCACGTAGGCGACCTGTGCGGGATATGCGCCAGGCGCATGACCGAGCACAGTCACCAACCCACTCACCGGCCTGATGAGGCCGACAAGTGTTTTCAAGATCGTGCTCTTTCCTGAACCGTTTGATCCCATCAGAGCGACGAGAGTTCCAGGAGCAAGTCGAAGGTTTAGGTGGTCGACGACTGCGATCGAGCCGTAGCCCACCGACAAATTGTCGGTGACAATGATGTCAGTGGGCATGGTGATGGCCCCCAACGTGAGCGACCGCGGGATGACTGCCCGACAGTCGGCGTTGCCGAAGTGT
>DCZD01000037.1:1316-1571 GCA_002331255.1 Acidimicrobiaceae bacterium UBA2093 | reverse complement strand
GTCGCCGCGACACCACTTGCGCTTGCGACGAACATCATCGTGTGCAGCCTCCTCGTGACGAGAGCTGCAGTCGACGGCGGAGCAATCAGCAAACCAAAAACAAGCAGTGTTCCCACGGACTGGAAGGAAGCAAGGATGGCGACACCGATGACCGACATCATCAATGCCTCGTACAACGACGCATTGAAGCCGTTAGCTCGCGCAAGGTCACGACTAATACACAGCAACATGAAGGGACGCCTGCACACAATTGTC
>DCZD01000037.1:0-1086 GCA_002331255.1 Acidimicrobiaceae bacterium UBA2093 | reverse complement strand
GCTCCGAGCAATTCTCCGAACAGAATTCGGGTCAAGTCACCGGCGAACGACTCCGAACGCGAAGTCATGATGACTCCGAGCGCCAACATCCCGACGAACAACAGACCGATAGCGGTATCGGAGGACAATCGTGTACGCCGAGTGATGAGGCCTACTCCCCCAACTAGAACGGCCGCACCCACGGCTGCACCCACGATTGTCGAAACACCGAGCAGCGTGGCAGCTGCGATTCCTGGCAGAACACCATGGGCAAGAGCATCACCGATAAATGCCAGCCCGCGCAGCACGATGAACGTCCCCGCGATCGCACAGATCACTGCCGTCACCATGCCAGCCCAGAATGCAAGCTGCATGAACCCGTTGTCGAGAAACGGAGCGAGAAAGTAGTCGGTCATGAGCCCGACAAACCGCCGACAACTGCAGTTGCGATTGCCATCACATAATCACCGTATCGGCCCGAAGAGGGCACGGAATGGGACGGTAACGCCACCACTCGTGCGCCGGTCTCGCCCGCAATTCGATCAGATACACGTGGAGATGTTCCTTCATCCACAAACATGGCTGCCACCTTCTCGGACTTCATCGCCTTGGTGAGATCGGAAAAATCCTGTGCGGTCGCTTCAGCGAGCCCAGACGAGCTTGGGATTACGACCCCGACGACTTCGCAGCCGTATCGATCGGCCAGATATCCGAGACTGTCATGCCCCGTGACGATCTTGCATGTACCGGGCGATAACGACGTGAACTTGTCGCGGACTGCCGCGTCAGCATTGTTGAAGACCGTGGTCGCAACTCCAACTCGTGCCTCATGCGATATCCCAGTCGACGCCGTGAGTGTGGTGGCAAGCGATATGACTAGCTCTCTCACTGTTAGAGGGTCAGTAAAAAAATGGGGATCACGGTCACCATGAGCTTGTTCTTCTTCAGAGTGCGATTCGTCCTCATGTGTTCCATCTTCTGAGTGATCGTCCTCGTCGGAGAATTGCTCCTTGCTGTCGCGAACGGTGACGTGCTGCGTTGCAAAAAACACCGCTTTCCCATCGGCAACACGGCGGTCAAGAACTTTGTCAAAAGCGGGTTCGAAGT
>DCZD01000011.1:18069-18260 GCA_002331255.1 Acidimicrobiaceae bacterium UBA2093 | reverse complement strand
AGGCTCGTGGTATCACGATCTCGATTGCTCACATTGAGTACGAGACTGAGAAGCGTCACTATGCGCACGTGGATATGCCGGGTCACGCTGACTACATCAAGAACATGATCACTGGTGCTGCGCAGGTTGATGGCGCGATTTTGGTGGTTGCTGCAACTGATGGTCCGATGCCTCAGACTCGTGAGCACGTG
>DCZD01000011.1:14778-17896 GCA_002331255.1 Acidimicrobiaceae bacterium UBA2093 | reverse complement strand
AGACTCGTGAGCACGTGTTGCTTGCCCGTCAGGTTGGTGTTCCTTACATCGTTGTGGCGCTGAATAAGTCCGACATGGTCGATGACGAAGAGTTGTTGGAGTTGGTCGAAGTTGAGGTTCGTGAGTTGTTGAATGAGTACGAGTTCCCTGGTGATGATGCGCCGGTGGTTCGTGTGTCAGCGCTCAAGGCTCTTGAGGGTGATTCAGCGTGGCAGGACAAGGTCATGGAGCTCATGGCTGCGTGTGACACGGCGATTCCTGAGCCGGTTCGTGAGTTGGACAAGCCGTTCCTCATGCCGATCGAAGATGTGTTCACGATCACTGGTCGTGGCACGGTTGTGACTGGCAAGGTTGAGCAGGGCAAGGTTCACACTGGTGATGAAATCGAGATTGTTGGTTTGCGTGATACGCAAAAGACGACTTGTACTGGTGTTGAGATGTTCCGCAAGCTTCTTGATGAGGGTCAGGCTGGCGACAATATTGGTGCGCTTTTGCGTGGCACGAAGAAAGAAGATGTTGAGCGTGGTCAGGTGTTGTGTGCTCCTGGTTCGATCACTCCTCACACCAATTTTGAGGGTCAGGTGTATGTGTTGACGAAGGAAGAAGGCGGTCGTCATAAGCCGTTTTTCAATAACTATCGTCCGCAGTTCTTTTTCCGTACGACTGACGTGACTGGCACTGTTCAGTTGCCGTCGGGTACGGAGATGGTGATGCCTGGTGACAATGTCACGATGACTGTTGAGTTGGGTAAGCCGATTGCTATGGATGAGGGTCTTCGTTTTGCTATTCGTGAGGGTGGCCGCACTGTTGGTGCGGGTCGCGTCACGAAGATCATCAAGTAACGCAGACCAACTAAGTAGCCAAGCAGGAAGCAAGGAACGGCCATGGCCAAGAGCGACAAGAGGGTGAAGATCACGCTCGAATGCACAGAGTGCAAAGAGCGGAACTACATCACCATGAAGTCCAAGATCAATGACCGCGAGCGTCTGGAAATGAAGAAGTTCTGCTCCCGCGATCGCCGTCACACTCTTCACAAGGAGACCCGCTAACACCAGGTTTCTTTGTGGGTAACGAGTTCCATCCCCATGGGGCTCGCCAAGGGCAATAGCTCAGTTGGTAGAGCATCGGTCTCCAAAACCGAGGGTCGGGGGTTCGAGTCCCTCTTGCCCTGCAAAGAACGAAAAACGCGGAAGCACACCATGTCAACCGAAATGAACCGTGAACAGAAGCGCGCGATGAAGCGCATGGGCGCCCTCAATGAGAAGGGCAACCCCGTGCGTACCCAGCCGCAGGCGCGTCCACAGGGTCGTGACGAGGACAAGGTCGGCCCAGCGCAGTACATGCGCGAGGTCCGCGACGAGATGAACAAGGTGGCATGGCCCAAGTGGCCAGAAATTCGCCGGTATTCACTCATCGTGCTTGCCACCGTGATCGTGTTCACCACATACATCGGTGCACTCGATGCGGTTTTCGGCGTGTTTTCCGGTTGGCTGTACAAGGACTGACGAGACGACATGAGCGACATTTTCAACCCAACAACTGAGACAGACGAAGAAGCCCCTGAGGTCGTGCTCGACCTGTCGGGCGATGACGTCGTCGACTCCGACGTCGAGTCCGATGAGGACGAAGAAGAAGAGGTCGAGAAGCCGTGGATGAAGCCCGGCTCTTGGTACGTCGTGCACACCCAGTCTGGCTACGAGAAGAAGGTCGAAGTGAACCTCCGCTCGCGTATCCAATCCATGGACATGGGCGACTCAATCCATGAGATCGTCATTCCGATGGAAGACGTCGTCGAGTTCAAGCAAGGACGCAAGCAGACCGTCGCAAAGAAGGTGTTCCCCGGCTACTTGTTGGTTCGTTGTGACATGAACGACCAGACCTGGTTCTGCATCCGCAACACCCCAGGTGTCACCGGTTTCGTCGGACAAAGCCAGAAGGGCCAGAAGCCGACTCCGTTGTCACGTCGTGAAGTCGAAACGTTCCTGTCTGCCAAGGGCGATGGCCAGGCCACACCGAAGCGCAAGGCACCCAAGCTCGAATACGAAGAGGGCGAGAGTGTGCGCGTAAAGGAAGGCCCGTTCGCCGACTTCAGCGGAACCGTTGCCGAAATCAACGCCGACCACATGAAGTTGAAGGTGCTCGTCAACATCTTTGGTCGCGAAACATTGGTCGAAATGGACTTCAGCCAAGTGGCGAAGCTCTGATCGCAAACGAAGAAACAGTCGAAGTAGAGAACGTCAAGTAAGGAACGAACATGGCAAAGAAGAAACTCGCAGCAATCGTGAAGATTCAAATCCCTGCCGGCAAGGCCACGCCTGCGCCGCCAGTTGGTACCGCGCTCGGACCGCATGGTGTTCAAATCATGGACTTCGTGAAGCAGTACAACGCAGCCACAGAAGCTCAGGCCGGAACCATCATCCCGGTTGAGATCAGCATTTTCGAAGACCGCTCGTTCACCTTCATCTTGAAGACTCCGCCGACGCCAGTTCTGTTGCGTCAGAAAGCTGGTCTTGACAAGGCATCGCAGACACCCGGCAAAGCAGTTTGTGGAACCGTCACCGAGAAGGACATCGAAGAAGTCGCAAAGATCAAGATGCCTGACTTGAATGCATACGATCTCGAAGCTGCCAAGCAGCAGGTTCGTGGAACAGCTCGTTCCATGGGCCTCCAGGTGGTCTGAGAAAAACCAAACACATATCCGACGCGCCGGGAGCACCTCGCCCGGACGTCCTTAGAAAAGGAGTGAGGGAGCCGACATGGCACAAGGAAAGAAATACAAGGCTGCGATTGCACTGTTCAATCGCGATGACCAGTTCACACCCGCAGAAGCGGTCGAGTTGGTGAAAAAGACAGCGTCAGCCAAGTTCGACGAGAGTGTCGATGTGGCCATCCGTCTCGGAGTTGATCCCCGTAAAGCAGATCAGACCGTTCGTGGAACCGTCGCTCTACCAGCCGGAACCGGCAAGACCTTGCGCATTGCAGTCGTCGCAGCAGGTGATGCAGCTGCAGAAGCACGTGCAGCTGGTGCAGACCTCGTGGGTGCAGACGATCTTGCTGCAGAGATCGAAAAGGGAAACATGGACTTCGATCTCATGATCGCCACTCCCGACATGATGCC
>DCZD01000011.1:12640-14579 GCA_002331255.1 Acidimicrobiaceae bacterium UBA2093 | reverse complement strand
CTCGTTGGTCGACTTGGTCGCGTGCTCGGACCACGTGGTCTCATGCCTAACCCGAAGTCAGGCACGGTGACGCAAGATGTCGGTCGTGCAGTCACCGAATTCAAGGGCGGAAAAGTCGAGTACCGCACCGATCGTTACGGCAACGTGCACGTTCGCATCGGTAAGGCATCGTTCTCGGCCGCCGATCTGGAAGCCAACTTCCGCGCCATTGTCGACGAGATTCAGCGTGTGAAGCCGGCATCAGCCAAGGGTAAGTACCTGAAGAAGATCTCGCTGTCCACCACCATGGGCCCGGGCGTCAAAGTCGACACCACAAGGCTCAAACCAGCGGCTGAGTAGGGGATCGCCCCGCTCGCCCTTAGGCTTTCGTCCTTACAACTACATCTCTCGGTCACTCGCCAGAGACATCCGGTCCGGCTAGCCGGCTAAGGAACCTCATTGGTTCGCCAGACGAGGCGGATTCCACATGTGTGTGCGCTGTTGCGTGCTCGGTGCGGCGTTCGTTTTCAGCGAGCGCCCCGAGACCAACAGAACAACCGAGGAGGTGAAATGTCAATCGTTCGTCCCGAGAAGGTCGCCGTCGTCGACGAGGTCAAGGCGAAGTTGAGTAGCTCTGATGCTGCCATCATCACCGAGTACCGAGGCATGACGGTGTCTGCACTAGCGCAACTTCGCATCAGTCTTCGTGGCGTGGGCGCCGAGTATCGCGTGTACAAAAACACACTTGCTCGTCGTGCTGCCCGTGAAGCAGGTGCTGAAGGTCTCGATGAATTACTCGTCGGTCCAGCCGCCATCACATTTGTGCATGGTGACGTGGCCGCAACTGCGAAAGCACTGAAGGAATTCTCAAAGACCAATCCGCTACTCGTCATTCGTGGAGGAGTCGTCGCCAACAAGGCGATCTCCGCCAAAGATGTCGAAGTGCTGGCCGATCTTCCGCCACGCGAGGTGTTGCTCGCGCAGTTCGCAGGTCTCCTGCAAGCTCCGCTGGTACGCACCGCCGGTCTGTTGCAGGCACTACCACGCAACACCGCGTATGGCCTGAAGGCTCTCATCGATCAGAAAGAAGCTGCGTAGCAGGTTCTTTAAACACAGAAGCTGCGTAGCAGTTTCACAACAACATTCATTTTTGTAACAACAGCCAACAAGTAAAGGAAAAAGAACAATGGCTCTTAGCAAAGACGACATCCTCGAAGGAATCGCAAATCTCACCGTCATCGAATTGAAGGAACTCCTCGACGCATTCGAAGAGAAGTTTGGCGTAACTGCAGCCGCCCCGGTTGCAGTTGCAGCCGTTGCAGCCGGTGGCGGTGCCGCCGGTGGTGCAGCAGCCGAAGAAGAGAAGGATGAATTCGACGTCATCCTCGCCGACGGTGNNCGTAGCAGTTTCACAACAACATTCAATTTTTGTAACAACAGTCAACAAGTAAAGGAAAAGAACAATGGCTCTTAGCAAAGACGACATCCTCGAAGGAATCGCAAACCTCACCGTTATCGAACTGAAGGAACTCCTCGACGCGTTCGAAGAGAAGTTCGGTGTAACCGCAGCCGCCCCGGTTGCAGTTGCAGCCGTTGCAGCCGGTGGCGGTGCCGCCGGTGGTGCAGCAGCCGAAGAAGAGAAGGATGAATTTGACGTCATCCTCGCCGACGGTGGCGCTCAGAAGATCCAGGTCATCAAGGTCGTGCGCGAGCTCACCAGCCTCGGTCTGAAGGAAGCCAAGGACCTCGTCGACGGCGCACCGAAGCCCGTCCTCGAAAAGGTCAGCAAGGACGACGCCGCCAAGGCGAAGGCCAAGCTCGAAGAGGCCGGCGGCAAGGTCGAGGTCAAGTAAGACCCGATATCCATCGCGATCTGCGGCCCCCGCACCTCGGTCACCCGAGGGGCGGGGGCCGTTGTCGTTGTGCCCCAAGGGCTGCCCCTTGCACGAATCTGCCGTCA
>DCZD01000011.1:10005-12405 GCA_002331255.1 Acidimicrobiaceae bacterium UBA2093 | reverse complement strand
TCTCTTCTGACGGTCCTTGACCTTCGGGCCGAAGGGGCGTACCGTGCCCCCCAATCGGGCGGGGCCCCCTAGGGGTCCTGCTTTCTGCTTGTCCGTAGGCCGGTTTCGCCGGTAGCGTTGGAACCTGCCGTGCGTCACCCCCTGAGTTTTTGCTGTCCCCAAATACGGGTCTGCACAAACTCATGGTTTCACACGGTGCCCGCCTTGCTGCCCAGGAGTTTTTCGTGACCTCTCGTTCGTCGTCCCGTGAGCGCTATTCGTTTGCAAACCTTGAGGATTCCCTCGAGTTGCCAGATCTCATCGCTATTCAACGCGAGTCATTCGACTGGTTTATGCGAGAAGGTCTGAAAGAGACTTTCGACGACATCTCGCCAATCAGTGACTACAGCGGTGGCCTCACCCTCGATCTTGAGTTCGACCCGAATGATGAAGACCTGTGCCCAGGACCGAAGTTCACGGAAGCTGAATGTCGCGAGCGTGAAATGACGTTTGCTTCACCGGTGTTCGTGCGTGCACGTTTCGGAAACCGTGAGACCGGCGAAATCAAAGAGCAGATCGTCTTCATGGGTGACTTCCCGAAGATGACAAACAAGGGAACGTTCATCATCAACGGAACCGAGCGCGTTGTTGTGTCTCAGCTCGTGCGTTCACCCGGTGTCATCTTCGAACCAGGTGAGCGCTATCGCCTGCGTAACTTGTCAAAGCACCAGTTGGTCAAGGGCACCATTCACCCGTACCGCGGTGAGTGGCTCGAATTCGACGTCGAACACAAGCCAGGCAAGGACGTCACCGCCGGAACTCGCGTCGCACGTAAGCGCCGTATGGGCGTGTTCACACTGCTGCGCGCACTTGGTTTCGACGAAGAGCATGCACCTGGTTTCCTCGAGCGTTTTGTCGCGTACTTCGATTTCCTCGAGGGGCAGTGGGAGAAAGAACGTCACGTTGCCACAACGCAAGACGAAGCGCTCGTCGAGATCTACAAGCGTGCACGTCCAGGTGAACCACCGACACTCGAGTCGGCGCGCTCATACTTCGACGGTGCGTTTTTTGAGAACCGTCGTTATGACCTCAGCCGTGTGGGTCGTTACAAGCTGAACCGCAAGCTCGGTGGCGAAGTTGCCAAGCTCACTGAACTCTTCGGTCTCACGCCTGACCAGCTCGATCTTCCGACCGATGATCAGGACGTACTGTCGCGCTGCGAAGTTCTTGCAGCAATCTCGTACATGTTGCATCTCGTCAAGCAGGCTCCTGGTTACCGTCTCGACGACCAAGACCACTTTGCGAACCGCCGTATCCGTTCGGTGGGCGAGTTGATCCAGAACCAGGTGCGTATCGGTCTGTCACGAATGGAGCGCGTCGTTCGCGAGCGCATGACCACTCAAGACACTGAAGCAATCACACCGCAAACCCTCATCAACATTCGCCCGGTCGTGGCTGCCATCAAGGAGTTCTTTGGAACGTCGCAGTTGTCGCAGTTCATGGACCAGGTCAACCCGTTGTCGGGTCTTACCCACCGCCGCCGTCTCTCGGCTCTCGGACCGGGTGGTTTGTCCCGTGAGCGCGCGGGCTTCGAAGTCCGCGACGTCCACTTCTCTCACTACGGCCGTATGTGCCCGATTGAGACTCCTGAAGGTCCGAACATCGGTCTTATCGGTGCACTCAGCACGTTCGCTCGCGTCAATGAGTTCGGTTTCATCGAGAGCCCATATCGCCGTGTGAAGAACGGCAAGGTCACGAACGAAATCGTGTACATGGCTGCCGACGAAGAAGAGAACTACGTCGTCGCCCAGGCGAACACACCGCTCAATGCAGACGGCACCTTCAAAGACGAGCGCATTCTCGTGCGTCGTTCGCCGCAGGCAGCAAGCCTTGATGACTTGCGCAAGATGCTCGAAGCAGAAAGTTTCTTCGGTGCCACCACTGACATCGCATCTGTGACACCAGCAGAGGTTGACTTCATCGACGTGTCGCCAAAGCAAATCGTGTCGGTTGCTACCGCGCTCATTCCGTTCCTCGAACATGACGATGCAAACCGTGCACTCATGGGTGCCAACATGCAACGTCAGGCTGTTCCGCTCGTGCGTGCCGAAGCACCGTACGTGGGAACTGGCATCGAGAAGCGCGCAGCACTCGACGGCGCTGACGTCATCCTTGCGGAAGATGACGGTGAAGTTGTCGAGATCACAGGCGCGTCACTTGTCATGAAGTACGCAAGCAAGTCGAAGAAGGTCGAGCATCGTCTGTCGAAGTTCCATCGTTCGAACCAAGACACCTGCATCAACCAGACGGTTCGCGTGCGTGAAGGTGACAAGGTAACGAAGGGTCAACTTCTTGCCGACGGTCCCAGCACCGATCTTGGTGAGCTTGCACTTGGAAAGAACCTGCTCGTGGCACTTATGC
>DCZD01000011.1:9294-9813 GCA_002331255.1 Acidimicrobiaceae bacterium UBA2093 | reverse complement strand
CATGGGAGGGTTACAACTTCGAAGATGCCATCATTTTGTCCGAGCGCATGGTGAAGGACGACGTGCTCACGTCGATTCACATCCATAGTTACGAAATCGATGCACGCGACACGAAGTTGGGTGCAGAAGAAATCTCGCGTGACATCCCGAACTTGTCAGACGACATCGTGCGCAACCTCGACGAGTTCGGCATCATTCGTGTCGGTGCTGAAGTCGGAACTGGCGACGTGTTGGTCGGCAAGGTCACACCAAAGGGCGAGACCGAGCTCACACCAGAAGAGCGTCTGCTCCGCGCAATCTTCGGTGAGAAGGCTCGNNGGCTCGCGAAGTTCGCGACACCTCATTGAAGGTGCCGCACGGTGAAGGTGGACGCGTCATCGACGTGAAGGTCTTCTCCCGCGATGCTGGCGACGAGTTGCCACCAGGTGTCAATCAGTTGGTCCGCGTGTTCGTGGCACAGAAGCGCAAGATCTCGGTGGGCGACAAGCTCGCGGGTCGTCACGGCAACAAGGGTGTTAT
>DCZD01000011.1:8529-9121 GCA_002331255.1 Acidimicrobiaceae bacterium UBA2093 | reverse complement strand
ACAAGGGTGTTATCTCCAAGATTCTCCCTGTCGAAGACATGCCGTACATGGAAGATGGCACGCCAGTTGACATCATCTTGAATCCACTTGGTGTTCCCAGCCGTATGAACGTCGGACAGGTGCTCGAAGCGCACTTGGGTTACGCCGCTCGTTGGGGCTGGACCGATTCGAAGAACTCGAAGGTCGTTGGTGCCAAGGCAATTCGCGGAACCGAGACCAAGACTCGACCCACCACGGACCCGGCAACGTTCATTGCGACACCGGTGTTCGACGGTGCCCACTGGGACGAAGAAGAACATTCAGGCAAGCACCCGACCATCCAGAACATCCTCGAGAACCTCAATCCTGATGGTGTCGATGGTCAGCGTCTCATCAAGACCACCGGTAAAGCCACTTTGCGCAACGGTCGTACTGGTGAGATCTATGACAACCCGGTGACCGTCGGATACATGTACATCCTGAAGTTGTCGCACCTTGTCGACGACAAGATCCACGCACGTAGCACGGGTCCATACTCGATGATCACCCAGCAGCCACTTGGCGGCAAGGCGCAGTTCGGTGGCCAGCGTTTCGGTGAAATGGAAGTGTGGGC
>DCZD01000011.1:7855-8345 GCA_002331255.1 Acidimicrobiaceae bacterium UBA2093 | reverse complement strand
GGGCACTCGAGGCTTACGGTGCGGCGTACTGCTTGCAGGAACTGCTCACCATCAAGTCCGACGACGTGCTTGGTCGCGTCAAGGTCTACGAAGCAATCGTCAAGGGCGACAACATTCCTGAGCCAGGAATTCCAGAGTCGTTCAAGGTGCTCATGAAGGAAATGCAGTCTCTGTGTCTCAATGTCGAAGTTCTCGACAATGCAGGCGAAGAAATCAAGATGCACGAATTCGACGATGAGATCTACCGCACAGCGGAAGAACTCGGCATCGACATCAGCCGACCAGAGCGTGGCTCTGAAGACGATGACAACCAGCGCGAGCGCCGCGGCGCACGGGCGTACTGATCTGCAGGGCAACTAGAGGAACGAACGGAAGAAAACCATGCTCGACGTCAACATGTTCGAACAACTTCGCATTGGTCTGGCCACGGCCGATCAAATGCGCCTCTGGTCAAACGGCGAGGTGAAAAAGCCCGAGACCATCAACTACC
>DCZD01000011.1:2943-7593 GCA_002331255.1 Acidimicrobiaceae bacterium UBA2093 | reverse complement strand
ACTGCGGCAAGTACAAGCGCGTCCGTTTCAAGGGCATCATCTGTGAGCGCTGTGGCGTCGAAGTCACGCGCTCGAAAGTGCGTCGTGAGCGCATGGGCCACATCGAGTTGTCCGCGCCTGTCGTGCACATTTGGTACCTGCGTGGAACTCGTTCATGGTTGGCATATCTTCTCGGAGGCCTCGAGCCGAAGGAAGAGTTGAAGGCCAAGCAACTCGAAAAGGTCATCTACTTCGCTGCGTACCTCGTCACTGCGGTCGATGCAGATCGTCGTCACACCGACTTGCCACAGCTCGAGAAGGATTTCCTCGAAGAGTGCGATGCAATCATCAAAGATCGTGACAAGTCTGTTGCCAAGCGCCTGAAAGAGTTCGAAGCCGAACTGAAGGGCATGGAGAAAGAGGGCGCAAAGGACACCGATGTCCGCGCACGTCAGCGTGCGATGGACAAGGAAGAGCAAAGTCTTCGTGACCGTTTCGACCAGGAACTCGACGTTGCCAAGCGCGCATGGGAAGAGTTCAAGGACTTGCACCCGCGCAAGATCATCGAAGACGAAGTGTTGTGGCGCGAGCTTCGCGACCGTTACGACGAGTACTTCGAAGGTGGCACTGGTGCAGATGCCATCAAGTCACTCATCGAGGGACTTGACTTCGATGAAGAAGAAGTGAAGTTGCGCGACGCCATCGAAAATGGTCTGCGTGGCAAGCCGTTGTCGGCTCAGCGTAAGCAGAAGGCCATCAAGCGTCTGAAGATCGTCGCTTCCTTCAACCAGCGTGACGAGTCCGGTCGCCGTGTCAACAGCCCTGGCGCCATGATTCTCGACGCCATTCCGGTCATTCCGCCGGAACTTCGTCCGATGGTGCAGCTCGACGGTGGACGTTTCGCGACATCCGACCTGAACGACCTGTACCGACGTGTCATCAACCGCAACAACCGCCTCAAGCGCTTGCTCGATTTGGGTGCACCAGAAATCATTGTCAACAACGAAAAGCGCATGTTGCAAGAAGCAGTCGACGCATTGTTCGACAATGGTCGTCGCGGTCGTCCGGTGACTGGTCCTGGTAACCGTCCGTTGAAGTCATTGTCCGACATGTTGAAGGGTAAGCAAGGACGTTTCCGTCAGAACTTGCTCGGAAAGCGCGTCGACTATTCGGGCCGTTCGGTCATCGTGGCTGGTCCGACGCTTCGTCTGCACCAGTGTGGTCTGCCGAAGCTCATGGCGCTTGAGTTGTTCAAGCCGTTCGTCATGAAGCGTCTCGTTGACCTTGAGCTTGCGCAGAACATCAAGAACGCGAAGCGTATGGTCGAGCGCCGTCGCCCACAAGTCTGGGACGTGCTCGAAGACGTCATCAAGGAACACCCTGTTCTTCTAAACCGCGCACCAACGTTGCACCGACTTGGCATCCAGGCATTCGAGCCTGTACTCGTCGAAGGCAAGGCCATTCAAATTCACCCACTCGTCTGTACGGCGTTCAACGCCGACTTCGACGGTGACCAGATGGCTGTTCACTTGCCGTTGTCTGCAGAAGCTCAGGCTGAAGCACGCGTGCTCATGTTGTCGGCAAACAACATCTTGTCGCCAGCTTCTGGTCGTCCGATCGTCACACCAACGCAGGACCTCATCATTGGTGGCTTTTATCTCACCGAGCATGTGGCGGGGGCGAAGGGTGAAGGCAAGATCTTCCGTCACCGCTGGGAAGTGTTCCGCGCTCTCGACGAAGGTGTCGTCACATTGCACACCGGAATCAAGGTCGTTGAGCGCGCCAATGGCGTGCGTGGCGAGTTCGACACCACTCCTGGTCGTCTCTTGTTCGAAGAGGCACTGCCTGGCGATTACACCGCACGTTTCGGTCACATCACTGCGCCAATCAAGAAGCGCGAGATGGGTCTCATCGTCGAGCGTTTGTCTGACAACTATCCGAAGTCAGACATTGCACAGTCACTCGACGACATCAAGGCTGTCTGCTACCGCTATGCGTCGCAGTCGGGTCTGACCGTCTCGATCGATGACGTCAAGACGCCGAAGTCCAAGCGCAGCATCCTCGATGGTTACGAGAAGCAGGCAGACAAGGTCGAAACTCAGTTCCGCCGCGGCATCATCACCGATGGTGAGCGCCGTCAGCAGGAAGTGCGCATCTGGACCGACGCCACCGCCGAAGTCCAGGCTGCAATGGAGGCCGAATTCAAGGCTCAGCGTTTCAACCCGATTGACATGATGGTCGGCTCGGGTGCACGCGGAAACATGACGCAGATGCGTCAGATCGCAGGTATGCGTGGCCTCGTGGCGAACCCACGTGGTGACATGATCCCCCGTCCTATCAAGAGCAACTTCCGTGAAGGCCTGGAGACACTTGAGTACTTCATCGCAACTCCTGGAGCACGTAAGGGTCTCGTCGACACTGCACTTCGTACTGCTGACTCGGGTTACCTGACACGTCGTCTCGTCGACGTGGCTCAGGAACTCATCGTGCGCGAAGAAGACTGTGGTGCACACCTCGGCGTCTGGATCGAGAACGTAAAGGCTGACACCGGAACATTCCGTGGTCACCTCGACACGAAGTTGTTCGGACGCACGTTGCTGAACGATGTGCCGTTGTCGAATGGCACGGTCCTCGCGAAGAACACCATCGTCGGCGACGACGAGCTCGATGCACTGCGCGACGATTCATCCGTAGAGCGCGTGCAAGTGCGTTCGGTCGTCACATGTGACGCCGTGCTCGGTGTCTGCTCGCTCTGCTACGGCCGTTCACTTGCCACTGGCAAGCCGATTGAACTTGGTGAAGCAGTTGGTGTCATTGCGGCACAGTCCATCGGTGAGCCTGGTACTCAGCTCACGATGCGTACGTTCCACACGGGTGGTGTCGCGGGCAAGGACATCGCCGGCGGTTTGCCGCGCGTTGTCGAATTGTTTGAAGCACGCACTCCGAAGGGAACTGCACGTCTCGCACGTGCGACCGGTGTCGTCCGTATCGGCGAAGACGAAGGCAAGGGAATTCCTGTCAATGTCATCGACGACAAGGGCGAAGAGCATCCGATTGTGTTGCCAACCGGTAGCCGTCTGCTCGTCACCGAAGGACAAGACATCACAGCTGGTGAACCAATCACTGACGGACCTTTTGATCCCAAGGAGATGATGGAAATTCTCGGTACCCGTCGCACGCAGATGTATCTCATCGAAGAAGTGCAGAAGGTGTACCGCGACCAGGGTGTGTCGATTCACGACAAGCACATCGAACTGATTGTTCGCCAGATGACACGTCGCGTCGGCGTGCAAGAGCCCGGTGATACCGGCTTCTTGCCCGGTGAGCGTGTTGATGCGAAGGTGTTCCGCGACACGAACCGAGTCATGGTCGAGTCGGGCAAGCGTCCCGCCGAAGGTCGCCCAGAAATCATGGGTATCACCAAGGCATCACTTGCGACCGAATCATGGTTGTCGGCAGCTTCTTTCCAAGAGACAACTCGCGTGTTAACCGAGGCCGCAATCGACGGTCGCGCCGACAGCTTGGTGGGCCTCAAGGAGAACATCATCATTGGCAAGTTGATTCCTGCCGGCACCGGCATGGAGCGATACCGCGACTTCGATGTCGATGCTCCTGACTACGTGCCGATGGAGTACTTCTCAAGTGACGAGGCCGACCCGGCCGCGTTCTTGGCTGGAATCCACGGCAGCTACCAAGCAGACGAGACCGAATCGACCCCTGAGGTTGACTTCGGTTCCTGATCCACCAACGGGTCGCACCCCATTTTGGGGTGCATCCGGGGGTTGGGAGTGGGGAAGAACCACCCCTAACCTTGCAGGGTCCTCGAATGACCGAACGCCAAGAACGAAACGAACGAAGAAGGTAAATACGTGCCCACAATCCAGCAGTTGATCCGCCAGGGTCGCAGCTCGAAGTCTTCAAAGACCAAGACTCCTGCGCTCAAGGGTTCGCCGCAACGTCGCGGCGTGTGCACACGCGTGTTCACCACCACTCCGAAGAAGCCAAACTCGGCCCTTCGCAAAGTTGCTCGTGTCCGTCTCACAAGTGGTGTCGAAGTCACCGCATACATCCCCGGTGAAGGTCACAACCTGCAAGAGCACAGCATTGTTCTCGTTCGTGGTGGTCGTGTTCGCGATCTTCCAGGTGTTCGTTACAAGGTCATCCGTGGCGCACTCGATGCCGCCGGTGTGAAGAATCGCAAACAAGCCCGCAGCCGCTACGGCGCGAAGCGCGAGAAGTAGAAGGAACCGCCATGCCTCGTAAGGGTCCAGCCCAACGTCGCGAACTCGCCGCCGATCCGGTGTATCGCTCGCTGATTGTCACTCAGCTCATCAACAAAGTCATGCTTCATGGCAAAAAGAGCACAGCTGACCGCATCGTCTATGACGCACTCAAGATGGTCGAAACGAAGACCGGTTCCGAGCCGATCGCCACGCTGAAGCGTGCAGTCGAGAACGTGAAGCCACCTCTCGAGGTGCGTAGCCGCCGCGTCGGTGGTGCCACCTACCAGGTTCCTGTGGAAGTGCGCCCTCGTCGCGCAACCACGCTCGCAATTCGCTGGATCGTGGACTACTCGCGTGATCGTCGTGAAAAGACGATGGCCGAGTGCCTCGCCAACGAGCTCCTCGATGCATCTAACGGTTTGGGTGCATCAATGAAGAAGCGTGACGA
>DCZD01000011.1:2447-2728 GCA_002331255.1 Acidimicrobiaceae bacterium UBA2093 | reverse complement strand
CCTTCGCGCACTACCGCTGGTAGCCGTCGCTTCTTCACGACAACTACAACCCCTCGTACTCGCAGCTTCGAATTCGTTCGGAGCTGCGAGTGCAATTTCCTTGACAATCCAGATCCCGACGAGACCCCCAGACAACAGGTGAACACACATGGCCAAGCGCGAATACCCACTCGAGAGAACCCGCAACATCGGGATCATGGCGCACATCGACGCTGGCAAGACCACGACGACCGAGCGCATTCTCTACTACACCGGCAAGAGCTACAAGATCGGTGAAGTGC
>DCZD01000011.1:472-2211 GCA_002331255.1 Acidimicrobiaceae bacterium UBA2093 | reverse complement strand
CAAGAGCGCGGCATCACCATCACCTCGGCGGCAACCACCTGCATCTGGAATGACCACCGAATTAACATCATCGACACCCCCGGACACGTCGACTTCACCATCGAAGTCGAGCGCTCCTTGCGTGTTCTCGACGGTGCTGTCACCGTGTTCGACTCGGTCGCCGGCGTTGAACCCCAGACCGAGACCGTGTGGCGCCAAGCCAACAAGTACCGCGTTCCGCGCATGTGTTTCGTCAACAAGATGGACCGCATTGGCGCGAACTTCTATCGCACTGTCGACATGGTGCGTGACCGCCTGCAAGCGGTCCCGCTCGTTATCCAGATTCCCGTCGGTGCCGGTGGACCCGAGAGCAACAAGCCATTTGCTGGTCTCATTGACGTGATCAAAATGAAGGCCCTCATCTGGCGTGACGAAGAACTCGGTGCGAAGTGGGACGAAGTCGACATCCCGGCCGACCAGATCGACGAGGCAAACAGCTATCGCGAGCAGATGCTCGACACCATCGCGACCAGTGATGAAGACCTCATGGAGAAGTACTTGGCCGGTGAAGAGCTGCCCGAGGCCGACATCAAGCGCGCCATCCGTAAAGGCACTCTTGCGTTCGAATTCGTGCCCATTCTCTGCGGATCTGCGTTCAAGAACAAAGGCGTACAGCCCATGCTCGACGCCGTCGTCGACTTCCTGCCGAGCCCGCTCGACATTCCTCCGGCACAAGGCACCAACATGAAGGGTGACGAAGTGCTCGAGCGTAATGCCGATGAAAACGGTCCGTTCGCAGCACTCGCATTCAAAATCGTTGCTGACCCGTTCGGCAAGCTCACCTACTTCCGTGTGTACTCCGGTCAGATCAACAAAGGTGACGAGGTCTACAACTCGACGAAAGAGAGGAAAGAGCGTCTCGGACGAATTCTTCTCATGCACGCGAACCAGCGTGAAGACCTCGACGTGGCAATGGCCGGCGACATCGTCGCTGGTCTCGGATTCAAGGAAACAACCACCGGCGACACGCTGTGTGACCGTCAGAACTTGGTCATTCTCGAGCGCATGGAATTCCCCGAGCCGGTCATCCACGTCGCGATCGAACCGAAGACGAAAGACGACCAAGACAAGTTGGGCAAGGCCCTCAAGTCGTTGTCAGACGAAGACCCCACGTTCCGCGTGCGCACCGATGAGGAAACCGCACAGACGGTCATTTCCGGAATGGGTGAGTTGCACTTGGAAATTCTTGTCGACCGTATGCAGCGTGAGTTCAACGTCGATGCGACAATCGGCAAGCCGCAAGTGGCGTATCGCGAGACCATCACAAAGACTGTCGAGTCGGTGGAATACCGACACATCAAGCAGTCGGGTGGTTCTGGTCAGTTTGCAGTAATCAAGATCACACTCGAGCCGACAGGTCCTGGCGGCGGATACGAATTCGTCGACAAAATCTCTGGTGGCCGTATTCCACGTGAATACATCCAGCCGGTGAACCAAGGAATCCAAGCCGGTCTCGAAAACGGTGTCCTTGCCGGTTACCCGACGGTCGATGTTCGGGCCAGCCTCGTTGACGGTCAGTACCACGACGTTGACTCAAGCGAAATGGCGTTCAAGATCGCCGGACAGATGGGCTTCAAGAAGGCTGCCGAAATGGCAAAGCCGGTCCTGCTCGAGCCAATCATGGCCGTTGAAGTGGTGACTCCAGACGAATACATGGGCGACGTCATGGGCGACTTGTCCAGCCGCCGCGGCCGCATCGA
>DCZD01000011.1:0-164 GCA_002331255.1 Acidimicrobiaceae bacterium UBA2093 | reverse complement strand
TCCACTCGTACCAAGAGGTACCGGGCCAGATTGCAACCGAAATCGTGAAGCGAGTGCGGGGCGAGTAGTCCCTCACACGCGGAAGTTCCTTGACAACCCAACATCAGCAAAAAAAGAAGAGAGAAGAACAATGAGCAAAGCAAAGTTCGAGCGCACGAAGCCTC
>DCZD01000018.1:7969-9956 GCA_002331255.1 Acidimicrobiaceae bacterium UBA2093 | reverse complement strand
TTCGCGTCAGTGTCGCTTTCGCCCCCGCTCGTCGGGTTCTTCGTCGGGGTGTCATCGCGAACATGGTCTCTCATTGAACCGCAGGGTTCGTTCTGCGTGAATGTGTTGGCTGCTGACCAAAGCGAGCTGTGTTGGCGTTTTGCAAAAGAGTCTGAGAACAGATTCGAAGGCGTTAGTTGGAACCCCACCCCAAGTGGATGCCCCATCCTTGGTGGTGTTGTGGCGTGGATCGACTGCTCTGTGCATTCCGTCACCGAAGTCGGCGATCATTACTTGGTGGTGGGCGAGGTGCAGCACCTCGATCTCGGAGAGTCCACCGATTCAGCGATGGTGTTCTTTCGCGGAAAAGTGACCAGCGCTGAGTTGTCAATCGACAGATAACGGCACGCTCTTCACATGGCCACTCTTCCAATCGCATGATTGCTTGGCTGCTCACCGCACTTGTCGGAGTTGTGTTTCTGTTCGCTGGGGTTCAGAAACTGATGTCGTGGTCTGCGTGGCGAATCGACGCTCGAGCCCAAGGCGTTCCACCGCATGTTGTCGCTGTGGTCCCGTTGATTGAAGTGGTTCTCGGAGTTGCGCTCATTGTGCTGCAGCCCACGGCAGTGGTGCTTGGGTTTGCCCTCACGGTTTTGGTGTCCTTCACTGTGCATCTCGTCGTGCGTGTTCGACGCGGAGACGAGGTTCCGTGCGGCTGCTTCGGTTCGACCCGGCGTGTGCCCCCCTCGTGGCGTGACGTGTGGCGCAATTGCGTCCTCATGGCTTGCCTGCTGTTGTCGCTCGCGGGCTGAATCGAACTAGGTGAATCTCGACTGTCGCCGGACTTGGCAGACAGTGGTGTCGCGCCGATACGGTCATCGTCGTGCGCGTGTGGATCGACCAAGACCTGTGCACAGGTGATGGCCTGTGTGTCGATCATTGCCCAGACGTGTTCGTGCAACTCGAAGACGGCATCGCCTACGTCGCGGAGCGTGGAGAAGTTCTAAATGACCCAGGCGGATCCGGCAGCCTTGCCGTCGTCACCCCGCGACACGTGGTGTCGGTGCTTGAGGCTGCAGAGGTGTGCCCGGGGGAGTGCATTTTCATTGATATCGACGACATGGACGAAGATCTCCTGCCAGCCGTCGGAACGGTGGCGTAACAGGTGTTTTAGTGCCGAAAGCACCAAAGGAATGCCCTCTATTTCTCCAAATGTCGCTCGCCTAAATTCCTAAATACGACACACCCTCGGTCTATGGTCATTGCCAATGAAGCGCACCAGTGTCTCTCATCTGAACAACGGAATGGCTCGGGCCCTCGATGTCATCGGTGAATGGTGGACCCCACTCATCATTGGCGGAGTTATGGTCGGTCACACGCGGTATGAGGCACTGCAATCAGATCTTGGAATTGCGCGGAACATCTTGTCCGATCGTCTGCAGTGGTTGGTCGACAAGGGTGTCTTGCAAAAGGTTCTCTACAGCGACCGTCCCAAGCGGTACGAATACCACCTCACCGACATGGGAAGAGATCTCTACAGCTCAATTGCCTCCATCAAGTCGTGGGGCGATAAATGGCTCATGGATGGAAATCCATCATTGACGACCATCCACGATGAATGCGGGTCGGCGTTCACTCCTGTGCTTGTGTGTGGGGCATGCAGCAAGCCGTTGGGCATCGAGACCGTCACTCTGCGCAAGGGCCCGGGGTGGAGCGGCAATACCGGTTATGACAACGCTCCCAAAGTCATCTCGTCATAACACCGCCTTGGTGTTCGGTGCCATCGGCATCGCAGTTTCAGTCGTTGTGTCTCAGACGAGTGCTTCATCCACTTCTGGCGTGCCACACGCAACTGCGACTGCTGCATACAACCTTGCGATGTCCATTCCAGTGAAGTCTGAAGTCAAAGTCGGTTATCAACGTGAGTTCTTCAAGCACTGGGTCGATGATGACTCTGACGGTTGCGATACACGCGAAGAAGTCCTCATTCGTGACAGCACCAGCATTG
>DCZD01000018.1:5295-7803 GCA_002331255.1 Acidimicrobiaceae bacterium UBA2093 | reverse complement strand
ATTCGTGACAGCACCAGCATTGCGCAGGTCGACCGCTATGGCTGCAAAGTCATCACCGGTGATTGGTATTCGCCCTACGACGGACTGAAACACACAGATCCTTCAGACATCGACATCGACCATGTGGTTGCGCTCAAAGAAGCGTGGGACAGCGGCGCACATGCATGGTCTGCCGCCTTGCGTCAAAGGTTCGCAAATGACTTGACCGACCGTCGCACGCTGATTGCGGTCACCGACTCGGTCAATCGCAGCAAGAGCGACCGCGATCCTTCGAATTGGTTGCCTCCCAATCGCGCATACGTCTGTGATTACTTGGGCCTGTGGGTCGCGGTAAAGGCGCGTTGGGGTCTGTCGATGGATCAGAGCGAGGCAGGACGCGTGCGCAAACTTCTCGCGAGCGAGTGTGCCGGAACAGTGATTGCACCCATCACCAAAGTGAGCGGGGTAGCGAACAATTCGACCACCACTACCACGATGCCTGTTCGAAACGGTCGTCCGGTCACAACGGTCTCCTCGGTTCCGTTGCCCGACTCTGGTGCAACTGTCTCGAGGCCAGGGGCCTTTTGTTCTCCTGTAGGTGCACGAGGCACGTACAGCGGTCGGGTGTACACCTGCACCACCAGCCCCACAGAGTCCCGCAACCGTTGGCGTCAGCCCTGACAATTCCGGACTGCCGGAATTCGAGGTTCCGGCGATAGCCTCACATCCTTATGTCGAAGAAGACCAAGAAGCGCAAGGCGCGCATGCGCCGCTCAAAGGCCAACCACGGCAAGCGCCCGAACATGGGTCGGGGCTGACCTTTCCTAACGCCTTGGTCCGACTCACCGCATTGACGGTGGGCGGTTCATCTCAACGTTGGCGGGAGTTGTTCCGAGCGTCACCAAGCGGCGAGCTAACCATCGCCGATGTCGATGTAAGCGTGTCTGCCTCGTGCGAAGGTCTCTGTGGGTGGGGTTTTTCCGCTGGCGATGGCAGCACCGTAGAAGTCTCCGAAGTCGATGGCATCGCTACGAGACCTGTCATTTCAACGGGCTCGCAAGGGGACCCACGTTTTCTGGCCATCGACCATGTCGTCGTGAACACCGACGATCTGATGCGAACCAGTGCGGCCATTGAGTCGACGCTCGGTGCACCGCTACGTCGCGTTCGCGACGCAGGGCATGGGGTGTCGCAAGGGTTTCACGTTGTCAACAACACCGTCATCGAAGTTGTGTCCGGCCCGCATGTCACGCACATCGGAGCTCGTCTGTGGGGCTTCGTGGTGGTTGTCGACGACATCTTCGAGTTCGCCAGTTCGATGGGTCCTGACGTGATGACGGCACCAAAGCCTGCAGTGCAGCCAGGCCGGCATATCTCCTCGGTGCGGCCAGAGGCCGCGCTCGGTGTTCCCGTGGCATTCATGTCGCCACGAGCGAGAGACACTGATCTCGACTAGTCGTCGTCACCTGTGGCTCGGGTGAGGAATCGTTGGCCCTCGTCACACGATTCGTTCACTGGGCACCAGCGACATTGAAAACCAGCCCGACGAGTGGGCTCGCGTCGTTCGGTGACGAGATCTGCCATGATTCGCACTCCGTCGATCGTGCGTCGTAATGCTGCTCGCAGCAGTCCTTCACTGACTTCCTCGACATCGATACGCGCAGCATCGAGAGAGAAACTGGCGAGTGATCGTGGCGCTTGTCGTGATCGCAACGTTTCGACAAGAGCGTAGAAGCGCAGATCGTCACGGTGAGTTGACGTTAGCTGGCCGGTTTTCAAATCGATGAGAACTTTTCGCCCAGCTGTTCCGATGACGAGGTCGGCACGCGATGAGAACACAATCGATTCGTCGAACAAGGTGTATCGCGCTGAATGTTCAACGACTGGTCGCCATTGTGGCTTTAGCGGAGGAAAACTCTCGAGATAGGTGGTGACAGTGTCGACCACCATTGCGCGAAGTTCAGCAAGGTCACGGTCGGGTAGTTGGGTGAGAAACACACCTGCGCTTTCGCGTGGGTTGTTAATGAGACTTTCGACTGCGGCATCGGCAAGGTGTGTGGGAACTGGCTCGCCACGCCAGTTGAGGAGCAACTCGATGGCTTTGTGTGCGACGGTTCCACGCACAGTAGGAAGGCTCCAAGCAAACGCAGACTTCTTCTCTTCGACATGATGTGTCTCGCAGCCATGAATAGTGGACATTGCACGTTTCGTGACACGCAATGGTTCGTCGCGAGTGAACACGGTGTCGAGCGCAGCAAGACCGTCGATGAGTTCGGCTTCAAGTTGACCGACAAGATCGTCGGGCAGGGGAGCCCATCCGTCAGGTACGCGCAGTGCGCCGAACACATCACGCTGAATGGGGTTCAGCTCGGTACTGCTGGTGGTCGCGTCGACTGAACTCACGAATGCACGCTAGACCGACGGTGTCACACCCTCTTGAGAAGATGACCTGACATGACAACGCCAACAACCACTCACTTTGCCTCTGCGGCACGTGTTCTCTCCGACGCTGTGCACGCTGCTGGCCTT
>DCZD01000018.1:4433-5006 GCA_002331255.1 Acidimicrobiaceae bacterium UBA2093 | reverse complement strand
CCGATCGGCCATTCACGGCAGCCGTCAGCGACATGATCGAGGGAGTGGTGGTGTTGAACAACCTCACGCCGCCAGATGCAGACCGTGTGCGCACCATGTTGTGGCGATCCATGTTGCACTTCACGGTGCAGCTCACGAGCCTCACGCCCGACCGCAACTCCACTGCCGACACCGGTGTCCCGCGCGTAGCCTGACCAGTGTTCTCAGCCCGGATGGCGGAACTGGCAGACGCAGGGGGCTTAAACCCCCCGGGTGGCAACACCTTGTGGGTTCGATTCCCACTCCGGGCACCAACTCAGTTTTCGCGCGACCAGTCAGTTCGTTTGTCGGAAATGGCTCTCTTCGCGAAGAGTTGTCGGTTCAGAGGTTTCCGATGACAGAGAAGTCGTGACCAGTCAACCAGTGACGGCCAACTTTCTTCACTGGCTCCCACTTGTCGATCAGGTCTTGAGCGGTCTTGCCGTCACCGAGTTGACCAAGCTCTTCTGGCGTCGGTCCGACTTTCTCTGAGATCTTTCGCAACTCGACCATGTCGAAGCCGAAAGCATCGCCGGCCGACAGGCCGAGCATCAC
>DCZD01000018.1:0-4249 GCA_002331255.1 Acidimicrobiaceae bacterium UBA2093 | reverse complement strand
CGGGTCTCGTCGATCGGAATGTCGAAGAAGGTCTTCTTCAGCCAGTCATTCGTGCGTGGCCACGTGCCTTCGGGGTGCGGGAAGTCGGTGCCCCACAGCATGTTCTGAATGCCGATTTCGTAACGTTGGCCGAGCTCGCGTCGCTTCACATTGGCAAGTCCTGTGAAGCAGTTGCGGTCAATGTATTCGCTCGGCAACATCTCGACCTTGCCCTTGAAAGCGCCTGAGCCGAGTTTCTCCGAGCCTTTCTGGCCCATCCAGAGACGATCCCAGAACCACAACAACTGCGGCAACCACCAGCAGCCACCTTCTGTCGCGCAGAACTTGAGACCTGGGTAACGCTCGAACACGCCTGACCACAACATGAACCACATTGGTCGTGCTGGCCACCAAGTGACTTCACTCACGTAGATGCCAAGGTGGTCGCCGTACTCTTCGCGCGGCGCAGAGCCAGAGTGAGTCACGATCGGCATGTCGTATTCCTGGCACATCGCCCAGATCGGGTCGTATCGACGATCGTGATACGGCGTCTGATTGCACCAACGGGCCGGAATCATGATTGCGCCAAGACCGTGTTCTTTTGCCCACGTGATCTCGGCGAGCGCGTCTTCAACTTTCCCGGTAATCGGAACGAGCGCCGCACCACAACGACGCTCAGGGCTGACTGAACACAAGTCGGCAAGCCAACGGTTGTGCGCCTTCGCACCGGCAAGTCCGAGCTCTGGGTCAAGATCGCCAGATAATCCAAGGCCAGCACCAAAGGGAACTGCAGTGCGCGACTCGACAGCGTCTGCATCGGGGTAGACAACTTCGCCGGCTACACCGTCTGCGTCGAGAGTTTGGTCGCGACGAATGGCGTCCCAGCCACCGGCAAGTTCGTCGTCATGCTCTTCATACCAACTCTTCGCAAACTTCTCGTCGCGCACTCCCAGACGGGTCGATGCTTCGATGAGTTCTTGTTGTTCTTTCAGGAAGTCTTCGAATTGGGGAATGTACTTTTGCTCGAGGTATGGCCGGTACTGAGCTGTCGGCAGGCCGGCATGGCTGTCTGCCGCGATGATCAGGTACGGATCGTTGTCTGCGAAATCTGCCGCAGTGAGTGTTGTCTTTGCCATGTTGTGTTCCTTTGCTCGATGGTGTGGTCGGTGAGCGCTCGGTTGTGAGTCTCAGTGTCGTTCGTTGACTGTCAGGCTGCGAACTCGTAGCCGATAAATGCCGGGCACTTGTCGGCGTCCTTTGGTGCCACACGTGGTGGCAGTCCAGCGAAGATGTCGGCAGCGCGAGGTCCGATGCGGTCAGCAATTGGTTTCAGGAAGGCGAGGTCGAAGCCGTAAAGACGAGCGGCGTTCCCAGACAACATCAACTTTGTCTCTTCAAGCGGCACGCCGGCGAAGCTCAGTGAGATGGCCTCACGGGAGTACGGAGTACTTGCTTCTTTGTGCGGATAATCACTGCCCCACATGATGCGATCGACACCAACCATGTGGCGCATACCGACTTCCATCGGACGGATGAAGCTCGCACCAATGTGACACTGGCGCTGAAAGTATTCGCTGGGCTTCAACGTCAAGTCACCCATGACTTCTTCGCCCCAGCGAGATTCTTGCGAACCGTTCGGTTGGCTCATGCGGTCAAACATGTAGTCGAGCCGCATCAACTCTTGCGGCACCCATCCGGTGCCTTGTTCGGTGAACACCAGTTGCAAGTTCGGGTGACGTTCAAATGCGCCGGCAAGAATGAGTTGGTAGAAGGCACGGTGTGCATACCACGACACTTCGAGCAAGAACATGATCGCATCGACCGGCTCTGGACCCATCGGTGGTGCTGCTGAACCGGTGTGGTGGTTCACCGGCATCGACAACTCCTCGCACACTTGCCAGAGTGGTTCGTAATACTGCTCGTGAAGTTGCGGTAAGTCGCCACCCGGCGGCGTACCTGGAAGCACGATGCCACCGGTGAGACCATTCTCTTTCGCCCAACGAATCTCTTTCACGGATTCTTCGATGTTGTGCAAGTTGATCTGGGCGATGCCTGCACGACGACCAGGGTATGCGTTGCAGAAATCCTTAAGCCAACGATTGTGCGCTTGCAGGCCCGCCCAACGTCGCAATTGGTCTTCGCGTGTCATCGTTGGCGGCTGAGCGGTGAGTGTCGAGTTCGGATAGAACGGCGGGACGGTGTTTGGGAAGATGACTTCGGCTGCTTGGCCGTCTGCTTCAAGGTCACGCATTCGACGGTCAGAATCCCAGTTGCGCTTGCCGAGGTCGCCGATCAAGTCTTCATGTGGATTGACGAAATCTTTCGCCCACGCATCGAAGTCGTCGTGCCACTTGCTTGCGAGATACGGCCGATAGTCATGAATGTCGCCTCCGGCATGACCGTCTGCCGAGATGACGATGAGGCGTTCCTCGCTCATGATTCCCCCTTGTGAGTGGCACCCCAACCCGAACGACCCGGCGAGCACCACTCGTATGTCCCCCGATAACCGTAGTAGTGCCCCATCCGGCGGGCAACACCTGCGAGTACTCTCGAGGCATGTCGAATATGGGAACAAGCGCCAGTGACGGGCGCCAGCCGAGTGGGGTCGAGGCGTACATGCTCGGTCGCGAATACACGGTCATGCCGATTGCCATCGTCTGGTCGAACTCTGTCGAGGTCGGCGCAGGTCCCGTGACGTTCGTGGTCGAGGCCCGGAACCTCACACGTGACGCGATCATCAAGAACGAAGCGGTCCAGGGCCGGTCAGATGGCATCAACCACGATTACAACATCCTCGATGGCGGAGCCAGCTTGCATGTGCTCGGCAGTGACGATCGGGTCGAGTACCTGCGATTCGATTGTTTCGACAACGAGCCGCACTATCACTACATCCGCGCCGCCGAAGGGCGAAACATCGTGGTGCGTTTCGACAATGTCGCCGAGGGTGATCCACTCGACTGGACCGTGTCAAGAGTTCGTCATCGACTGCCTGACATGCTCGAGCACGTCGGAGCGACACAGTTAGCAGAGAGTGTGCGCGCTTCATCAACTGCGGTGTCGAAAGGCGTGGACGAACTTGCGTCTCTGCTCACCCGTGCTGCGGTTGCTTCAGGTCATCTATGACCGACAACATCACGGCAGCAGATTTCTCGTCGACCGACATGCTCGGCGACATCGAACAGCTCGTGATGTGTGAGTCACCCTCGCGTGATCTCGTGCGCCTTGCTCGCTCAGCCGAACAGTTGTCCGCGCTCATGTCACGACTTCTCGGCTCGGCACCGCGCATTGTTGAATCAGTTGCTGGGCCACATGTGCATTGGAGCGGCGGGGGTGAGCCGCGTGTCCTCATCGTCGGCCATCACGACACCGTGCATCCGGTGGGCTCCACTGCGGCTCGACCGTTCACTGTCGAAGGGGACACAGCATCTGGTCCCGGCATCTTTGACATGAAGGCCGGAATTGTGCAGGCACTTCACGCAGTGTCAAAGATCGCTGATCGCTCGCACATCGAGATTCTCATCACTGCTGACGAAGAAGTCGGGTCACATGCATCGCGTGACCTCATCGTCGAGCGCGCTCGGGCTGCTGGGTCGGTCATTGTGCTTGAGCCAAGTGCCGACGGTGGTGCCGCAAAGATCGCGCGAAAAGGAACTGGCACATTCGAAGTCGTCGTCACGGGCAAGGCGGCTCACGCGGGGCTAGAGCCAGAGAAGGGCGTGAATGCGTTGATGGCACTGTCTGGAATCGTGCCGGCCATTGCAGCTATCGCAGACGCTTCGAAGGGAACAACTGTGACGCCGACAATGGCACGGGCTGGTACGGCCGACAATGTCGTGCCCGACGAAGCCATCTGCACCGTCGATGTGCGTGTCGTCGAACCAGGCGAGAAAGAACGTGTCGAATCGGCGATGGCCTCGCTCGCCACGTCGGTCGTCGGCGCAACGGTCGCCGTACGCGGTGGTATCAATCGACCTCCAATGCACGAATCGTCTTCGCGTGCGATGTTCTCGATCTTGACGTCTGCTGCTTCGGAACTGGGTATGCACGTCGAAGGTGTCGCGGTCGGCGGTGGGTCAGATGGAAATTTCACCGCACAGGCAGGTGTCCACACGCTCGACGGAATGGGTGCAGTGGGTGAGGGCGCTCACACCACCCATGAATGCATCGTCGTGTCAACGCTTGCATCGCGAGCCGCGCTCGTGGCGAGGATGTGTCAGCTCTTGTCTTCGATGGACAAGATGGAACCCTTGCCGAGCGTTCCAGCCGCGCG
>DCZD01000019.1:7747-14219 GCA_002331255.1 Acidimicrobiaceae bacterium UBA2093 | reverse complement strand
CTGCGGCGCCTCATTGGGCGCCGCAGTTCGCGTTATGACGCAGGACGTTTTGTCGTCGAAGGAGCAGGCCTTGTCTGTGACGCGTTCGATGCGGGCTGGAACGTGCTCGAGATCTACGTGCGCGACGGCGTCGACGACCCACTGAATGGGCGTGTTGAGTGCGGCACCCTTGATTCCAAGACATTCGATTCCATCAGTGACACTGTGTCGCCCCAAGGCGTCATGGCTGTCGTCGAGATGCATGAGTGGATGTCGCCTTCAACGTTGCATGCGGCCGATTCCGGGGAAGGCTGGAGCATCGTTCTTGATGCTGTTTCTGATCCCGGAAACATGGGCACGATCATCAGAAGCGCTGAGGCCTCAGGTTGTGTGCGAGTAATCCTGGTCAACGATTGCGTCGACCCATATTCGCCAAAAGTCGTGCGTGCATCTGCTGGGGCATTGTTCCATGTGCCAGTCGTTGTCGGGGCGGCGTGGTCACAGGTCACTGAAGTGGCCAGTCGAGTACTGGGTACCACGTCTCATGAGGGGGTCGGGTCAATCAAGACGACTTCTCTGTACGACGTCGATATGGACGGCTCGCTTGCACTGGTCTTTGGCAATGAAGCTCACGGAGTGTCGCCTTCAGCTCCCATCACTGAATGGGTGACCGTGCCTCACGTTGGTCGCTCTGAAAGCCTGAACGTGGCCATGGCTGCGACAGTGTTGTGCATGCACGTCGCGAGGTGTCGATCGGAAATGGTCTCACGACACCGGCAAGCAGGCGAGTAGCGTCAAGTCGGCATGGGTACCCAGTCAGGCGAAATTTCCGCAGCGCTGAGTCGGGCTCTTGAGGCTCTTGGTGCAGCTAGCTCTCCCGAAGACGTGCGGTCAATTGTGTCCCAAGTGACTGGCAAAAGAGGTTCCCTTGGGTTGTTGAAATCATCGCTCGGCTCCATTGCAGACATCGAGGAGCGCAAAGAGGTAGGAGCTTCTATCAATGCGGCTTCGACGCGACTCGCCGAGGCTGCTGACACACGAATCGCCGAGCTCTCGGCGTCGGAGCTGCATCGAGTGATCGAGCGTGACAGGGTCGATGTCACCGAACGAGCGCTGAAGACCGATGTAGCCGCCAGGCTGGGTCGTACGCATCTCGTCACTCAGGCAACTGAACGCCTCGAAGATGTGTTCATCGGCCTCGGATTCCAGATCGCCGAGGGTCCCGAGGTCGAGAGTGATTTTTACAACTTCGAAGCGCTCAACATGCCGCCTTCCCATCCAGCCCGAAGCATGTGGGACACCCTGTTCGTCGACCAAGATCCTCAGGGCAGTGTGCTTCTTCGTACTCACACGTCACCTGTGCAAATTCGGGTCATGCAAGAGTGGCCGCCACCGATTTACGCGATCATGCCCGGACGAGTTTTCAGACGCGACACCCCAGATGCCACTCACATGCCTGTCTTTCATCAAATTGAAGGCATGGTCATCGATCGGAACATCACTTTTGCTGACCTCGCTGGCACCATTGAGGCGTTCACCAAAGCATTCTTCGGATCAGAGTTCACGTCACGACTTCGGCCGTCTTATTTCCCATTCACTGAACCAAGTGCTGAGTTCGATATCCGTCGCCCTGACGGTTCATGGATTGAACTGGGTGGCTGCGGCATGATGCACCCGCGTGTCATCAGGGCGGGCGGGCTCGACCCAGACGAGTGGAGTGGTTTTGCCTTCGGTTTCGGCATCGATCGCATGGCGAAGGAGCGTCACGGAGTCGCTGACCTGCGAGACATGTACTCAAATGATGTCCGCTTCTTGGAGCAGTTTCCGTGAGAGTTCTCCTCTCAATCCTTCGTGAATTCGCTGACTTGCCCAATGATGCAGACTTGGTAGCGACCGCTCTCAACTCGCTCGGTATGGCGGTCGAAAGCATCGAGGAAGTCGGTATCCCAGTGCCGGGTGTCGTAACGGCTCGCATCGTGCGTACCGAGCGTCATCCCGACGCTGACAAGGTGACTCGTTGCTTCGTCGATACCGGCGATGGCCGCGAAATGCATGTCTGGTGTGGGGCTACAAACATGGGTGCTGGAGACGTCGTGCCGCTTGCCACCATCGGTACGACCATGCCAGACGGTCGGGGCATCGCTCGTCGTGGAATTCTCGGAATCGATTCGGAAGGAATGCTGTGTTCGCCGATTGAACTAGGTATCAGTACCGAATCGAGCGGGTTGCTCATTCTTCCTCCGAATTCACCTCTTGGTGTCGACCCATTTGTCGTGCTCGGGATAGAGCACGACGTCGTGTTCGACCTCGATCTCACTCGCAATCGACCAGAATGTTGGGGTCATGCAGGTGTTGCGCGCGACCTTGCGGCGCATTTCCACGTGGCATACCGCGGCCCACGTCTCTCAAGCGTGAAGCATGGTGACGCACGTTCAATCCCGGTGACTCTGTCTGATCCATCACGTTGTCCAATGTTTTCTGCGACGGTGTTGTCGGGCGTGGTTGTCACTTCCTCCCCGAATTGGGTGCAGTCGCGCCTCGCACACCTTGGAATGCGAAGCATCAATAATGTCGTTGATGCCTCGAACTTGGTGATGCTTGAGCTCAACCAACCGAATCACGCATACGACTATGCATCGGTGTCTTCGTTCGATGTGCGTCGCGCCCGCACAGGAGAAGTGCTACGAACTCTCGACGGAGTCGACCGTGTGCTGACCGACGAGGACCTTGTCATCGTCAATGCAGCCGACGGAACTCCCGTGGGTCTCGGAGGCATCATGGGCGGGCTTGAATCAGAAGTTGTCGGGACGACGTCCACCGTGTCGCTTGAGATGGCGTGGTTCGAGCCAGACTCCATTCGTTTCACGGTTAACCGCCATGGTCTGCGTAGCGAGGCCTCGACGCGATTCGAGCGTGGAGTAGACCCCGAAGGTGTGGTGATTGCCGCTGATCGTTTCGCCACGATTCTTTCCGAGACCTGTCCTGATCTAGCTCTACATGAGGGAATGACCATCGCACGTGACGCCACATGTCCGTCTGCCCGTCGTGTGACGGTTCGTCGTCACCAGATCAAACGAACACTCGGAATCGATCTCAGCGTTAATGACGTCATCGAACTGTTGAAACCAATCGGTTTCAACGTGACAGCCGCAGGTGAAGAATTCGAAGTAGTCACTCCGACGTTCCGACCCGATTGCGAAGAAGAGATCGACATCATCGAAGAGATTGCACGTCACTATGGCTACGACGCGCTGGGCAAGTCCGTGCCATCGTCAACAGTCCACGGACGACTCTCGTTGGTGCAGCAGCGTCGACGTGCGGTGCGTCGTCTCATGGTTGCACTAGGTCTTGACGAGGCGATGCCGTCACCATTTCTAGCCCCAGGTGATCTCAGGTCGGTGGGTTTGATCGAAGATGATGTCTTGCAGCTCGCCAACCCTCTTGTGGCTGAAGAGTCCATACTTCGCACATCGCTGCGGCCGGGACTTCTGAGTGCATTGGCATTTAACCGCTCTCATCGAGCACCTCGCGTTGCACTCTGGGAAATCGGCCATGTCTACCCACCGAGTGATGACAAAGTTGACCAACCACTTCCTGGTGAGTACGAACAACTCTGCATCGTCGTGGCTGATGCCGATCTCGACACGGCACTTCGCCAGTGGAACGCATTGTGTGAATGTCTCGCGGTCGGAGCGCAACTCGACCAATCACGAATTCCCGATGGCTTTCATCCGACTCGTTCAGCGACCATTGCACGTGGAAAACAGCAGATCGGTGCCGTGGGGGAGGTGTCGCCAGTCGTGCTTGCCAATCTGGGAATTGATGGCCGCGTGGCGTGTCTGGAAGTCGACCTGTCGATACTTCTTCGAGAGACTCCGAAGCCAGTACAAGCTCGCGACATCAATCGGTTCCCATCGAGCGACATCGATCTCGCCTTCACAATGTCAGAAGAGGCTCCCGCTACGACACTCCAGCGGGCGTTGCGACAAGCCGCCGGCGCGAACCTCGTTTTTATCGAACTATTCGATGTGTATCGAGGGGCGGGCGTCGACGACGGTAGTCGCAGCCTGGCTTTTCGACTGCGACTTCAAAAGCAGGGTGGAACGCTCACTGACTCGGAAATTGGAGAGATCAGGGATAAATGCATTGCAGCGGCCAAGAAATCCGGAGCATCTCTTCGCTGAGCTTCAGTTCAAGTTTGGGTCGTCTGGAAAGTGTGCAAGTGAGGCAACTTCTCCGACTTGCCGTGCGAGCACAGTTCGCCAAAGGTGAAGTGGCTCGCGTGTGTACACGTCGTCTGTGAATGCATCAAGCACGAACCAACCATCGCGCCGGATCTCGTCGTCGAGTTGATCTGGCCCCCAACCCGAGTAGCCACGAAAGAAACGCCACCGACCTGGACCATCGCTGGAATCTTCGTCGATGTCAATTGATCTGATGCCATGGGGCGATGAGTCGTCTTCGAGAAGACCAAACACGCCGTGGGGTTCCACCGGCCCGCCCTCAAAGAGAGCCGCGGGAGGTACGGAGGAATCGATCCATCCCCTTAGAACGTCATGGAGGACAGCAGCATCCTCGATGGTGGGTCCATAGTGTGGAGAAGGCGATGGGAGCGGGCGATTAAGAATCACGCCGAGTGCACCCTCATCGTTGTGGGCCAGCACATACACGCAGGCTCGGATGAAGTTCGGGTCGTCGAGGTCGGGGCGTGCCACTAGCAACTTTCCGTCTAGCCCAGGGGTGCTTGCATAGTTATGCATTGGTCTGTATGGTAATACATCTGTGAAGGATTTGTCAGTACTCAAAGTTGGGATTCTCGGAGCATCGGGTTACACCGGTGCCGAACTGCTGCGCCTCTGCGCGCAGCATCCACGCCTTGATGTGGTGTATGCGACAGGAGACAGCCAAGCGGGCAGTCTCGCTGCGAATCTGTATCCCTCGTTGGCGGCCGAATACCCAAATTTGGTCTTCGATGAGTTTGACCAGAAAAAGGTTGAAGGACTCGATGTCGTGTTCCTCGGGCTGCCGCACGAAGCCTCGCTCGATGTCGCACCGTCACTTGTCGGACGAGTGGGTCACGTCATCGACCTTTCAGCTGCTTTTCGTCTGAAAGATGCAAGTCTGTATCCAACTTGGTACGGGTTTGAGCACCATCAGAAAGAATTGCTAGCCGAAGCAATCTACGGCCTGCCCGAGTTGTACCGCGAAGACTTGCGCGGGGCGCGCCTCATTGCGACTCCTGGGTGTTATGTGACAGCAGCGAGTCTCGCACTGACACCACTCGTGAGCGGTGGTCTCATCGAGCCAAAGGGTGTCATCGTCGATGCTGCATCGGGTGTGAGTGGTGCTGGGCGTGCGCTAAAGCACACGTCGCACTTTGCAACGGTCAACGAGGACTTCACGGCATATGGATTGCTCGACCATCGCCACACTCCCGAGATTGAACAAGTGACGGGGGCTCAGGTTTTGTTCACCCCACATCTCGCACCCATGAACCGTGGAATTTTGGCCACATGTTATGCACGTCCTGCAGGCGACGTGTCAACGGCTGCTTTGTTGGCCGCACTTGCACGCAGTTATGCAAGTGAACCCTTCGTCGTTGTGCGACCGACGAGTCCAAGTACGAAGGCAACTCTCGGGACGAACGCTGTCCACTTAACAGCACGGTATGACGTTCGGACCGGGTACGTGATGGTCATCGCTGCTCTAGACAACATCGCCAAGGGTGCGTCGGGGGGAGCAGTGCAGGCTCTGAACGCCGCGATGTCGTGGGATGAGACGCTTGGTCTGTCACGAGTTGGGGTGTACCCATGAGCACTCGACAGTCGTCAATCGATGCTGCTCGCATCCTCGTCGAAGCACTGCCCTACATACGTCGGTTCTCTGGTCGTACCGTCGTCGTGAAGTACGGCGGGAATGCCCTTGCTGGATCTTCGGAAGACGATGCTCTCAGTCTGTTTGCCCAGGACATCGTTCTCATGCACTCTGTTGGCATCAAGCCAGTTGTCGTGCACGGCGGCGGGCCGCAGATCAACTCTCTGCTCGATCGGCTCGGTCTGAAGAGCGAATTCCACGGTGGTCTGCGTGTCACTGATGATGAGACTATGAAGGTCGTCCAGATGGTTCTGAGCGGACAGGTGAATCCACAAATCGTCGCGGCCATCAACACATTCGGGAATATCGCTGTTGGTGTTGCAGGTGGCGACGCGGGCCTTATCAGAGCTGTGCAACGTGATCCGAAGTTAGGAAGGGTCGGAGACATCGACCGCATCAACCCAGCGGTTGTTCAAGGACTTCTCGATGAAGGCTTCGTGCCGGTCATCTCAACCATCGGGGCAGACTCCAATGGAGATGCGTTGAACATCAACGCCGACACGGTTGCCGGAGCCATCGCTGAAGCATTGGGTGCGGAGAAGATCGTCTATCTCACCGATATTGAGGGCTTGCGCTCGAAAGTTGATGACGCTGCATCACTCATTCAGCGGATCAACGT
>DCZD01000019.1:438-7473 GCA_002331255.1 Acidimicrobiaceae bacterium UBA2093 | reverse complement strand
GTGAAGCGTGCGCACATCCTCGACGGCAGAATTCCGCACGTGTTGCTTCTCGAGCTATTCACCGACGAGGGCGTGGGAACGATGATCACTCCCGACGGCATGCAGAACTCTGTTGAGTTGAAGTCAGGTAAGGGTCACTGAAATGGCGCAGCATGAATTTTTGTCGTCGACGACGGCCAATGAATTGTTGGCGGGACAGGACTGGTGTCCGTTCATGCCGGTTTTTGCTCCTCCGGCGGTGATGTTCGTGCGCGGTCAAGGAACAGAGCTGTGGGACGTCAACGGAAAGCGTTACCTCGACTTCCTGTGCGGAATCGCGGTCACATCATTGGGACACTCCAATAAGGCTGTTGCTCGGGCGTTGTCTCATCAGGCGGAGACACTTCTCCATGTCAGCAATTTCTTCTCGAATCCCATCGCGACTGAGGCAGCGATGTTGATCAACGGGTTGATGCGTGTTGCTGGTGCAGGGGATGGTCAAGTGTTCTTCTGCAATTCCGGTGCCGAAGCAAACGAGGCAGCAATCAAGTTGGCTCGCAAATTCGGCGGACGTGGTCGCCACGTCGTGGTGTCGGCGCTCGGAAGCTTCCATGGACGTACGCTCGGTGCACTAGCTGCGACGGGGCAGCCTGCGAAGCACGAGCCGTTCCAGCCGATGCCAGAGGGCTTCCGACATGTGCCATATGGCGACATTGAATCTCTCATTTCGGCAATCGACCCGAGTGTGGCAGCCGTCCTGCTTGAGCCCATTCAGGGCGAGGGTGGCGTCGTGCCCCCACCAAAGGGCTATCTCGAAGAAGTCGCAACTGTGTGCAGGGAACGCGGCCTCTTGTTCATGGTGGACGAAGTGCAGACAGGTTTCGCACGCACAGGACATTGGTTCGGTTTCGAGCATGCGGGTATCAGCCCTGACGTAGTGATGTTCGCAAAGGCGCTTGGAAATGGAGTGCCGATCGGCGCTCTTTGGGCGCGTCGCGACGTCGCCGCCGTTTTTTCGCCGGGCGACCATGGATCCACGTACAGCGGAACTGCAATCGCAACTGCGGCGGTCATCGCGGTCATCACTGAGATGATGGCCATTGATGCGCCATCACGCGCGCGCGAGGCCGAGGGGTGGATTCGATCGGAGCTTGCTGATTGCGAGTATGTAGATCACATCAGAGGCCAGGGGCTGTTGCTCGGACTGGTGCTTTCAGACGGCCTTGATTCGAAACGTGTGTACGCACAATTGCTTGAAGCCGGCCTCGTAACGAATGCGGTGAACGCCGACACCATTCGCCTTGCGCCACCACTGACCGTCAGTCGACGAGAGGTAGCAGAGGCATGCCAGATATTGAAGGCAACTTTGGCCAAGGTTGCCACCCATGACAAGAACGGAGGCGCTTCATGACGAGGCACTTTCTTGATATCGCCGACCTGACGTCTGCAGAGCTCGACGCCGTCATTGAATCGGCGAACCGTTCGATATCTGATGTTGGACGTCCGCTGGAGGGAAAAGGAGTCGCCCTTGTCTTCGAGAAGCCCTCAAACCGCACTCGTCATTCATCAGAGATGGCTGTCGTGCAGCTTGGTGGTCATCCCGTGTACACCCGCGGTGAAGAGATCGGCTTCGATGTGCGCGAAACTGTCGAAGACATCGGTCGCATCCTCGCTGGCTACCACGCAATCATCGCGGTGCGGGTGTTCAGTCATTCGACTCTCGAACGACTGGCGGCTGTGTCCACAGCCCCCATCGTCAACCTGCTCAGCGACCATTCGCATCCGCTTCAGGCTTGTGCTGACGTGTTGACCATGCATCAGCATGTCGGACCAGTGTCGTCGCTTCGTGTTGCATGGGTGGGTGATTACAACAATGTCGCACGTTCTCTAGGTGAAGCTGTGTGTTTACTTGGTGGCACTGTTGCTTATGGGTGTCCGGAAGGCTTCGCTCCATCGAAACAAGAGTTGTCTCGACTCGCAGCGCTGGGTGGGGATGCAAGCCATGCCGTCAACCCTGTAAGTGCAGTGTCAGGGGCCGATGTCGTCCACACCGACACCTGGGTGTCGATGGGTCAAGAGGGTGATACAGATGCCCGACGAGCGGTGTTCGCTCCGTACAGCGTCACCGAGGAGCTCATGGCTCAAGCGGCAAGGACAGCCAAGTTCATGCACTGTATGCCTGCGCACCGCGGTGAAGAGGTGACAGCGGAAGTCTTTGATGGGCCTCGAAGCCTCGTCATCGAACAGGGTCACAACCGCATGCATGCAGCGCGAGCAGTGTTTGCATTTGTAGTCAAAGGAGGGAAGTGAGATGAGTGGAAAAATCCAACGCCAACAGCTCATCACCAAGTTGATCGCGAAACATCAGGTGTCGAGCCAGCCAGAATTGCAAACGTTGCTGAAGCGAAACAAAATCGAGGCGACGCAGGCGACCATCTCTCGTGATCTTGAAGAGTTGGGAGCAGTAAAGGTGCGCGTGACCGGCGGTGAGACGGTCTATGCGATTCCTGAGTTCGAACCAGCACGACTCGCTCCGACAGACCATCTGCGTCGTGTCATGGGCGAGTGGGTCGCCGATGTAGTTGCAAGTGGCACCCTCGTGGTTGTTCGCACTCCGCCGGGTTGCGCCCACGTCGTCGCATCCGCACTTGACCGAAGTGGTCTCGAACAGTTACTCGGCACCGTCGCTGGTGACGACACGATCATCTGCGTCGCGTCAGAGCAAGCTGGTGGTAAGGGTCTTGCATCGAAATTGCGTCAGCTTGCTGGCTTGGATGTGAAGAAAGGCAAGGTTGCCCGTGTCTGAGAATGATGATTCAGTGGCGGCTGGAAAGGCGCTGTGGCACGGACGATTTGCAACTGGACCTTCTGAAGAACTGATGGCGTTCACGGTCAGTCTTCCGTTCGATAAGAGACTCTGGGCTGATGACATCACCGGCTCGCGTGCGCACGTAGCAATGCTGGGCGTATCTGGAATTCTCGACGGGGCGACAGTTGGTGCAATTGATGTGGCGCTAACGCAGGTGCATGACGAGATGTCATCGGGCCATTTCGAGTTCGTCGCCTCAGACGAGGACATCCACACGGCAATTGAACGACGGGTCACCCAGATTGCGGGTGATGCAGGGGCGCGCCTGCACACGGGCCGCAGCCGCAACGATCAGGTGGCCACAGCCTTGAGACTGTGGTGCAAGCGCGAGATCCGCGTCGTCATCGATAATGTGCTCAGCCTCGTTGACGTACTTCATGCGCGAGCCTCAGAAGCGGACGCCGCGAAGGATCCCGTGTATCTGCCGGGTTACACGCATCTCCAACGAGCGCAACCCGTGCTCCTCTCGCACCACCTTCGAGCACATGGCTGGGCTCTTATGCGCGATGCTGATCGGCTATTCGACGCGCTTGCTCGCCTCGATGTGAGTCCGCTCGGTGCCGGTGCGTTGGCAGGGAGTTCATTGCCCATCGATCCTCAACGCAGCGCAGATTTGCTCGGATTCGCGAAGGCCTTCGACAACTCCCTTGACGCGGTGTCCGATCGAGACTTTGTTGCAGAGATACTCGCGCACATTGCGCTGCTCGGAGTACATCTCTCACGTATCGGTGAGGAATGGGTTCTGTGGACCAGTGAGGAATTCGGGTTCGCCATTCTCGACGACGCCTATGCCACCGGTTCATCGATGTTGCCACAGAAAAAGAACGCCGACATCGCAGAACTTGCCCGCGGTAAAGCAGGGCGACTCATTGGCAATCTGACTGGACTTCTCACGACGCTGAAGGGACTGCCGTTGGCGTACAACCGCGACCTTCAGGAAGACAAAGAGCCGTTGTTCGACTCCGTCGATCAGGTTCGTCGCGCTCTCATCGCGCTCGCGGGCATGGTTTCATCTGCCACCTTCAAAACCGACGTGATGGTGCACGCCGGCAACGCGGACTCATTGGCCGCTACCGATCTTGCTGAGTGGCTCGTTGAACGTGGAGTGCCGTTTCGGCGTGCACATGCAATCGTGGGAGAGGTTGTCCGGTCAGCCATCAATACGGGTAATCCCCTCGCTGAAGTGGTGTCGCAGCACGCTGATCTCGGAGACGAAGCTGCTCAGTTGATCGCGCCTGGTTCAGCAATCAGACGTCGTCGAAGTCGTGGTGGTGCGGGACCATCCGTTAGCGCAGACCAAACAACGAGGTTCCGTGACGAATTGAGCCGTCTCCGTCGAAGAGGATGAGGGAGCCGTCAGGCATCTGAGGGGTGCAATCGACGCGGCGACCAACGCAGTGTCGGGCCGTGATAGCCCACTCGACCGAGTTCAAGCTGTACCGGTGTCATGTCGCCAGTCCAAATATTGACACGTATGTCTGCCATGTCACCCGCTGGCTCCATGCGGGCCCACACAACTGGACGACGTGGTGTCGACTTGGAAGCGAGGTGCTCGAGCGAGCGAATGAGTGATTGTCGATTGTCTGGGGACAGGTACTGCCACACAATCGAGTGGTAGACGACAGTTGCTTCGCCATCGTGTCGCGGAGAAGCATCGAAGGATGCAAGCCAAGGTCCGGCCTCTGCTCGATCAACTCGAGGCGGATATTCAAGGGCGATATCAATCGCGCGACGGAGTCTGTCGAGACGTGCCGACTGATCCGGCCAAACGAAACTGAGGAGCCGCAGACGCTCTGATGGTCGACTCACATCGATAGGGAAGGGATCGCAGCCTCTGAGGTCGACGCAGATCGCTGACTGTCCGTGTGGCGGTGACGAGTCGAACCAATCCGGACCAAATGAAACACTGCTTGTTTCGTCGCCCATCGCGGTGACGCCGGTTGATGCATGGAATCGTGGGAAGTTCAGGTTCAACCCTGCGCTTGCGCCGACTTCGAACCAGCGACACGTTTGCGCCCCGATGGTAGGCAACCAGCGAGCAATTGAAAGGGCAACGATCGAACGGCCGACTTCATTTGTTTGCACATTGCGCCGCACAGACGCTGACAGATGTTCTCTGTGTTCCTGAAGTGCGGTGAGAACTATGTCGGCTAGGTCATTCGTCGGAGCACCGCCAGTACTGGGAAACTGACCGCTTAGTCTTGTGTCAATGCCGGACAGGGCAATGGCATGCAGGCCTCCGAGCAATCGAAGAGGCAACGCATCGTGAACCGGTTTCTCGCTCACTCCGTTCAACAACTCAAAAGTGGTACCGCCACGTACGTAATCTTGAGATAGGGCCTCTAGTGCGATTGCGTAGAGCGACGAGCCCAATTGAGCGCATTGAACCTGCTGTCGCTTCAGGGAATCGTGCACGGCATCGATTGCGTCGTGGCCCTCGTACATGTCGATGCATTAACAATAGGTCGCCCCTGAAGAGGCACCGCGTGTAATCATGGAGACATGACGACAACCACGAAGGGTCTACTCGCAGACCTTCGCGCCCGCGGGCTGGTGCACGATTCAACCGACGCTTTAGGCCTTGAAGCGCGTCTTGATTCGGGCCCGATCGGCGTGTATGTCGGTTTCGATCCGACGGCAGATTCTTTGCATGTGGGGCACCTTCTTGGTCAGGTCACACTGCGTCGCTTGCAGCTCGCCGGTCACCATGTCTTCCCACTCGCAGGTGGTGCCACGGGAATGGTCGGGGATCCATCAGGCCGTAGCGAAGAACGCAATCTTCTCGATGTCGACACGTTGAAGTCAAATGTCGCAAAAATCAAGGTCCAACTTGAGTCGCTACTTGACTTCGATGGGCCGAACAAAGCAACACTCGTCGACAATGCCGACTGGATGGCTGGTATGGGTGCACTCACATTTCTGCGTGACGTTGGTAAGCACATCACCATCAACCAGATGCTCGCGAAAGAGTCAGTGAAGAATCGACTTACCTCGGAGAATGGTTTGTCCTACACCGAGTTCAGCTACATGCTGTTGCAAGCAAACGACTTCCGTCACTTGTGCGAACATCACAATGTTGAACTCCAGATGGGTGGAAGTGATCAGTGGGGAAATATCACCGCAGGCATCGATCTCGTGCGAAAGACTCTTGGTCGCAGCGCTTTTGGCATCACGTGGCCACTCGTCACGAAGAGCGACGGCACGAAGTTCGGAAAGACTGCGAGTGGAGCAGTGTGGCTCGATGCGAATCGCACCTCGCCGTATCAATTTCGTCAGTTCTGGATGCAGTTATCCGACGCCGATGTCGACACTTTGCTTCCACGCTTCTCGTTGCGTTCACTTGATGAAGTGAATTCAGCTCTCCTTGCTCATCGCGCAGACCCCGGTCGCCGTAGTGCACAACGCTCGCTCGCAGACGAGATGACAGCGCTGGTCCACGGAGTTGACGCGGCCACTGCCGCGAGTGCTGCGGCAGATGTTTTGTTCGGTGGCGACCCAACGGCGGCATCACGCGAGGCACTTGCCATGGTGAGCCACGAAGTGTCCACTAGTACGCAGAGCCGAACGGCTCTAGCCGATGTCGTGGGGATACTGGTTGGTACAGGTCTTGCAACATCGAACAGCGATGCCCGTAGAGGCCTGCAACAGAAGGGTTTCCGTGCAAACGGCACTCAATTGAGTGAGGACTCCTCCCTTGTGGATATCCCTCTCTTGCATGGGCAATGGCTGCTGTTGCGCAAAGGCAAGACCAGTTACCACCTCGTCGACGTCACTGCCTGACCCCCGAAAACATTGCCAATTGTTCTCAGCAATCGGCGTTGCAAGGCTGAATTCCGTCCCGATAGAGTTGCCACTCGCCCCCAAAGGAGCTCGAGCGTGTCTCGGTTCCAATGTGGGTCGGCACCAAGCCTCCAAAGGGCACGTGCCAGAGCGAAGCTCCTTGAAAACGGAAGAGAAGACTGAACGCCAGTGCGGGCAGACAGAACGAGTCCTTCGGGGCTCATTGTCTGCTTGTCAATTCAGGGTCGGATTCCCATCCGACCCGCAACGTGACTTTCACGAGTCACACACAACGTAAATAAAGTCAGAAAAGTGGCGACACCAAAACAGGGTTATTCCCCCTGGTCGCCACGGACTTTCCAGAACTCTCCCCACGTAAGTGGGAAGTTCTTGATGGAGAGTTTGAT
>DCZD01000019.1:0-150 GCA_002331255.1 Acidimicrobiaceae bacterium UBA2093 | reverse complement strand
AACGGGTGAGGAACACGTGAGAAATCTGTCCCGAACTCTGGGATAACAGTTGGAAACGACTGCTAATACCGGATGCCGTCATTGGATCGCATGATTCGATGACGAAAGAATTTCGGTTCGGGAGGATCTCGCGGCCTATCAGCTAGTTGG
>DCZD01000010.1:46428-47603 GCA_002331255.1 Acidimicrobiaceae bacterium UBA2093 | reverse complement strand
GGCAAGCACTACACGCCGCAGGAAATCAGCGCACGCACACTCATGAAGCTGAAGCGCGATGCAGAGGCGTACTTGGGTGACACCGTCACCCAAGCGGTTATCACCGTTCCGGCGTACTTTGACGATGCGCAACGCACGGCAACCAAGGAAGCCGGACAGATCGCCGGTCTTGAAGTGCTGCGCATCATCAATGAGCCGACCGCTGCAGCACTTGCATACGGGCTCGACAAAGCGTCGCAAGACGAGACCGTTCTCGTGTTCGACCTTGGTGGTGGAACCTTCGACGTATCGGTGTTGGAAATTGGTGACGGCGTGTTCGAAGTGAAGAGCACACACGGTGACACACATCTCGGTGGAGACGACTGGGACCAGCGCATCATCGATTGGTTGGTGCAACAGTTCAAGGGTGCTCACAACATCGATCTCGCTCAAGACCGCATGGCAGCACAGCGTCTGAAGGAAGCTGCTGAGAAGGCCAAGATCGAACTGTCGCAAGTGCAGCAGACCCAGATCAACCTTCCATTCATCACCGCAACAGCCGAAGGGCCGTTGCACCTCGACGAGACGTTGTCACGTGCGAAGTTCCAAGAAATGACCGCCGACCTCATCGAGCGTTGTCGTGTGGCATTCGAACAGGCCATCAAAGATGCTGGTCTTACCAAGGGTCAGATCAACCACGTCATCTTGGTTGGCGGTTCCACTCGCATGCCGGCAGTACAAGACCTCGTCATGGCACTGACAGGCAAAGAAGCGAACAAGTCAGTGAACCCCGACGAAGTCGTAGCCGTCGGCGCCGCAATTCAGGCAGGCGTGCTGAAGGGCGACGTGAAAGACGTGTTGCTCCTCGACGTCACACCGTTGTCTCTTGGTATCGAAACAAAGGGAGGTGTCATGACGCGTCTCATCGAGCGCAACACGACCATTCCTACGCGTCGCACTGAAGTGTTCACCACGGCCGATGACAATCAACCTTCGGTTGAAATTCATGTGCTGCAGGGTGAGCGCGAGATGGCCAGTTACAACAAGACGCTCGGCAAGTTCCAGCTCGTCGACTTGCCACCAGCACCGCGTGGTGTGCCGCAAATCGAAGTCACATTCGACATCGATGCGAACGGCATCGTTCATGTGTCTGCAAAGGACCGGGCAACCAACAAGGAACAGTCAATGACCATCAC
>DCZD01000010.1:27780-46195 GCA_002331255.1 Acidimicrobiaceae bacterium UBA2093 | reverse complement strand
GCACACGCGGAGGAAGATCGTCGTCGTCGTGAAGAAGCCGAAGTGCGTAACAACGCTGACTCGCTCGTGTATCAGACGGAAAAAGTACTGCGCGAGCAGGGTGACAAGGTGTCTGCTGACGAGAAGGATGCCGTCGAAGGTCCACTCGGAGAGTTGAAGACCGCAATCGCCGGAACCGACATCGAAGAAATCAAGTCCGCAACCGAGAAACTCATGTCAGCGAGCCAGGCATTCAGTCAGAAGCTGTATGAAGCAGCCGCTCGCGACTCGAATGCCGCCGGTACGTCTGCATCTGGTGCTGGTCAAGTGAACGATGACGAAATCGTCGACGCTGAGATCGTCGACGAGAAGTGATTCGGTAGCAAACGATGGATGCCGAAATGGTCGACGAGCCAACCGACACTGATGAGTCGATGCCCGCAAGCACAGAGGATGCGTCGGAGGTCGTAGAACACGACATCGACAAGCTGCTCTCCGAGCGAGACGAATTCAAAGACATAGCTTTGCGATTGCAGGCAGACTTCGAGAACTACAAGAAGCGTGTGGCCTCCACCCAGACCGACGAGGTCGACCGTGCCACCGGGAAAGTCGTGGAAGCATTGTTGCCAGTGCTCGATGCATGTGAGGCCGCGTTCTCGCATGGCGTCGAAGGCGTCGAGCCCGTGTGGAGCTCGCTCATCGGTGCATTGCAGAAGCAAGGTCTTGAAGCCCTCGACTTGCTGGGCAAGACGTTTGACCCTGCACTCGCCGAGGCAGTGGCAAGCGAACCAGGCGACGGATCAGAGCCGGTCGTGCTCGAAGTGATGCGCACCGGATATCGCTGGAAGGGCAAAGTTCTTCGTGCCGCGATGGTCAAGGTGAGGGGCTAGTCGTCATGGCTGCCCAACGCGAGTGGTTCGAGAAGGACTACTACGCGGTTCTTGGTGTGTCGCAAACGACGTCACACAAGGACATCACCAAGGCGTATCGAAGATTGGCACGCGAGTTCCATCCAGATGCGAATCCAGGCAACGCTCAAGCAGAAGAACGATTCAAAGAAATCTCAGCGGCGTACGACGTGGTCGGCGATGAAACTCGGCGCAAGGAATACGACGAGGTTCGGCGCATGGGTCCAATGGGTGGCTTTGCTGGACCTGGTGGTCAGACGTTCAACTTCGACACCGGAGATGGTCTTGGTGACCTGCTTGGTCAGATGTTCGGTCGGGGTAAGCGAAGCGGAGCAGGTGTCGGGCCGCAGCGCGGCGGTGACATCGAGGCAAAGTTGACGCTCGACTTCATCGATGCGGCGCACGGGCTCACCACGTCCTTACATCTCACGGCCGATTCTCAATGCACTTCGTGCAATGGTTCGGGTGCACGACCTGGTACTTCTCCGAAGACCTGTGGTGCGTGTGCTGGTCGTGGGTCGGTGGCGAACAACCAGGGATTCTTTGCGATGTCCAACCCCTGTACATCGTGCGCCGGTCGTGGCGTCATCATTGAACACGCGTGTTCTACATGTCGTGGTACCGGGATTGAACATCGTCCACGGGAAGTGAAGGTGCGAATTCCTGCTGGCGTCAATGATGGTCAGCGCATCCGGTTGAAGGGTCGCGGTGCACCAGGTCGTAACGGAGGACCAGCAGGAGACTTGTTTGTCGAGTGCAACGTGGCCCCACACTCGGTGTTCGGTCGCGATGGAGTGAATCTGACTCTTCGCGTGCCGGTGTCGTTTACTGAAGCGACGCTCGGGTCCACCATTTCAGTTCCAACACTCGATGGCGGTGACGTGGGACTTCGCCTGAAACCCGGCACTCAGCCTGGCTCACGCCATCGCGTGAAGGGCAAAGGAATCGTCACCGACAAGGCAACTGGTGATCTCATCGTCACTGTTGACGTTGTCGTTCCTACGTCGCTCAATGACGATGAGCAAAAGATCATCGACCAACTCTCTGACGTGCTGCGCAATCCTCGCGTGCAGAAGGCTGGCAAATCATGAGGCATGAACAGCAAGCGGTGTATGTCATCTCGGTAGCGGCACAGTTGGCTGGCGTCCACCCGCAGACACTTCGTATCTACGAGCGGCGCGGCCTTTTGTCCCCAGCACGGACTGCCGGAGGCAATCGTCGCTACAGCGATGCCGATATTTCTCGACTTCGTCGTATCGCCGAGCTTGCAGAACTGGGCATGAACTTGGAGGGAATCCGCCACGTCATGTCACTAGAAGCCGAAGTGGAACGGTTGCGCGAGGAAGTCGTACATCTGCGCCGCGCATTCGAAGAAGCGACCGTCGACGCAGAGCGTCGTGTACGGCGCGACCTCGTGCCGTTGCGACAGACCATCGCTGTGTTCGGTCAACGACCGTCGATATTCGATCAACACTCCTGACCCCTCAAGGAGACTCCCAATGGCACTCGATCCAAAAAAATGGACAACCAAGACCCAAGAGGCAGTTGCCGCTGCTGGTGACACAGCCCGCTCGATGGGCAACCCTGAAGTCACGCCTGACCACGTGATGGTTGCACTATTGGCACAACCTGAAACTGTGGTTACACCAGTACTCACGAAACTCGGTATTGCACCCGGCATGTTGCGCGAGCGTTCTGACGAGGCAATCAAGAAGTTGCCCCGCACCACCGGTGGTGACGAGCCGCGCATGAACCGTGAGTTGGCGAACGTGTTTGCCAATGCAGAGTCCGCTCGCAAGGACTTGCACGACGACTATTTGTCTGTTGAGCACCTACTTCTGGCAATGAATCAACGTGTCGGAGTTGGCAGTGAGGAATTGCTGCAGGCACTGCGAGACGTGCGTGGTTCACATCGCGTCACAAGCCAAGACCCCGAGACACAATTCCAAGCGCTTGAGCGATACGGCGTGGATCTCACCGCACGTGCTCGAGAAGGAAAGATCGACCCTGTCATCGGTCGCGACGAAGAGATTCGTCGCGTCATTCAGGTGTTGTCTCGTCGCACGAAGAACAACCCAGTTCTCATTGGTGAACCGGGCGTTGGGAAGACAGCGATAGTCGAAGGCCTTGCGCGTCGCATCGCCGATGGCGACGTGCCCGAAGGTTTGAAGACAAAGCGCCTCGTCAGCCTTGACCTTGGCTCAATGCTGGCAGGTGCAAAGTACCGCGGTGAGTTCGAGGAACGCCTGAAGGCAGTGCTGAAAGAAATCACCGATGCTCAAGGTGAGATCATCACATTCGTTGACGAATTGCACACACTTGTCGGGGCGGGCGGTGCTGAAGGTGCGATGGATGCAGGAAACATGATCAAGCCGATGCTCGCTCGAGGTGAACTTCGCATGATCGGCGCCACGACGCTCGATGAGTATCGCAAGTACGTGGAGAAAGACCCTGCACTCGAGCGCCGTTTTCAGCAGGTGTATGTGGGTGAGCCCACCGTCGAGGCAACGATCGCGATTCTGCGTGGTTTGAAGGAACGCTACGAAGTTCACCATGGTGTGCGCATTCAAGACACTGCACTTGTAAGTGCTGCGGTGCTGTCGAATCGCTACCTCACAAATCGGTTCTTGCCAGACAAAGCCATCGACTTGGTCGACGAAGCCGCGAGCAAACTTCGTATCGAAATTGATTCGCTTCCCACAGAGATCGATGTTGTCCAGCGACGCATCCTGCAACTGGAGATCGAGAAGGTCGCACTAGAGAAGGAAACCGATGCTGCCTCGAAAGAGCGGCTCGAAAACCTCGACGATGAGCTGAGCCGTTTGCAGTCTCAAGTGGAAGAGATGAAAGGCCATTGGAACGCTGAGCGCGAAGCAATTGCCGCCATCCGCAGTCTCAAGGAAGAGCTCGAGTCTCTGCGAACAACCGTTGAACGCGAGCAAGATCTGGAGAAGGCTGCCGAAATTCGTTACGGTCGAATTCCCGAGCTCGAAAAGCGCATCTCCGATGCGACGGCACATCTCGACCAGTTGCAGACCAGCAAACGGATGTTGAAAGAGGAAGTCGATGCCGAAGACATTGCCGAAGTCGTGTCGAAGTGGACTGGCGTTCCTGTCAGTCGCTTGATGGAAGGTGAGATGCACAAGCTGGTGCACCTCGAAGATCTTCTGCATCAGCGCGTGATCGGCCAGGACGATGCTGTCGCCGCCGTCGCCAACGCCATTCGCCGCAGTCGGGCAGGCTTGTCCGACCCGAATCGTCCGATTGGTTCGTTCATGTTCCTCGGGCCAACCGGCGTCGGCAAGACAGAGCTTGCTCGTGCACTCGCAGAGTTCTTGTTCGACGACGAACGTGCCATGGTGCGCATCGACATGGCCGAATACATGGAGAAGTACTCGGTCAGTCGACTCATAGGCGCGCCCCCCGGGTACATCGGATATGACGAAGGCGGCCAGCTCACCGAAGCAGTGCGCCGCCGTCCCTACAGCGTGGTGCTGCTCGACGAAGTCGAAAAGGCTCACCCTGATGTGTTCAATGTGTTGCTACAGGTGCTCGACGATGGACGACTCACCGATGGTCAAGGACGCACGGTTGACTTCACCAATGTTGTGCTCATCATGACCAGCAACTTGCCGGGTGAACCCATCGACTATTTCAGGCCCGAGTTTGTGAATCGAATTGATGAAATTGTGCGTTTCCGTTCACTCACCAGAGACGACCTTGGCGCGATTGTTGAGATTCAACTTCAACACCTGATTGACCGTATGGCCAGCCGTCGCATAGCACTTCAAGTCACGCCGGCTGCTCGCGTGTGGTTGGGAGAGCAGGGGTATGACCCCACATTCGGTGCGCGACCATTGAAGCGACTCATCCAGAAAGAAATAGCCGACCCGTCTGCAGTATTGATCCTCGAAGGCAAAGTGCCTGAAGATGGTGCCGTACGTGTCGATGTTGATGGTGACGTTTTGGCCGTCACATCCGTCGAGGCGATAACACTCAGCTGAGTCGTCGACGAACGGCGTTGCCGTGTGCGGGGAAGCCTTCGTGTGCGGACAATGCTTCGATTGATGGTGCAAGATCACGCAGCGCCCGTTCATCTGCGCGAGCGACGGCGGTGCGCTTCATGAAGGTCTCGACAGTGATTCCTGATGAGACGTGAGCAAACCCGCTCGTTGGCAACGATGCCGGGCAACCGATCACGAAGTTCGCAGCACTAAACGGCGTGTGTTGACCGATGAGAATTTCACCGGCGTTCACGATGCCACCGACGACACTGTCGACACGTGAGGCATCAACTGCAACTTGAAGGTGTTCGGCAGCGAAGCGATTGGCAACTTGAACCGCATTCTCGAGAGTGTCGACCAACACCGCACCGCCATTGTCGCCGAGTGATGAACGCGCTGCTGCCGCGCGCACCGGCGGTAAGTCGGCAAGTTGTCGCGCAAGGTGGGTATCGACATCATCGATGAGTGAAGCTGAATCGGTGACGAGAACAACTGTGCTGTCGGTGCCATGTTCGGCTTCAATCAACAAGTCGGCTGCCACGAGATCTGCACGCGCAGTGCTGTCAGCAATGACAAGACTCTCAGTGGGTCCAAGCAGCATCATGGTGGCGAGGCCATGGCGCTGCATCTCGACTTGGGCAATCGTCACTGCAGGACTTCCTGGTCCGACGACTTTGCGCACTCGTGGAATGGTGTTTGTTCCGAAACCAAGTGCGGCGATTCCAGCAGGTCCGTTGACTCGAAACACATCGCGCAGCCCGAGCAGTCGACACACCACAAGCACGGCTGGGTCCACGTCGCCGTTTCCGCCGGGAACAGGGGGAACGATGACGACGACTTTCGGAACACCGGCGACAACTGCGGGCACGCCAAGTTGATACGCAACCGATGGATAGCTTGCTTTGCCACTTGGCACGAACAGGCCGGCACTTGAGATGGGCGTCACCTTCTCACCAGCAGTGAGACCGGGCTGGATCTCGATTGACCAGTCGGACATGCGAGCGAGCAGAGCATCATTGAAGCGACGCACGTTGTCGATTGCCTCGCGAAGCGCACGTTCGGTGGCAGAGTCGACCGTTGCCGCGTCGATCTCGTCGCCGGTTACGCGCAGTTGGTTGGGTTTCAGTGTGATGCCGTCGTGGGTGGCGAGCGCGTCGCAGACCGCCTGGTCGCCACGAGCTCGGACATCGTCGATGATTGTGGTGATGGAATTATGAAGTCCGGAGTCGAAAATGTCGTCGAGACCACGTCGACACAGCGCATCGCGCTGGTCCTCAGTGAGTGTTGACCACACTTGGCGTCGAAGAACCGCTGTCACCGATGGGAAACCTACCGTTCGGTGCCGTCGTGCTTGAGCCGATTTACAACTACAAGCCGCTAGAGTTCACTTACGTTCCGAAGGAGGAGCGTTCATGCCCGTCACCACAGTCGTCGGTACCCAGTGGGGTGATGAAGGCAAGGCCAAGGTCATTGATCTTCTCTCGGCTTCGCAAGACTTCGTGGTGCGCTATCAGGGCGGCCACAACGCGGGGCACACAGTCGTCGTTGGAAGCGAGCGTTACGCCCTTCAGCTCATCCCAAGTGGTGTGTTGTATGGCACCGTCACTCCTGTCATCGGTAACGGAGTCGTGGTCGACCTTCCGACACTGTTCAAGGAAATCGACTCGCTTGAGAGTCGCGACGTAAGTTGCGCCCGCTTGAAGGTCTCGAGCCAGGCACACCTCATCTTCCCGTGGCATCAAGCCATTGATGCAGCGATGGAGTCAGGTCGCGGTGACGGCAAGATCGGCACAACGCTGAAGGGAATCGGGCCGGCATACGCCGACAAAGTTCGTCGCGTTGGTATTCGTGCGGGTGCGGTGCTTGATCCGCAGTCGTTTGAGAAGTCGGTGCGCGAGCGTGCGATTGCTGCACAGAAGGAAATTGCAATGTTGGGGGGCGAGGCAATTGACATCGACGAAGTTGTCACACAGTTTGTGGCTCTCGGTTCACGGTTGGTTCCTTACATTGCTGACACAGTGAATGTGTTGCACGACGCCAAAGATGCGAAGAAGCGCATCTTGCTAGAGGGCGCGCAAGCAACCTTCCTCGACATTGATCACGGCACTTATCCGTTCGTTACTTCGTCGAACCCGACGTCAGGGGGAGCAGCAGCTGGCACAGGGCTCGGTCCACGTGACATGACTCGCATCGTCGGCATCGCGAAGGCGTACACCACGCGCGTTGGTTCTGGTCCATTCCCTTCCGAGCTCACCGATGAACTGGGTGACAAGTTGGTTGACATCGGTCGTGAGTTTGGCACGGTTACTGGTCGCCGTCGCCGCACAGGCTGGCTTGACACAGTCATGTTGAAGCATGCCGTGCGAGTGAACTCACTCACTGATATCGCGCTCACGAAGCTCGACGTGCTCGACACGTTCGACGAAGTGAAGGTGTGCATCGGCTACAAGTTGAACGGCGTGATACTCACTGGTTACCCCGATCGCAGTGAATTGCTCGACGACATTGAACCGATGTACGAGTCACTCTCAGGTTGGAAAACGTCGCTGAGTGGGGTTTCGCGATTCGAAGACCTCCCCGAGAGCGCACGCGCACTAGTACGAATCGTCGAGCGCGAGACCGGCATCCCGGTCAGCATGATCGGCACTGGGCCAGAGCGCGATGCTGTCATCGTGCGCGATGACGTAAAGGTGCCCGCATGATCGACAGGTATTCACTCCCGGACATGGCGGCAATCTTCACCGATGAGGCGCGCATGCAGCGTTGGGTCGAGGTTGAAGTCGCAGTGCTCGAAGCACTCGCGGAAAATGGAGGGGCATCGCCTGATCATGCCCTGGCATGTCGCACCAACGCTCCAACCGTCGATGCAGCGTTTGTACATGAAGTTGCCGAGCGAGAGAAGGTCACTGACCACGATGTCGCAGCCTTTGTCGACGTCTTGCAACAAAAAGTCGGCATGCCGCACGGTGCTTGGCTGCACCACGGTCTCACCAGCACTGACGTGGTCGACACCGCACAGTGCTGGGCCTTGCGCGATGCAGCAGATCTGCTCATCGAAGCCCAATCTGATCTCATCGAGGCCCTTGTCGAACTTGCGCGGGCACACAAGGACACCCCAATGATTGGCCGCACGCACGGCGTTCACGCCGAGCCGACCACCTTTGGCGCAAAAGTCGCTTTGTGGGCGCTACAGGTTGATCGTGATCGTCAACGCATGATGGAAGCTCGGGCGAACATCGCCGTGTGCAAGTTGTCCGGAGCGGTCGGCACTTATTCGAATATCTCACCCGAGGTTGAGGCGCACGTCGCAGATCACCTTGGGCTCATCCCTGTCCCGGCGACACAGGTCATTGCGCGTGATCGGCATGCCGAATACTTGTGGGCGTGTGCTTCGACTGCGACGACCCTTGAGTCAATCGCCGTCGAACTTCGACATCTGCAACGCACCGAAGTAGGCGAAGTGCGTGAGGGTTTCAAGGTGGGCCAGAAGGGTTCCTCAGCGATGCCACACAAGCGCAACCCGATCTCTGCCGAGACAATTACCGGGCTATCACGTGTCGTGCGGTCGCACTTGAATGTCGGATTGCAAGACGTTGCTCTCTGGCATGAACGTGACATCTCACATTCCTCGGCTGAGCGCATTGTCTTGCCCGACGCGTCATTGGCGACTCACTACATGTTGCGTCGCATGGTTCGTCTCATTTCAGGTCTCGAAGTGGATGCGCAGAGGATGCGCGAAAATCTCGACATGCTGAACGGCGTCGTGTTCTCGCAGTCAGTGTTGCTGAAGTTGGTCGAAGCAGGGTCTACCCGTGACGACGCATACCGCATCGTGCAAGAAGCAGCCGCACAGGCGATGACACGGTCCCAGTCATTTCGTTCAGTCCTCGAAGAGAACCCGAAACTTGGCTTGACATCTGCTGATTTCGACGAAGCATTCGATGTGAGACGCGTGTTGCGTCATGCAGCACGCGCAGTTGAGGCGCTCAACTACCTCGACTGAAGTCACTCTGGTGTGATGCCGGCTTTCTTCAACACCACAGGTGACACGCCAAATTCGATCCATGCATGCCAGCTGATGTCATTGCGTTTGCTGAATGACTTCGCCACCTTCACAAACTTTGCTTCAGCTTTGGACACTTCGACTTTCGACTTCATCGCTTTCAACTCCGTCGTGAGACTCAATCGTTCCTGCACGAGTCGTACTTTGGTCAGCGAGTCAGCGATGGTGATTTCGTTTGCGATCTTGTCCAACCGCCGAGTGATTGATTCAGGTGTACGGCGACGTCCACGGCGAGGTTTGGTTGCCTCGACGATGTCGAGGTACTCGCGGATGGTGCGACCTTCGGTGCGTCCATTGGCGAGGGCTCGTTTATGACTGTCGGACATTTCGGTTGCTCGGGCACGCTTCTTGGCGGCGGACGACTTCTTGGTGGCGGAGCGGCGGGCTGTGGTCACTTCACGAAAGTAGCAATTTAAAACGCACGATTTTCTATTTAGTTGCAAAACAAAACTCATTCGCAATGCTGAAAACGAGAGGCAGGTAGGGTCAAAACAATGGTCTCGACCAACTACCCCCACACCCCCTCCGGTCTGCCTGAACTTGATCCCGCTCGGTCAGCCCTGCGTGACCATGTTTTTGCCCATTCATTGAAGACCGGCGACTTCACGTTGAAGTCCGGTCGTAGGAGCAACTGGTTCCTTGACACTAAGCAGACAGCGTGTCGACCAGATGGCATCGTGCTGGTCGCCGATGTTGCACTTGCGCTCATACCCCCATCGGCCAATGCAATTGGCGGTCTCACCATGGGTGCTGATCCAGTGGCCTTCGGTATCGCCGCCGTCGCTGCAACTCGAGGCAATGCCCTTCGCAGTTTCAGCGTTCGCAAAGAAGCAAAAGACCACGGTGTGAAGGGTCGTATCGCTGGTGCGCTGCAAGCTGGTGACAATGTCATCATCACCGAAGACACCGTCACTCGCGGTACGTCCATTTTCGAAGCTGTCGACGCGGTGCGTGAGTTCGGAGCAAATGTTGTGCTCGTCACCGTCATCGTTGACCGCGGTGGTACGTGCGCCGACATGGCTAAAGCTGCCGGAATTGCATACGCGCCTATGCTGACTGCACCAGATTTGGGATTCGACTTCGGGTCCTGAACCCCCTGTCAAAAGTGAGTCCTCTTGTGAAAACTCGTTTGTTCATCGTTGTGTCAACTGTCGTTGCTTTAGCTGCTTGCTCTGGTGGCAGCGACACTGCGTCGACCGACACGAGTGCAGTCACCACTGTTGATTCGACAGTCAACTCAACGATCGCGGTTCCGGAAAATGTCACCATCTCAGTCACGGTCGGCGTTGACTCAGGGCCAGAGCGCATCGAGCAGGTTGCACTTGGTTCAGAAGTGACTCTTACTTTGGTGAACCCGAACGAAGACGATGAGTTTCATCTACACGGTTACGACTTGTCGCCAGGTGAGACGCCAAAGGGTGATACCGCGACCATCACCTTCACAGCGGACGAAGCGGGCGAATTTGAAGTCGAAAGTCATCACACCGAAGATGTGCTTGTCATCATCAACGTGTCGTGAGCTGACATTGTCATGACGCTCGCTGAACTCTTCACGCTGTCGCCCCACGGAGGTGACGTCTCTGTCGGGCAGGGGCACGTGTACCCATGGGGTGGTTTGTACGGTGGACACATCGTCGCGCAAGCATTACGCGCAAGCAGTCTCACCGTCGACGAAGGTTTTGTGCCGCATTCGTTGCGTGCGTATTTCATCCGCCGCGGTGACTTCAATGAACCAGTTCGTTATGAAGTTGATCGCATTCGAAATGGTCGTTCCTTCTGCACTCGTCGTGTCGTTGCACGCCAAGCAATTGGTGCAATTCTGAATCTTGAAGCATCGTTTCAGATTGAAGAGAAATCGGCCGAGGCCGCTCCGGTGGTCATGGCGGCACACCTGCCACGGCCAGACGATCTTGCCGACGATTCGTGGAGCCCGTATTTCGATCGGCGCATGGTGCCGTATGACGTCATGGCAGCAGCGAACAGAGATGGCCGCGGCACCTCTGCGGGCTGGTTCCGCTTGAAGCAGAGTTTTCACAACGACGAGTTAATGAACCGTTGCGCCCTTGCGTACATCTCTGATGATCTTCCGACCGATGCTGTCGTGCAGGCGGTTCCAGAATTGAAGGCGGTGTCGGGACAAGAGATGTTGTTCTCAGCAAGTCTCGATCACACGGTTTGGTTTCATCGACCTGTGCAGGCCGATCAATGGCATCTGTATGAGATGAGTTGCTACACCTACATTGGTGGTCGCGGCATCTCGTTCGGATATGTGTTCGCGGAAGACGGAACACACATCGCGACAGTGGCGCAGGAAGTTTTGGTGCGACTCAAAGAGTCGAACTAGTCATTGAACAGCCGTGATGAATTCACGGCATGCCTACAAATGGTGGTCGAGACCGGCGTCGATCCGGTGACCCCACGCTTTTCAGGCGTGTGCTCTGCCAACTGAGCTACTCGACCGTGTTGTTGATGACGCGCGCACTGTCGTGCGACCCGCCATCATGGCGGTCCCGACGGGACTCGAACCCGCGACCTCCGGCTTGACAGGCCGGCGTGAACTCCAACTTCACCACGGGACCACATGTGTTTGACCACACCTGGTCTTGGCACCCCCAACGGGATTCGAACCCGTGCCGCCACCTTGAAAGGGTGGTGTCCTAGGCCGCTAGACGATGGGGGCAAGGACGACTCCGGTTGAGAGCGAAAGTGACGCTATCAGCACACGGAAGAGATTCCCCCTAGGACTTCTCGTCGGGCTCGAACCCCTCGTGAAGGCCTGCAACCACCCATTCGAGCAGCCATCCGATGTACTCGTAGAGGTGTCGCTGGCCAGCCAACGGATCGTCATCGTCGATGTCGCCGTCGTCCTCACCGACGTCGAGCATGGTGCCAAGCACCAGTCGCAATCCGTTCAACGTGGTCATCAACTGCAGCATGTCCGCTTCCGCGACGACATCGTCGGCCGTCGACAACATGATGCGTCGACTGATCTCAAGCGACGCTCGTTTCGATGCGACCAGGTCATCATGCATCAGTCGTTGGAACTCACCGTCGTTCTCGAGGTTGTCGTGATATGCGACAGGAAAGAGACGACGAAGATTGTCGTCACGTGAGTCGGCGTTCAAGAGGTCTTCGAATTCTGAGAAGAACTTGATGAATGCCGATCGTTCGTCTTCGTTCAAGTTGACGTTGAAAGCACCATCGACACGTCGCGTTATAGGACCAGGCGGTCTACTTCTCACCATGAGTGCGTCGTTCTTACTTGTCCTGTTGCATGGTCGCCCACAGACCATGTTCATGAAGTCGGTACACGTCGATCTCTGCACGCTCACGCGTACCGGTCGACACCACAGCTCGACCCTTCTCATGCACGTCAAGCATCAGTTCGGTTGCTTTTTCGAGTGAATAGCCAAACAACTTCTGGAACACGAATGTGACGTACGACATGAGATTGATGGGGTCGTTCCACACGAGCACGATCCACGGCGTGTCGAGGTCGACCGTGGTGTCGACTTTCTCCTCATCTATTACAGAAGGTTCTATGACAGAAGGTTCCGCGAAAGAAGGTTGGCTCGCGATGACGGGGGTGGTCACGTGAATAGTCTGCCTGCGATTGGTCGTATCGCAGTTGCGCTCGTACCATAGGTTCCGATGTCCCTCAATGTGCGTCCCGTCGTGCCGTCTCGAATCGGCGGAGCACATTCATCGTCGCGCGCTCCACGCTCGGTCATCGGTGGCTACATCGCTCTCACCAAGCCGCGCATCATCGAATTGCTCCTCATCACCACGGTTCCCACCATGGTGTTGGCCGAAGGCGCGTGGCCGTCGTGGGGTCTAATCGCCGTGACGTTGATTGGGGGTTCGTTGGCGGCTGGCGGGGCGAACGCCATCAACATGTACATCGACCGTGACATCGATGCGCTCATGGAGCGAACGAAGAATCGCCCGCTCGTCACGGGTCTTATCTCGCCGCGTAATGCGCTGGTCTTCGCCTTGTCGCTGGAGGTGGCGGCTTTCGTGTTGTTGTGGGTCGGCGCCAACTTGTTGTCGGCGGTGCTTGCCGTATCGGCAACTGCTTTCTACGTCTTCGTGTACTCGTTGTGGCTGAAGCGCACGAGCAAACAGAACATCGTGATTGGCGGGGCCGCTGGGGCGGTTCCCGTGTTAGTGGGCTGGGCTGCGGTGACGAATTCGCTGAGCTGGTCCGCCGCGCTCCTCTTTCTCCTCATTTTCCTGTGGACCCCGCCGCATTTCTGGGCCCTCGCAATCCGCCATGCCGATGACTACCGGGCTGCGGGCGTGCCGATGTTGCCATCGGTGGTGTCAACCGCCGATGTGGTGGCGTCAATGACTCGTTACTGCGTGGCCATCCTCGTCACCTCAATGGCGCTTGTACCTGTCGCTGACCTCGGATGGATCTACGGCATCACGGCAGCAGTCTTCGGCCTCGGGTTTCTCGGTGGCACAATTGCACTTGGTCGCCGGCCATCAGCTGGCGCGTCCATGAGACTCTTTTCATTCTCCATCACATACGTGTCGTTGGTGTTCGTTGCACTGACCGTTGACGTGCTCGTCGCCTAGCGACGACTGTCACCTCCTCGTTCGATAGTGCTCGCATGGGAGTTCGGGCCCACCTAGCCCATGTGGATAGTGTGAAACACGGAACTAGCAGCGTTGTGTGCCCCGGCCTTGACCCCCAAGGTTGAGGGGTACGGGAGACCTACCACGACATGACCACCATCGAGACGCACGCGCAGGCAACCACTGCCTCACAGCGTGATGCGGTGCCCCAGTTACTCGTCGGCATCGCCGATTGGGTCAGCTCATCTGATCACAAGAAGATCGGCCGACTGTTTGTTGCGCTGTCTTGGTTGCTCGCGTTGGGCACTGCAGTTGTTGCTGCACTCATCGGCATCGAGCGCATCACGCCATCAACCGCACTCATTGATGCAGACGCAGCGCCACAGCTGCTTGCAATCTTCCGCTTCGGGCTCGTATACGCCGTACTCGCCCCGACTTTTGTCGGCATCGCAATTGCGGTCGCACCTCTCCAAGTGGGTGCACGCTCCATCGCGTTCCCACGTCTCGCGCAACTTGGTCTGTGGTTGTGGATAACAGGCGTTGCCACTGTCATCATCTCGATCCTCGGAAACGGTGGCCCCGCTGGTGGCAACTCCGACATGGTTGATCTCTATCTGCTCGGCCTTGCTGTCACTGCAGCCGGACTTATCGCAGCCGCGACATCGGCAGTCGTCACTGTTCTCACAGCGCGCACAGCAGGCATGTCGCTTGAGCGGGCACCACTATTCAGTTGGTCCGCCCTTGCCGGTGGCTTTGCGATCATTGCGTCACTGCCCGTTGCCATCGGAACCGTGGCGTATATCTACGTTGATCACACCTACTCACGTGTCGCTTTTGGTGGGAACTATGCAGTGAACGACCACCTCGGTTGGTCGCTCACTCAGCCCCTCACATTCGTCTTCGTCGTGATGGCAGTTGGTGCACTCGCAGACATGGGCCCCGTCGTGTCGGGTGGGCGTCAACCGTTGCGCGGTGGTGCACTGGCTGGCATCGGACTTGTCACGACTGCGGTGCTTGGTGCAGTCACTCAGTCGCAACATGTTCTGACATGGACAGGCAGTGCTGGCGACAAGATTCAGTCGCTCATCACGTTCGCGTTCTTCAACCTGTTACCGGTACTTGGTGTATTGGTTGTGCTGGCGCTCGGTGCGCTCGGTGCGAAGTCGGGCAAAATTCGCCCGAATGCAGCATTCGCTGTCACATTCCTTGGTGTCAGCATGATTCTCGTCGGAATGCTCGGCAATGCCCTTCTCAATGTTGATGGCGCAGACCTCATCGGCACAGTGTTCGAAGAGGGTGCAACCGTCTACGTGGCGTACGGAACATTGCTCGCTGGGCTCGGTGCAATGGCGTTCTGGGGCCCGAAGTTGTGGGGTCGCAAGATTGCCGACAAGAAGGTTTTCGGAGCAGGTGCGCTGGTGTTGCTTGGAACTGTTCTCGCGGCGTTCCCGCAATACATCGCAGGTTTTCAAGGTCAGCCAAACGGAGCAGTCGCATCATTCGATTACGACGGCCCAATCTCGCTGTGGAACGGTGCCTCTGTCGCCGGACATGCTCTTGTCATCCTCGGACTTCTCGCTTTCATCGGTGCGGCGGTTGCAGACTTCCGTTCAGGTGAGCACGCAGGCGACGACCCCTGGAATGGTCACACGCTCGAGTGGGCGACACCGTCCCCGGCACCAATTGACAACTTCTCTGAACTTGCGTCTGTCGCTTCTGCTGAACCAGTTCTCGACTCGAAAGGGGTGTCGGCATGACTCTCGCACTTCCTTCAGCTGCAGCACCTGTACCGAAGCGTCAGGCAATGGTCGCCGTCGGTGTCTTGTCGGTGGCTGCAATCACTTTGATGGGTGGCATGTTGTCGGTGTGGTTGCGCTTCCGCGCTGCGGCGCCAACGCGCGAATCTTCCGACGGTCTCTACACAATCAAAGATTGGTTGCCGAAAGACATCACCATTCCTGAAGTCGCGGCGAACACGATGCTTGTCACATTCTTCGCGTTGTTGCTCATGGCGCAGTGGGCTTCTTACAGCGCGAAGCGAGGCCACGACTCACACCGCTCACTGGCGTTGCTCGTGACATTTGGTCTCGGTGCAGCAATCGTGAATGCGCAGATCGCTGTGTACTCGCAGATGGGCATCGGCGTACGCGATGGTGCGTATCAGTCGATGTTCTACGCAATAACTGCGACGATGTTGATTCTCGTGGTGGTTGGTATGGCGTTCACCGCGGTTGCGTGGTTCCGCTCAGTTGGTGGACGTCGCGACGACGTCGAGGTAGTCAACGCTCACGCTCTGTATTGGTATGTGCTCACGGGAATTTTCGTGGCGCTCTGGTTCGTCGTGTACGTGCAGAAGTAGGCGAAAGATGATCACCACAGGTTCCAAGTACTTCTACGGCGTCACCGTCCTCGCGACAATCGCGATGGTCCTCTATATGTTGTTCGTCAACCCGAACGACATCGGCGCAGTTGCGCTCGGCTCTCTCGCCTCAGCAGCCGCATTGCTCGGTGGTCTCACCTCGTTCACCCGCGACTCAACGGCCCACAGCGTTAAGGAAGCATCTGCAGCGGCGACACAACCGGCGCCTGCGGCAGTGTGGCCGCTCATTGTGGCCGTCGGCATCGTGATGCTTGTGTTCGGACTGGCAACCAACCCGATCGTCTTTGTGTTGGGCATCGTCGCTTTGGTGGCTGGCGCAGTGGAGTGGTTGGTGCAGGACTACGCAAGTCGCGCATCCGCCGACTCAGAGTTCAACAGCCAATTGCGCGGTCGTCTATTGCATCCCCTTGAGTTTCCGGTGGGCGCAGCAGTAGTAGTCGGCATTATCGCGATCTCGTTCTCACGCATCATGTTGAACATCTCGAAGTCAGCCGGTGCCGTCGTCTTCATCGTCGTCTCGTCGCTAGTTCTCGTGCTTGGCTTCCTCGTTGCGCTCAAGCCAAGCATGCGCGGACGGGCAATTGGCACGCTGTGCTCTGTCGGTTTTGTCGCGCTGGTCGGTGCAGGAATCGTCACGGGAATTTCTGGCGAGCGTGCCGAGTTGGTTGAGGCCGCAGAAGAGGATCATTACTCGCACATGGAGTGTGGCGCGGAAGCCGACAAGTATTTCGACAAGCACCCAAACAACGCCGTGTCATTGAAGAGCGCAACGCTCGCCACGATCACCGTGCGCGATGGCAAGATGATCGCAACTTTGAGTGGTCTTGATGCGCCTGTCGAGAAGGTCACCATCCCGGCTTCGAGTCCAGTGCAGGTTCTCTTCCACAACCTGGATAGCGAGGAACATCGCTTGGTCGCAGAACTTGGTGAGAAGAAGGTTGCTGACACAGGTGTCAAGGAAAAGAGCGAGCAGTGCACTCAGCTGACCGGCGAGGACCAGGTGAATGTGCTCACGCTCAACATTCGGAAGCCTTCAATTGCCGCCGGGCCATACAAGCTCACAGTGCCAGGTCTTGAAGGACAAGAAATCGAGGTGTACGTACCATGAGTCGTCACGCATTATCTGCGCGTACTGCACGTCGAGCACGTGCACTGGCCATCACCACGATGGTCGGCGCGAGCATGTTTTTGGCCGGTTGTGCCAAGGATGCACCCCAGGACGTTTTCCAACCTAAAGGCGAGAACGCAGCCGAGATCAACGACTTGCAGTACATGGTGTTCGGAATCGCAGGCGTCGTCGGTGTCATCATGACCGTGCTCTTTGTCGTCACGATGACAAAGTTCCGCGACAAAGGTCAGCCCATTCCAGAGCAGAGCCACGGCAAGCCAGCGCTCGAGATAACGCTCACAATCATTCCCGCGTTGATTCTGTCGGTGGTCGGTGTGTTCACTACGCGGACCATCTTCAATCTTGCCGAAACGAAAGACACTGAACTTGTCATCAACGTCACTGGTCAACAGTGGTGGTGGGAGTACGACTACCCGGCGCAAGAGGACTGGGGTATCGATCAGCCGATCATCACGTCGGGTCAACTCGTCATGCCAGCAGACACGAAGGTGCTCATTCGCGAGACCAGTCGCGACGTCATCCACTCTTATTGGATTCCTGCATTGAACGGAAAGCGCGACGCGGTTCCTGGACGCATCCACACTCTTCGCCTTCAGGCCGACAACCCCGGCATCTACGCAGGCCAGTGCACTGAATTCTGCGGACTATCGCATGCGAACATGCGCATGGAGGCAGTGGCATTGTCGAAAGACGACTTCGCCACGTGGGTCAAGAATCAGCAGGCCGCCTATAAGGCCCCCGCAGAGAACACGCTCGCCAAGGAAGGTGAAGCAGTGTTTCTCAACCAGTGCGTGCGATGCCACCAGGTCAATGGCTTGAAGAAGGCAGATGGCACGGCTGCGATTGCGGCACCAGACGAGAACGTCTATGCCGGTGCAGCACCGAACCTCTCGAAGCTGATGTCGCGAAACACTTTCGCCGGCGCCACATGGGACCTCCTGAAGAAGGAGTGCCGTGGCGGAGTCTGGGACGCAAAGTCCGAGGAGTTTGGCGCAAAATATCTCGAAGGTGTCAGCGCTGATTGTCTGAATGAAGTCGATCTTCGCCGCTGGTTGCGCAATGCACCCGCGATGAAGCCGATGTACGCGGACCCCACCAAACTCGAGCCGACCGACGGCAAGTACCGCGGAATGCCGTACCTCGCACTCTCTGAGGGCGACATCGACAAACTCGTGGCCTACCTCTTGACACTGAAGTGATCGGAGAACACTGACATGGCGATCATCGAAAGACCATCAACTGAACTAGAGGCGGCGAACACGCCGAGCGTGGTCGTGCCCTCGACGACGTTGGGCAACTTGCGTCGACCCGTGCAATCGACCGGGTGGAAGTCGTGGTTGTTCACAGTCGACCACAAGAAGATCGGCATCA
>DCZD01000010.1:26543-27618 GCA_002331255.1 Acidimicrobiaceae bacterium UBA2093 | reverse complement strand
AAGATCGGCATCATGTACGGCGTCTTCGCGATGTTCTTCTTCATCGTCGGCGGAGTCGAGGCATTGTTGATTCGTTTACAGTTGGCTGCACCAGACGGAAAAGTCCTGAGCGCCGACATGTACAACCAGATGTTTACGATGCACGCGACCACGATGGTGTTCCTCTTCGCCATGCCGATGGCTGCGGCATTCGCGAACTATTTCCTGCCCTTACAGATTGGCGCGAGAGACGTGGCGTTCCCGCGTATGAACGCTCTCGGCTTGTGGTTCTTGGTCGTTGGCGGACTTGTCTTGAATGCTGCCTGGTTCCTTGGCGGAGCAGCAGACGGCGGCTGGTTCATGTACGCGCCGAACTCAGGACCGGTCTTTTCACCAAGCAATGGTGTCGACTTCTGGACACTCGGTCTGCAGATTGCCGGCCTCGGTTCGCTTATCGGCTCCATCAACCTCATCGTCACTGTGCTCAACATGCGTGCGCCAGGTATGACCATGATGAAGTTGCCGGTGTTCACTTGGATGATCCTCGTGGTGCAGTTCCTGTTGGTGTTCTCATTGCCGGTCATCACCGTGGCGTTGGTGCTGCTCATGTTCCAGAGATCCTTTGGTGCAACGTTCTTCGACGTGGCCCAAGGCGCAGACCCGTTGTTGTGGCAGCACTTGTTCTGGATCTTCGGACACCCCGAGGTGTACGTGCTCATCCTTCCTGCATTCGGCATCATCTCTGAGGTCTTGCCGACGTTTTCTCGCAAGCCACTGTTCGGGTATCCGTTCGTGGTGTTCTCGGGTGCAGCTATCGGCTTTGTCGGTTTCGGTGTGTGGGCTCACCACATGTTTGCGTCTGGTCTTGGCCCGGTGTCGGTCGCAGTCTTCTCTGTCGCCACTATGGCGATTGCCATTCCGACAGGTGTGAAGATCTTCAACTGGACCCTCACCATGTGGGGCGGCAAGATCTGGTTCACATCTGCAATGAAGTTCGCCATTGGCTTGGTGGTGTTGTTCACGATTGGTGGTCTCTCCGGAGTGACCCACTCGGTGGCGCCATCTGACACCCAGCAGACAGACACCTATTACATCG
>DCZD01000010.1:21693-26326 GCA_002331255.1 Acidimicrobiaceae bacterium UBA2093 | reverse complement strand
GGCATGGTGTTCGGGCTCTTCTCTGGCTTCTACTACTGGTGGCCAAAGATGTTCGGCAAGATGCTGAACGAGCGCCTTGGCAGCTGGAACTTCTGGCTCATGTTCATCGGTATGAACATGACCTTCGGACCAATGCACATCCTTGGTCTGCAGGGTCAGCCACGCCGCATGTACGTGTGGACTGAAGCTCGCGCAGGAGAGGGTTTCTTCAACCTCGGTTTCTGGAACTTGATCGCGTCGATTGGATCGTTTGTTCTCGCACTCGGCGTGTTGATCTTCCTCGTCAACGTGGTGCAAACCACCCGCAAGGGCAAGCAAGCGCCACTTGATCCGTGGGACGCACGCACACTCGAGTGGATCACCACGAGCCCACCGAAAGAACACAACTTCGATCGCATCCCGACTGTGCACCACCTCGACGAGTTCTTCCACCGAAAGTATGTGGAAGACGAAGCGACGCACACAATGAAGGCAATCGCCACCGGTGAAGAGATCGTGCGCAACGAAGAAGCAAACGCCGAGAGCCACATCCACTTGCCGTCAGCTTCTTACTGGCCGCTGTTGCTCGCCATCGGCGTTGGTGTTCTCGGACTCGGTGTGCTCTACGGAGTCCCGGTCATGGTCGTGGGTGCAGTAGTTGTGTTGTTGTCCTCGTTCGGCTGGGTCATGGAGCCATCGGTCGCGGAAGACACCGACTACGACCCGCCCACAGGTGGAACATCGAAGGAGTTGGCGAGCCATGGCTGATACCGCAGTGCACGAAGCACACGACGCCGGCCACGGCGCACACGTCACCTCAACGGGCTTGTCGAACAACAAGCTTGCAATGTGGCTGTTTCTCGGATCAGAGTGCCTGCTCTTCGGCGGGCTCATCTCCACGTACATGCTGTATCGCGGTCGCGTGGCAAACGGCCCGCACCCGAACCAGATCTACGACATCCCATTCACTTCGGTGAGCAGTTTCGTGTTGCTCATGTCGTCGCTCACGATGGTGTTGGCGGTCAGTGCGGCTCAGCGTCGTAATGACCAGCAGACAAACTTGTGGCTACTCGTGACCGCGCTCCTCGGTTCCACGTTCGTTGGTGGCCAGGTGTACGAATTCACTGCGTTCTACCGAGAGGGTCTTGGGTTCACGACAAGCCTCTTCAGCTCGAGCTTCTACACACTCACTGGTTTCCACGGTGTGCACGTGACAGTCGGTGTCATCATGCTGCTCGTCACGAGGAGCATCATTCAGAAGAAACGCGTGACTGGTGACAAGGCTGAGTCGGTTGAGATTGTCGGTTTGTACTGGCACTTCGTCGACGTCGTCTGGATCATCATCTTCACCCTCGTCTACCTCATCCCTGCCTGACGTCGGAAGGACACTGAGCGAACATGTCAACGGCAACTGAACACGCAGAACACACCGAGCACGAGCAGCACGGGCTCACCGATGGTGGCTATATCAAGGTCGCCATCATCTTGGCAATCATCACTGCGCTCGAAGTTTCGACCTACTACGTCGACTTTGGTCCATTCTTCATGCCATCACTGATGATCATGATGGTGGCAAAGTTCATCATCGTCGTGTCGTACTTCATGCACTTGAAGTTCGACAGCAAGCTCTTTAGCTTCATGTTCTACGCGGGCCTCGTCTTGGCGTTGGGCTGCTATTTCGCGGCTCTCGCGACGTTCCAGTTCTTCTCGTAATTCGACTCGAACGGAGATAGGCCATGTTTCGCGCGGCCGCCGAGCAGGTGAGTCAAGACCCATGGCGCTTTCAGCTTCACGTTGAAGTATGGATGCTCATCGCATTCCTCTTTGGTGCGTACACCTATGCGGTGAAGGTCATCGGGCCGCGACTGGCCCCCGAAGGAAACATCGTTACGCGACGCCAGGTCTTCTACTTCGTACTTGCCATGGTGTTGTTGTGGGGTACCACTGACTGGCCTGTGCACGACATCGCCGAGGAGTACTTGTATTCGGTTCACATGATCCAGCACATGTCGCTCTCGTACTTCGTACCGCCGCTTGCATTGCTTGCCACGCCCGAATGGCTGTTCAGGCTGCTCGTTGGGAATGCTCGGACGTATGCGGTTGTGCGGTTCTTTGCGCGCCCTGCGATTGCTGGCGTGCTTTTCAATCTGGTCGTCATGATCACGCACATCCCTGGCATCGTGAATGCAAGTGCCAGCAATGGGCCACTGCACTACGGAGTGCACGTTCTCGTGGTCACATCTGCACTATTGATGTGGATGCCCGTGTGTGGTCCTGCTCAAGAGCTGCGCATGTCAGTGGGCGGCATGATGATCTACATGTTTGCTATGTCTCTTGTGCCCACCGTGCCGGCGGGCTGGTTGACCTTTGCCGAAGGGTCGGTCTATGACCACTACGACATTCCGGTACGTGTGTGGGGAGTCTCGGTGATATCCGATCAGCAGGCTGCTGGTGGGATCATGAAGCTCGGTGGGTCGGTGTTCATGTGGTTCGTCATCATCTACCTCTTCTTCAAGAAGTTCATGGGCGGCTTCAATGAACGCCAGTCGTACAAGCCGAACTCGTCGCCGCCCGATGTTGAAATCACAGGTACAGACGATGTGCTTCTCTACAAAGATGTCGAAGAAGCTTTCAATCGAGTGAAGGCTGCACCGGAACCAAAATGATTCGTTGCGGACGAATTCCGCGCGATGCCGGCCTTCGCGACATGGTTGCGAAGTGGAGTTACATCGAGTGGAAAAACTCGTTCCCCGCTGACACACCAGACACGTATCTGCAGATCTTTGCCGAGGCAGATGGCTCAGACATTGACCTTCCCTTCGTATTTGTGGCGTGGCTTGACGACAAGGTGGTGGGAACCGCTTCACTTGTCGCCGATGACGAATTACCTGGTGCGTCCGAGCCAGGCCCGTGGTTGGCCGCGGTGTATGTGCACCCCGACGCTCGTCGTCAAGGAATCGCGAATGCGTTGCTCGCCCATGTTGAACAGGAGGCCATGCGAATTAGAGCGACCTCGCTGTATTTGTACACGCATGACCAGGCCGATTGGTACGCACGACATGGCTGGGTTCATGTGCGAGTCGAATCGCTTGGCGACCGGTCCGTCGACGTGATGCGCAAGGACGTCTGAGTTAGCGACGAGAGTCGCTCGGCGACCAACTAAAGCTACGACCAGCAAGAACGAGTGCGCCCGCAGACCAAGCAATCAACACCATGGTGGGTCCAGCAATTGCATCGGATGAATGGCCAGTCGCTGTTCGAAGGATGGTGGCAAGTGCGCCGGATGGAAGAGCCGTCGCGAGAGAATTGAGGCCAGAAGGCATGGAGTCTGCATCGATGATCATGCCGCTCAGCAACAACATCAACAAGTACAACCCGTTCTGAGCCGCAAGGTTGACCTCGCCCCGCAATGTTCCAGCAAGCAAAAGCCCAATGCCTATGAAGCTTGCCGTTCCAAAGATGAAACCAATGAGAAGAGCATTTAAGTTCAATCCGCCTGCAGACCATCCGAGCAACACCGCAATTATTGCAAGCACGATGAACTGAACAAACTGCACTATGACGACACAGGCGAGTTTCGCGGCGATGAGCCGGGGTCGACCAAGTGGAGTTGCACCTAGACGTTTCAACACTCCATATGAACGTTCAAAACCGGTCGCAATTCCGAGACTGACCATGGCAGTCGACATGAGTGCGATGGCAAGCACTCCCGGCAAGAGAAAGTCAATTGCGTCGCCCTCACCCGTTGGCAGTACATCGACCACGGAGAAGAACACGAGCAGCATCACCGGAATGCCAATGGTTAGTAGTAGTTGTTCACCATTGCGAGCGAGCAATCGCAGCTCGGCCACTGTCTGTGCACGCCACTGTTTCATCGTCCGTCTCCCAGTGAGTTGACGATGCGTTGGAAGATCGCTTCGAGGGTCTCGGACGTACGCAGGTCGTTCAATGGCAGTGAGTGGTCAGCCAGCCATTGACTTAGTCGAGCAACGAGTGATGGCGTGGGGTCGGCAGACACCACGTAACGACCATCGGCGTCACGCGTCACCTTTGCATTGAGGTGGCGAGAGAGTTCGCGATCGTCCAACTCCGGCGAGCTCGAGAACCGCAGACCGTCATTGCCAGAACGAAGTTCAGCGAGTGTTCCATTCGCAACGACACGACCCTGATGGAAGATAACTATGCGGTCAGCGATGCGTTCTGCTTCGTCCAGCTCGTGCGTCGCGAGCACCACGGCACACCCGGTCGCTGCAAGATCTGTGACGATGCCACGGATGTCTTGGCGTCCTGACACATCGACGCCAGCTGTTGGTTCATCCAAGAACGCGACCTCAGGCACAGCGGCAAGCGCGAGTGCCAACGACAAGCGTTGCTGTTCGCCCCCTGACAGGCGTTTCCAGCTGTGGCCACGACGATGACGAAGACCGACTCGATCGACAAGTTCATCTGCTGAGGCACCTTTGTCATATAGGTCGACATACAGACGGACAATTTCCTGAACTCGTGAACTGGGATACACACCACCGCCTTGCAGCATGACGCCCATCTTGCGGGTGAGAGCGGCGTGGTCACGCACCGGGTGTAGCCCCGACACCGACACGTTGCCAGAGTGGGCCACACGAAAACCCTCACAGACTTCAATCGTCGACGTCTT
>DCZD01000010.1:10436-21509 GCA_002331255.1 Acidimicrobiaceae bacterium UBA2093 | reverse complement strand
CCCGCACCGTTCGGGCCGAGGATGACCGTCACTTCGCCATGAGCGGCAGTGAAGCTCGCATGGTCAACCGCGCAAAGGTCGCCGTATGAGACGACGAGATCTTCGACAATCACACCAGACACGCTTCTCACACTACGAAACCGACACGGTCAGGAACACGGTCCACCGCTAGCCTCATCCACGTGATTGATGTCCGTCTGTTGCGCAGCGACCTTGATGCGGTGCGAACTGCACTGTCTCGTCGAGGAAAACCCGAAGCGCTGGCACAAGTCGATGCCGCCGTCGCACTTGACACCAAACTTCGTGACCTCACCGCCGACCGCGACGCACTTCGTGCACGAGTGAACGACCTGTCAAAACAGGTTGGTGGGTTGCGTAAGGCGGGAAAGAACGACGAGGCCGAAGCGGTCATGGCTGAGAGCCGTGCACTTGGTGACACCGAGCGTCAGTTGCAGGTCGACTTTGACGATCTGCAGGCCCAGCTGCGTGACGTCATGTTGCGCATACCGAACATTCCCCATTCCGAAGCACCCCACGGTGGCTCCGATGCGGACAACCCCGTCGTCAAGGGTCCCGTCAACATGCCGGCATCGTTCGGTGACCACCAGCGTGTTCCGCATTGGGAAACTGCCACTGCACTCGGCATTCTCGACAACGAACGCGCCACCAAGATCTCTGGCGCCATGTTCACCATGCAACGTGGACTCGGTGCGACACTTGCGCGCGCGTTGTGCCAGTTCGCGCTCGATCGCAATGCCGATGCGTTCGAAGAGATTCGCCCACCGTCACTTGTCACCACGGCGACGCTCACAGCCACTGGTCACCTTCCCAAGTTTGCTGACGACGCGTTTGCGATTGAGCGTGATGACCTATGGACCATCCCAACTGCCGAAGTTCCGCTCACCTCGTTGTATGCAGGTGAGGTACTTGATGAAGCGCAACTCCCGGCGCGACTCATGGCGTACACGCCGTGTTACCGACGTGAAGCGGGGTCGGCTGGGCGCGACACACGTGGCATGTTGCGCGCGCATGAGTTTGACAAGGTCGAGATTCTTGCTATCGCCACACCCGAGCAGGCGCCGTCGCTTCTTCAGGAACTCGTCGGTCGTGCCGAAGCGCTCATGGCGGCACTTGAGCTGCCATATCGCATCATTGAAATCTGCACTGGAGACATGGGCGGAAGCCATCACCGCAGCTTTGATATTGAGGTCTATGCGCCAGGTTGTGACGCTTGGCTTGAAGTCAGTTCGGTGAGCTGGTTCAGTGACTACCAAGCTCGTCGCGCCGACATTCGCTTCAAGCGTCACGGGCAAAAGGGCACCGAGATCGCTAACACGTTGAATGGTTCTGCACTCGCCGTGCCACGCGTGTGGGCAGCAATCTGCGAGAACCACCGTCAGCCTGACGGGTCGGTGCGCATTCCCGAGGTGCTCGTGCCATACATGCGCGGCGCGACATCAATCACCGCGAAGTAACTGGCAACGTCGCATGAGCATTCGCGATCGCCGCATTCAATACGAGACTGCTGGGCTTGATGTCGCAGACCTTGATCGCAATCCATTTGCTCAATTCCACTTGTGGTACTTGCAGGCAGAAGAAGCCGGTATCGCTGAACCACATGCGATGACGCTGTCGACAGTGGACGACTCGGGTGCTCCTGATGCACGGGTCGTACTTGCGCGCGCAGCCGACGAACGTGGTTTCGTCTTCTACACCAACTACGACAGTGCAAAGAGCACACAGTTAGAAGAGAACCCAGTGGCATCGGCCGTGTTCGCATGGCTCGACTTGCATCGGCAGGTTCGGGTACGAGGCAATATCGTCAAGGTGTCAACGGCAGAGAGTGATGACTACTTTGCTAGCCGTCCACGTGCATCACAGATTGGTGCGTGGGCTTCTCCACAAAGCCAAGTGCTCACAAACCGTGAAGAGCTAGAAGCACTGGTGGCAGGCGCGACCACGCGGTTTGAAGGTAGCGATGTTCCACGACCGGAGTATTGGGGTGGCTGGCGTCTCATTCCGGTGTCGATCGAGTTCTGGCAAGGTCGGCCAAGCCGACTTCATGACCGGTTCAGATACGTTCGCGATCGCGACTCGTGGACGATGTCGCGCCTCGCACCGTGACGAGGGCGATTCCCACGATCACAACGAACACGATTGCCAGTCGCCAAGCTCCCTGATTCTGAAGAAACGACGTCACCGATGATTGCCAATCGTCGACTGTGCCGGTGACGGAATCAGATGAACGCTCGGTCACGGCTCCATACCAATACCACGTGAGGTACAGGCCGGCAAGAGTGATGAACACCGCCGACACTTTGTCGACGTGGCGCATGCTGCTGCGAGCGAAGGTGAGAAGTCCGCGTTGTGCAGTGGCAAGCGTGATGGTGAGCGCGGTCACGAAGAGCGCCATTCCCAATCCATACAACACGATGCTTGCGACACCAGATACGAAGCCATGGCGACCGACCGAACCGAGTACGACGGTCGTGAGAAGACCGATGGTGCAACCGATTGATGCAACCGCGTACGCGATGCCGTAGATGAACATCGCTCGAACCGTGGTGTCGCGCTCGGTGGTGATGGATGGTCGCATGAACTTTGGTTTCCATCCGCCGATCATGGCGATGCCCATGACGCTGAGCGTCACACCAACAAGTAGCCCCACGTACTTGGCGTTGTCAGAGAGCACAGAGGTGAATAGGCGAGTGATGACGCCCACAACTAGGAACACTGCGATGAAACCACCACTGACCGCCGTGCTGACAGTGAGTGCTCGACGAAGCGAAGCCGTTTGTGTTGATTCCCGGTGACTCTCGAGACCGAGAAAGTACAAGAGATAAGTGGGAAGCAACACGAAGCCACATGGGTTGACGGCAGCAAGAACGCCGAGGATGAAGCTGTAGGCGAAGTCACCTTCCATCGGTCAAACCTTGATGCCGAAGCTCGTGGTGATCGCTGCGCGTAATTCAGCGGCAGTTATCTCGCCGGCATGGGTGTCGACGATGACACCGTCAGTCGACACGAACAACGTGGTGGGCATCGTTCCAATACCTACTTCTGTGAGTAGCTCGGCATCTCGGTCGGTGTATAGCGGGAAGGTGACGCCAATGTCAGATGCCCAGTTCGCAGCGACTTCGGCTGTGTCGTTTGGGTTCACACCGATGATGTCTACGATGCCCGACAATTGTTGACTGACTGCTTGCAGCGCAGGCATCTCGCGGCGGCAGGGCTCGCAGGTGGAGAACCAGAAATTGATGACGAGTGGGCGACCCTGGGGGAAGATCGCGGTCAGATCTCCTGTGGCTACAGAGGGCAGGTTGACGGGGGGAAGTTCCTCGCCGTTTGCAACTGCGTTGGTGCCGATGGTTGGGTCTTGCACGACGCCGGGGTTCGTGAGATTGGCGTCGACGCCATCGTCGGAGGCCGAGCTGAACAGCCAACCTCCGACGATGGCGACGACAAGTGCCGCCACGGTCGACCAGACAAGGAGATTCCGACGGATTCTCACATGGTCAGGCTACGAGGTGACGAGGAATGGGTACCTCGTCGACCGCGATGACCGGGCGCGATTTCGTGGGCGGACGTCCTCGTGGCTTCTTCACCGCCACGATGCGTCCCATCTCGAGCAATTCACCTCCCCAGACGCCCCACGGCTCAAGCCGTTCAAGGGCACCTTGGAGACAGTCACCAGCAGATGTGCACTTGGCACAGATCGCCTTGGCACGCTGAATATCGACGTACTCCTCAGAGAAGAACAGGTAGGACAACGTTCCGTTGCCATCGCTGCAGCGCAGGGCCGACAAACGTGCCGGCTCTTCGCGAAGTGCGAGTCCGCCAATTTCTTTGTTGATTGCTGTGTACATGATGTCTGCTTTCTTTATGGGTGTGTGCTGGCTGACTTTGGGCAACAAAAAAGCCGCCCGGTTCGTGGAACCCGGCGGCCTCTGCGGCTTGTATGGAGCTTGTCGCTACATCTGAGCCTTCGTGAGGTGCCGGGCGGTGCGCTTATTTGAATGCTTCGCTGCCACTGGCTTGGTAAACCACATGGCATACGTCGCGGTCGCAAAGGCCACGGCATAGGCAAAGGCGCGCGCAGCAATGACCACGGGGCTACCCGTGGACCAGAAGGTTGTTGCAGCGGCGTTTGAACTCATGAAGCGACAACTCAACCACAGATGGACGGGGTCTGGCAAGCGGTATTTCCACAGGTCCGTCAAACCCTTGCGGGACAAGGGGGTGACGGTCGGGGCGGGGCTCTATGGTCGAGGTTGTGACCTTGCGCGACACAGTGGCAGCCCTCGAATGCGTGCCGCTAGCGAGCACTGCCCGAGTGTTCCGAGCAATGCGCCCCATACGACTGGGCGACGCAAGTCCCGGTGGAAGGTGTCGACTCGATTCTCTCGCTCGGTACCTGCAGGACATTGCCAAGGACGATGGCCAAGACACAGGAGTCGTTGGAAATGATCTGCACGGATGGGTGGTTCGACGCACGCTCATCGATGTGTACGCATTCCCCACCTATCTCCAGCGTCTCTCGCTTGCGACGTGGGTGGCGGGCCTCGGCTCACATTGGGCTGAGCGGCGTACCCAGATGACCGATGAATCTGGTCGTGTGTTGGTCGATGCGTCTGCCATCTGGGTGCACATTGACATGAAGACGATGCGTCCAAGGGCACTGACGCCGACCCTTCGAGAAGTGTGGGGACCTTCGACAGGTGGACGAGAAGTTGGTGCACGGCAAGTGGTGAAGCCAAGCATTGTTCGTGCAAGTGATGCGTCGCACACGACGTCAGCGTGGGTGACGCGATTCTCCGACTTCGACGCACTCGAGCACATGAACAACGCTGCGTATTGGGAAATCATGGAAGAGCAGCTGCTCGCTAGCCGTCACTTACGCGAGAATGTGCGATTCTTGGTGGAGCATCACGACGGCATTACTCCAGGTGCGAAGGTCAATGTTCATCGTTTTGATGTGTCACCACACGAAGTGACGTTGCTTGTGGAAGCAGATGGCGCTGTACAAGCCGGAATGTGGTTCGGCACGCGCTGAGCGTGCATCAACTACGACAGTACGTATTCGAGAATGCCGCCATTGTCGCGGCATTCGAATTCGCCACGTAAGCGAAGATGCTCAAGGTGAGCGTACGTTTCGCTGTGCGCCATTGGCCCTTGGGCTCGAGGTGAGAAGAGGTACGTCGCGAATTCCATGACCGATGCGGGTCGGTTGAGCGTGCTCGATGTATCTCGCAGCCTTTGAAGTCGCTCATCATGGTGCTCTTTGATTTCTTCAGTGCGCTTCGAGATGTCATGGAATGGGTTGCCGTGAGCAGGTAGCGCCACTTTGACTTGCTGGCCAAGCTGGCCCACTTTGTCAAGAGAGGCATAGAACATGCTGAGCGGATCATCTGATGCAGACAGCCCAGGAACGTGTGGTGTGATGGTTGGCAAAACATGGTCGCCGGTGATGAGCACACCTTCTTCGGGGTCGAACAAGCACAAGTGATCTTCCGTGTGGCCGGGGGTGTGAATGGCGAACCATTCGCGGCGTGCGAACTTGATGGAGTCGTGTTCGCGCAGACGAATTGAGGGCGTTGGCATGGGAACCATGCGATGTGGGGGCCGAATGATGTTCATCGGGAAACGACGCTTCCACGGAACTTCCATATCGGGCCCGCCCCACGGAACATGCTCGCGAGGACGGGCGCTGTATAGAGCCATTTCTTCGGGGTCAAGGTCGCCCGGTTCATCAGGGTTCCACCATGAACGGAACAAGCGGTGCGCAACGACGTCTGCACCCGATTTGTCGCGAATGCGCTCTGCCCCTCCGAAGTGGTCGGGGTGGCTATGAGTGACGATGATCGAGTGCACGCGGCGCATCGGTACACCGATGTTCTTCAAGCGTTGTTTGATTGCGACCCAACATTCCTTGTTCGGAAGGCCTGGGTCGACAACTGCAACACCACGTTCGTCTTCAAGCACATACATGTTGACATGGCCAAGGCCGGTGAAGTCAATGGGCAACATGGTGCGCAAGATTCCGGGGGCTACCTCGGTGATCTCGTCGGTGGCCTCAATCTGTTCTTGCTTCAGCGGGCGTGGTGCTTCAGTGCTCACGACTTTTTCTCCTTGAAGATTTTGTCGCGGTAGAAACGCAACTCACTGATGCTCTCTTTGACATCGTCGAGTGCACGGTGCGTGCCACCTTTTGATGGTCGTGCATGTTCAAGACCCGGATACCAGCGCTTCACCAATTCCTTCACGCTCGAGACGTCGACGCACCTGTAGTGCAACCAGTTCTCGATGTCGGGCATGTACTTGGTGAGAAAGCGGCGGTCGGTGCCGATGGAGTTACCGCACAGCGGAATCTTGTTCGGCTCGGGGCTGTGCTGGCGGATGAAGTCGAGCGTCAGCCGGGTGGCCTCGTCCAATGTCATGGTCGAGGTCTTGATGGCCTCAAGGAGCCCCGACTTGGTGTGCATCTCAACGACGATGGGTTCCATGTGCGCGAGCACGTCCTCGGGCTGGTGAATGACAAGGTCAGGGCCCTCTGCCACCACGTTCAACTCGTCATCGGTGACGATGGTGGCAATTTCGACGATGGTGTGAACTTCTGGATTGAGACCGGTCATCTCGAGGTCCATCCAAATCAGCACCCAGACAATCTAGGTCGCCTGTCTGGGAGAGAGGGGATCGGAGTGCCTAGCGTGAGGACGATGGTGGCGGTTCACATCAAACAACTCGACGAATCCCTGCCTTTGCCGCGCACTGCAAGTCGTGGCGATGCGGGAACCGACCTGCACGCGCGTAATGACGCTGTCATTGCACCAGGTGGTGGGCGACTTCTCATGCCCACTGGCATCGCCATTGCTTTGCCAGAGGGGTACGCAGGGTTCGTGTTGCCACGAAGTGGACTCGCGTTGAATCACGGCATCAGCGTGGTGAATGCACCTGGTTTGATCGACTCTGGTTATCGCGGTGAGTTGAAAGTCGTGTTGTTGAACACCGACCCGACACGTCCATATCGAGTGTCACGTGGTGACCGCATCGCACAGCTGGTCGTTCAAAAAGTCGAAGACGTCGAGTGGTTGGTAGTTGACGAACTCGGTGGTCACGACCGTGGCGGCGGCTTCGGCCACTCTGGTCGCTGATCGCGCTATGACAGCGGAACGTCAAGATGGCGCAAGGCCATTGAGGTGTACATCGCGATGCCATTTTTCATCGTTGCCTCATTGAACACTGCGCGGTTGCTGTGGTTCGGCGGTGCGGTGCGTGGGTCGATGCCATCTGGTGATGCACCAAGGAACATCATTGAGCCCGGCACTTTGTTCAGCACGTAACTGAAGTCTTCGGCACCCATGACCGGCGCTGGCATCTTGATGACTGCTTTGTCGCCGACCAAGGCGGTTGCCACGTCGAATGCGAAGTCAGCAAAGTCAGCATCGTTCACGGTGACGGGGTAACCCCAACCAAGTTCGACGTCGGCTGTCATTTCATGTGCAGCTGCGATGGTCTCGGCAAGACGACGGATGTTGTCGTGAATCTTGTTACGCGTTCCTTCGCTGACGGCGCGAATGGTGCCCTTGATGACAACTGACTCTGGAATGACATTGCTTGCTGTTCCAGCACTGATCGTGGTGACGGTGACTACGCCTGGGTCGAAGACATCGAGTCGACGAGTGACCATGATCTGCAAAGCCTGAACGATTTCACAGGCGACAGGAACTGGGTCGAGCGCGAAGTGGGGCGAACTGGCATGTCCACCTCGCCCCGTGATGGTGATTGACAATGTGTCGCTTGATGCCATCGTCGGCCCGCCTTTGATGGCGAGCATTCCGTTTGGAATGTTTGTCGATACATGCAATGCGAACGCACCGGTGACGGGTGACTCAGATCCGTCAGCAAGGTGTGGCACGTCCAAAATGCCTTCGTCCAACATGTAGTTCGCTCCGCCGAAACCCTCTTCACCGGGTTGAAACATGAACAACACGCGACCTGCAATCTCGGACTTTCGCGCGGACAACACTTTTGCAGCACCAACCAACATTGCTGTGTGTTGGTCATGACCACAGGCGTGCATCATGCCGTCGACGTTTGACTTGAAGTCAATGTCGGTGTCTTCTGGCATTGGCAGCGCGTCCATGTCTCCGCGCAGCAACACAGTTGGGCCTGGCTTGTCACCGGTCAACATTGCGGCAATGCCGCTGGTGGTGGAGTGCAAGGTGATGTCGAGTGGCAAGTGCTGAATCTGCTCCATCACCTGCTCACGAGTCTTGGGCAGGTCATTGCCCAGCTCTGGCCAACGATGCAGATTGCGACGAAGCTTGACCGTCTGATCGAACACACCTGCGGCTTGCTCAAGCACACCGACCGGGGCCCCGTGGCGCTCACGCGCACTGTTAGTGCTGTTGGGCTCTGTGGATTTGGCCATGCCTAATGGTAGGCACAAGCCCATGTCGGCGGAGCAGGGTACCGAAGTGGAGATGGTCGAAGAAGTTGACCGCAGCGGCAACGTCATGCGTCTCGTCACGCGTGCGGAGATGCGCCGGAACAACTTGCGACATCGCTCCGTGCTCATTGCGGTCGTGTCCGATGATGGAGATCTGCTCATCCACCAGCGAGCGGAGCACAAAGACCTGTGGCCCGGATGGTGGGATTGTGCTGTCGGCGGCGTCATTGCTCCGGGCGAGGCGCCCGACGATGCCGCGCGTCGCGAACTAGAGGAAGAACTCGGTGTCGAAAGTGCCATCCTGCAGCCACTTGGAAGTGGTGCATACGACGATCAGTCGGCGTCACTCATCGCGTGGTGTTACGTGATTGTTCATAACGGACCGTTCAGGTTTGCTGATGGTGAAGTGCAGCGAGCGGAGTGGGTGAAACCACGTGACCTCGTCGAATGGCTCACCGCCAAGAACTTTCTTCCAGACACGCTTGCTCTGATTCTTCCTCGGCTTGTGAGTTACCGCAGCGTCATCGCATAACATCGACGCGTGGCTCGACACATCGACGTTGAATTCACCATTGAACCTTTTATCGAGGGTGAACCAGGCCTGCACGTAACGGCTGCCGTTGCTGCGGTCGAGGCGCTCGGCTTTGCCGTGGACTTCGGTCCCTTCGGATCGACATTCTCTGCGCCACCAGAGTCAGTGTCGACAGCAGTCGCTGCGTTGCTCGATGCGGCGTACAAGAACGGTGCGACCCACGTCAGTGTCCATGCGGAACGACCCGATTAGATGGACGCCGCACAACACCCCCTCATCGCCGCCATCAATCCGGTGCTCGTTGCGCTTGGCGCACGTGTTGTGACGGCGGATGAACAGCAACCAGCTGACGTTCCACTTCAATGGGAAGGCAAGACGATTGCGTTGGTGCGCCTACCACCGCTGCACGGGGCACTCGATCGACTCATCGATTCAGTCGAGCGCGAGCTCGGGGGCCCACTGTCACGGTTGTCGCGCAACGACAAGCAAAAAGCCATTCGCTTGCTTGACGAACTTGGTGCATTCACACTGCGCCGTGCAGTCGAAGATGTTGCTGATGCGATGGGAGTGTCACGCATCACCGTGTACAACTACCTCAACGCGATCCACCGTTAGAGCTTGCGCAGGTGCACCCCGGTCACGCGGTGATCATGACCTTTTTGAACTACGAGCGAAGCGCGAGCTTTGGTCGGTTCGATGTTTTCTGACAGGTTCTTACCGTTGATGTCGTCCCAGATGCCGCGAGCAATTTCAATTGCCTCGTCTGCGCTGAGGTGTGCGTAGTTGCGAAAGAAGCTGTTCGGATCTTTGAACACTGTCTCACGCAGAGTCTTGAACCGGTCGATGTACCAATCTTCGATGTGGTCTTCGTCGGCATCGATGTAAATGGAGAAGTCGAAGTAATCCGAAACAAACTCGTCCGTCTCGGCCCCGACCTGTAACACGTTGAGCCCTTCAAGAATGAGAATGTCGGGCTGGCGAATGACCACCTCGGCATCAGGAACGATGTCATACAGAACATGGCTGTACACCGGTGCTGACACCGCGGGTGCTCCACCCTTTACTTCGCGCAGGAATTGCAGCAACTGTTTGGTGTCGTAGCTCTCGGGGAAACCTTTGCGATTCATGATGCCGCGATCTAGCAACACCTCGTTTGGGAACAAGAAGCCATCAGTGGTGATGAGGTCGACCTTCGGGTGTTCGGGCCAGCGAGCGAGGAGCGCTTGAAGAATTCGGGCGAACGTGCTTTTACCTACAGCCACAGATCCGGCGACACCGATGATGTACGGAACCTTTGGTGCAATCGTGCCGAGGAACGTGGACGACACCTTGTGAAGATTCTGCGTGGCGCTCACATACAGGTTGAGAAGACGTGTGATCGGCAGATGTACAGCGGCAACTTCATCAAGCTCAATGAACTCATTGATGCCGCGAAGCTCGGCGAGGTCGCGCTCGCGAATGGTCAATGGCGTCGATGCCCTGAGATCAGCCCATTCGGCGCGATCAAAGGCGATGTAGCGCCCGGCGTCCTCTGGACGAATCACGTCCGGAACGCTACGGCTAACTGCTACCGCTTCCAAGGGGCGCTGGGAGACACTGCCCCTGGCCCTGCGGTGAGTACCTCGACCCCGGTCTCGGTGACCACGAGCATGTGCTCAAACTGCGCTGTTCGGCTGCCGTCAGAGGTGACCGCAGTCCATTCGTCGTCCCACATGCGGTGCTGCCAGGCACCGAGAGTGATCATGGGCTCGATGGTGAAGGTCATGCCCGGCCTCATGATCATGGTGTGGCGAGGGTCGAAATAGTGGAGTACCTGGATATCGGTGTGGAAGTTCTCACCGATGCCGTGACCAATGAACGCACGCACGACACCCAGCTTGCGTTGCTTCGCATGGTTCTCGATGGCACGCCCGATCTCGTTGATCGGCTGACCTGGCACGACGGCTTCGATGCCCTTCCACAAGCACTCTTCGGTGATGCGAATGAGATCAGCATCGGTCTGACTGATGGTGCCGACCGCGAAAGTGGCATTGGTGTCGCCGTGAACTCCGTTCACGAACACAGTGACGTCAAGGTTCACGATGTCGCCTTC
>DCZD01000010.1:0-10237 GCA_002331255.1 Acidimicrobiaceae bacterium UBA2093 | reverse complement strand
TCAAGAGCGCGAGAGTCGGGAATGCCGTGGCAGATCACTTCGTTCACACTGGTACACACGCTCTTCGGATACCCGTGATAATTGAGCGGGCTTGGGTATGCACCACATTCAATGGTGAGGTCGTGCACGAAGATATCGATTTCTTCTGTCGTTACACCGGGCTTCACCACTTCACCTGCACGGCGCAGAATGTCAGCGGCCATCACGCCCGCATGACGCATGCGCTCGATGACGTCGGGAGTCTTCACACGCGCCTCGTCAGTGCGCTTCACCACACCGGTATCGGCGTAATGCGGCTTTGCAATGTGGCTCGGCACTGGCCGCATCGGGCTGACCACACCAGGCTGAATGCGACCTTCAGAACCCTTGTGACACCTCTTGTACTTACGACCACTGCCGCACCAGCAGGGGTCGTTCGAGGCGGGGAGCACGTCGGGGATTGTCGTCACAGTGCGACTCAGGCTACGGCGGAAACCAGTGGCTCTGCCCAACCGGTCTACTGTTGCATGCGTGAGTGACGCGGGGGACGGCCAACTTCCAATTCCAGAACCACCGACAACAACTGAATCGGTGGAGCCAGAAGGCATCTCGACCGGCAAGGCCGGTCGGCGCTTCTGGATTCTTCGCCGTAAGACGAAGAACAAGGGCGGCACCAAGCAGTCGTTCTTCAAGTCCTCTGAATTCATCGTGGCGTTTGCGACCGTGCTGTCATCGGCGATGGTCGCCTACGCAGGTGCTTTCGCAACGTTGCGATCAGGGCAGAACAGCGCAGCGGAAGAACGTCGTGCGACGCGTCTTGAGACTATGACCGGCATCTGGACGGAGGCCCTCGCCGATTTGTCAGTCTCTGTCGACTTGTTGTCGTCACGTGTTGACTCATTGTGGTCGTTCGTGCGCGATCAAGACCTTGAGACAGCGGGTTCAGAATTCGACGAACGTCTGAAAGATGAAGAAGGCCGCGCCGACAGCTACAAGGAATCACGCCTGAAGTTGTCGACATCGCTTGGCAAAGCCACCGTGTTGTCATCTGACGCGGTGCTTGAGTGCGTGGACAAGCTGTATGTGTTTCTCGATACATGGGATACCGGACTTGTTCTCATCCGTGACTACATCACCGACGAGACCCAATACGACGCGGTGTATGAAACCGTGAACGCACAACAAAACGAGTTCGGCACCGCCTTCGGCGTGTTGAGCACCATGCGTAATCTGGCTCGTTCTGAGGTGGCAGCAAGCGCGAAGACCGACACGCAAGCCGAAGTCGTGACCTCTGACGTGGAGTGCGAGGTTCCTTCCTACGAGGAACTGTGGCCGCGCATTTGGCCTGCCGGCAATGAAGATTCCGGTGACGGAACTGAAGACCCTGCAACGACCGAGGAACCAAGCACCTCTGGTTGATTGAGCCAACAAGGCTCTACCGAAAAAGAATGAGGGGCGACTGGTAATCAGTGCCTGCCATCGTTACTGTCTGGCGCCACACACTTGGGAGACACAGTTCAATGATGGGGGTCAACTTCTATGTCTCTGCGCGTACCTGCGCTTTCCAAGGGTGTCCGGCGAGGACCCGAAACGCTCTTGGGTCTCGCACTTGTTCTTGGCGGCGGCTTGGCTGCTCTGGCGCTTCGTGATGATGCCGGAGAATTAACCAAAGTTGTCGGAACGACTCGGCCACTTCAATCTGGACACGTCATCAAAGCGGAAGACCTCGACACTTTCGAAGTTCCAAAAACAGCAGCAACTCAATTTCTTGATGTCTCAGAATCGGAAGATCTGATTGGCGCCGTCATCATCAGCGATCTTGCACAGCCCGGGCCACTGCCAATTGCAGTCATGACACGACTTGATGCATCATTGACTCCAGGCCATGCACTTGTCGCAGTTGCTCTCGACGAGGGCCAATACCCGCCGTCAGTAGCTGTCGGTCACAGAGTGATCGTCACCGTACGAACCCAGCGTCTAGATGGACAGGTGGGCACCACGTCCCTTACACCGACAGCAGTTGTCGCGGCCGTCGCCCCTCCTAGTGAATTTCAGCCAAAGACCGTGGTCACTCTCCGTTCTCCCTCTGGTTTCGCTGAGGACATTGCAGCAGCAGAGTCAATTCATATTTCGATTGTCGGCCAGAAACCATGAGAATCTCAAGAGGAGAGAATGACAGGGCGCGCGCTCGACTAGTTGATGATCTGAGCCGAAGCATCGGCGCAGCACTCGCAGACCGTCACCTTGAGATCAGCCGCACCGGCCCACTCACGGGCTCTCCACCATCCGAACACGGAACAGCGATGTTGGCCGCAAAGACAGAACTCGACAAGTTTCGAAGTGAAAGAGCATCTACCAATGAATTGATACTAAGCACTCAGGAAGACAGCCTCGTGAGTGAAGCCGTTTCTCATGTTCTCGGACTCGGCCGCCTTGATCCACTTCTGGAAGATGATGATGTCACTGATATTCATGTTCGCGGGTCGCATCCAGTCTGGCTGAAATATCGCGATGGACGTCGAGAGCAGGTACCTCCAATCGTTGACAGCGATGCTGAACTCATAGATCTCATTCGGCGAGCTGCCACCCGTCTGACGCGAACGGAGCGAAGATTTGACACTGGTCATCCTGAGTTGAATCTTCAGCTGCCAGACGGATCGCGGATGTTTGCGACCATGGATGTGTCCACCCATCCTTCGATGGTCATTCGACGACATAAGTTTGACCACTCGAACGTTCGCGACTTGATGTGCTCTGGAATGTTCACGGAACAGGTCGGCTCGTTCTTGGCAGCGGCGGTTCGTGCGCGCCGCAACATCGTCATCGCAGGTGGAACAGGGTCAGGAAAGACCACTCTTTTGCGGGCATTGATGAATGAGGTCCCACCATTCGAGCGAATCGTGACAATTGAGGATGCTTACGAACTCGGCATAGACAAGTTCACACACCTTCATCCTGACCACGATGCTCTTCAGTCGCGTGAGGCAAACATTGAGGGCTCAGGTGAGATTGACCTTGCAGCCCTTACACGCATGGCATTACGCATGGACCCTGACCGCGTGATTGTCGGAGAAGTTCGAGGGGCAGAGGCATTTCCCATGATCTTGGCGATGAGTCAAGGAAACAATGGGTCAATGTGCACGATGCATGCCGACTCCACAAGATCCGTTTTTCCGAAGCTTGCCGCGTACGTGTCCATGGCTCCATCAGGTCTTCCCACAGAGACCGTGAATTTGCTTCTTGCAAGTGCGCTTCACTTCGTGGTGCACATTGATGTTGTAGAGGGAAAACGTCAGATCTCATCGATTCGTGAAGTTGTCGATGCGGATGGAAACACCATCATCTCGAATGAGGTGTTCTCACATTCATTACGCATTGAACCCTTTGCCACTCTTCGTGCCATCACATCCGATCTTCTGGCAAATCACGGCTTCGATGCTCGACGGTGGGTGTTGTGAACACCGTCCTTCTGTTGTGTGCTGGACTGATTGTTGGCAGTGGAGTACGGCTCTTAGTTCCGATGCACAGTTTAAAACAAACACGTTTTGGTGGGACGCCTCGAAGCACTGTGTCTGCGTGGACGGGCAGGAGACGACCACAACCGAACGAGATCAATGAGGCGATTGCAAGTTGGACTGAGCAGCTTCGCGATTCACTCGGTGCAGCTGGTGGGCTCGAATCAGCCATCATCGCCTCAGGAGAACTTGCGCCACGAGCTATCAAATATGAAGTTGAACGCCTAGCTGCTGACACGAAATACGTCGGAGCCGAGAGGGCGCTCCTTCAATTTGCTTCATCGTTGTCCACATCGCAAAGCGACCTCGTGGTCGCGGCCTTAGTTACAGCGACACGTTTTCAATCACGAGACCTTGTGAGTCTCTTGAGTCAACTAGCGGATTGTGCCCGCGAAGAAAGCAAGATGAATCTACGCATCTGGGTAAGTCGTGCGCGTATTCGAAGTTCAGTTCGCATCGTTGTTGTATCTGTAGCGGTGTTCATGAGCGGATTGGTTTTCTTCAATCGGTCGTACCTCGAACCGTTCACGTCTTCTGAGGGGGTGGTCGTTTTGACATTTCTCTGCATCGTCTTCGTCGCTGCACTTTGGCTACTTGGAAAGATGACTCGAGTTGCACCGCCAGTGCGGTTTGTGGCGAGGGGAGGAACAAGTGCAGGTCCGGTATGAGGCACCTCGAAGTGATCTCGAGATTCTTGGCTATCCCCCAGACCGTCACGCCACCGACGTGGCTATCTGGACAGTTGGGTCGATTATCACAGCTCTGGTTGCTCTCGTCATGGTGACCGCAATCCTTCGTGTGAGCCCACCTGTCGGCATCATGGTGGCCGGAGCGGTTGTCTACATCGGAAGCCATGAACCAGCTCGCCGCGTCATAATTCGCGCTCGTAACCGGCGTAAAGAATTAGAGCACGCCTTTGCTGCATTCTTGGATCTTGTGAACATTCTTCTTGCCGGTGGAGCTGGTGTTGAGTCAGCTTTCATTGCTGCTGGTGATGCTGGTGATGGATGGTGTTTCGAGCTTTTTCGCGAATTGATGGCGGATGCGCGCGCCGAGCGCCTCGACCTCTGGTGCAAATTTCGTGATGTGGGTTTGACCTGTGAGGTCGATGCACTTGTAGATGTGGCGAACTCACTTCAGCTGGCGGGGCAACACGGTGCCCGTATACGTCAATCTCTGTCGGCAAAGGCAACCAGTCTTCGAGTGCGCTCAATGGCTCAGATTGAACACGATGCGGCACAGCAGACCGAGCGAATGGGGGTCCCGATGGTTCTCTTATTCATGGGTTTCATAGTTCTCCTCGGTTATCCGGCCTATGCCAACACCCTTGGAGTGCTGGCATGAGAAATCTCCAGAGAGAGACAAACAAGAAAGGAAGTTCACATGAGTGACCTCAGACAACATGTCCAGTATTACTGGATCAGATTCACCAGTTCCGTTGAGTCGGATCGCGACCGGGGGGAAGTCAGTGCGACAACAGTAGTTATGGCCGCAGCATTGATTGCCTTGGCGATTGCTGTGGGGGCGACATTGTCGACTCGCATCAAAGACAAGGCAAATCGACTCAATCTCGGATGAATCGACAAACTCACCGTGAGGGGGCAAGGGGAGAAGCAGTTGTAGAAGTCATGCTGCTTCTCCCTCTGCTTCTCCTCGTGCTCTTCGCCATGTTTCAAGTTGTTCTCACATTGCACTCGTCTCGGTCGGCTGCACTTCTTGCAGAGCGCGCTGCTGAAATAGTGGCGCAACCGTCAGGATTTGGCGGCCGTGATTATGTGATCGCGGCGAATGCTCTTGAGGGCATGTCGCGAGACCTCGGCGTTCGACTAGCTGAACCGCCCGCCATCAGTATTCGTCCACGATCAGTAGTTGTGCGCGTGAATCTTAGGAACGCCCGAGTCCTGCCTTGGGTCAAGCACGTGGTTTCTCGAACGGTGGAGAGGCCGATAGAGCAGTTCATACCGGAGTCACAGAGATGACGCCTCGGAGTCGTGGATCTGCAAGTGCGGAAGCAGTTCTTCTGGTTCCTGCGCTTGTCGCACTTCTGGCACTAGTTGCGGTCGCAGGATGGATTCCATCTTCGTCGGTAAACCTGCGCCAGGCTGTGAACGCCGCTGCTCGGGCTGGCTCTCAGGTTGCTCCCACACGTGCAGTGAGTACTGCTGAGATGGTGCTGCGTCGATCTGTTCGTGAATTTGACATCACCTGCGTACATCTTGAATCGAAGGTAACTGTGAATGTACATAACAGCCAGCGAGGAGTCCGAGTCTCGGCGAAGTGTTACCTACCAAATACGAGTACTGGACCTGTGAACTTCGGAACAAAGTCAGTTGCTGCTACCTCATTTGAGGTTTTTGACACCTATATATTTCACGGGGACAACTGACATGCGACAAAAGAGAGGATCTCTATCGGCCTTCGTAACCGGCTTGGGAATGCTGTTCATCTCATTGGTTGGATTCTCTTTCGACTCCGGACGGCTTGTTGCCGAATATGCCCATTTGGCTGACGTAGCAGGGAATGCTGCTCGAGCAGGGGCGCAGAAAGTAGCTGCCATTAGGTCAAACAATGCTCAAGTTGATCAGGATGAAGCACGTCGTGCCGCGATGGAAATACTGCGAAGTGAAGGGGTCACTGGCACTGTGACGGTGGGCAATAACCTCGTGATCGTCAGCGTGTCTCGTTTGGTGAATTTCGAAACACTTCGACTTATTGGATTGTCCAGCAAGCACGTTTCTTTGACTCGTTCTGCATCGCCTCAGGTCGGTCAATGAAACGCGTTCTTTTGCCGGTTGTCTTTCTTTGCTTCTGGATTCCGCTCCTACATCAATCTGCGCTTTTTTTGGTCGATTTTGACTTTGTTAGGTCAATGGAAAGGCTCCTACGTAGCGGTCATGTTGATGATGATCTGGTCATTGCGCTTGTTTCTCTGACCACGATGATCCTGACAGCCAGGGTGTTTATCCAAGCGGTGCACCTCGTCTCCCTGCATGGGCTCGTTGGAGCGCTACGAGTCGCTGGAGGCAAGACAATTCTTGGCTTGACCCTTCTAGGAATATCATCACTTCTCAGCTTCATTAGAGCTACACCAGGGTCTCGCGGTGTTGACGGTTCAAATCCGTCAGTACCCATCGAACAAGTTGGTGGGGTGACATCAGCGGCGTTGGTGTTGTCAAGGATTCGTGCAATTAGGAATCTGCAGATTTCCGAATCAACTGTTGAAAAGCTGCCCGTGAAATTGTCTGAAGAATCAGTGGAGACAGCGATGTTTCTTGTTTCCACAGCAGATCAGGGGTTGGAACTGCCCCCCGAATTCAATGAGCGGGTGATTCTGCTCTGCGAGGAAGTGGAGACCAAGAAGCAGTTGCAGATCGACGAGATCAATCTTGATCGACAGCAGGTTCTAGTCCGTTTGTACGGGTATCCGCTCGTCGAGGGGTTGACGGGGAGAAAAGCACAATTTCGAAAGACACGCGCACTCGAACTACTTGTTTGGCTCCTCCTTAATCGTGATCGAATGCGCCGCTCTGCGGCACGAACTGCAATGTGGGAGATCAACTGCACGGACGCAACATTTTCGACTGTTGTCTCTGACTTGAGACGGGCGCTCACCGAGGTGGGTGGACTTACTGGGGAAGAATTCCTACCAGTTACATTCTCCGATGAACTGCCGCTATCTGACACCATCTGTTCAGATTTTGATCTGCTTGTGAACCAGCGACAGAAGTTTCTGAGTGATCCACTGAGTGGTCGTGACATCATGATTTCACTGCTTCAAGGTATTCGCGATCTACCGTTTGCAGGCACCCCCTATTTGTGGCCAGACCTCGATGGCTCAACAACAAGACTGGTAGTCACAGCTGTGGCCACAGCTCAAGAAGTTGCGACCTGGGCTATAGACACGGAAGATATGGAAGCGTTGATGATCTCAAGCACGGCGGGTCTTCGGCTACTGCCGGGTGATGAAGAACTTCTCAAGTTGCAGCGGTCGCGCTTGGCACGTCGATCGTGACGAGCTATCCCCTCCAGGGTGACAGCGCGACACCATCGCTCTAACCTTGGGTCATGCTGTTCGCCAAGAAACCTTCAGAGGTAGTGAGTGCAGCCGATGCGCTGCCCGGTCGCACCGACCAAACAATGCCGGTACCCGATGCACACTTCATCAATGGCGCATCACTGACTGGTCCGTGGCCCACAGGGGTCGAGACCTTGGTTGTTGGCATGGGTTGTTTCTGGGGGGCCGAGCGCAAGTTCTGGCAGAGCGAGGGCGTTGTGTCGACTGCAGTCGGATACGCCGGAGGTCACACGCCGAACCCGTCATATGAGGAAGTCTGCAGCGGTCGTACCGGCCACACGGAAGTCGTGCTTGTCGCGTTCGACACGACACAGACGTCGCTCGAGACGATGTTGAAGGTGTTCTGGGAGAACCATGATCCCACCCAGGGAATGCGCCAAGGCAATGACATGGGAACGCAATACCGCAGTGCCATTTATTGGGTGAATGATGCGCAGCGCGATGCAGCTGAGGCAACGAGGAATGCGTTCCAGCAGCAGCTCGACAAAGCCGGCTACTCAGCTATCACGACAGAGATTGCCAAGTTGGGGCCTTTCTATTTCGCCGAGCCCTATCACCAGCAGTACTTGGGTAAAAACCCGAACGGATACTGCGGCATTGGTGGAACTGGTGTCAGTTGCCCAGTCGGAGTAGTGAAGTCATAGATGTCTGTTCATGACCTGTGAGTCATGAGTCAGTAGTGACAGTATTTGACAACGCCATCTGCTCTGTCGTGGGGCGACGGAAGAAGATGAGCATTGACAAGGCAGCCAATGCCATACAAGCAGAAACGATCCACCACGAGATGTGAAACTGCTGAAGGTCAATTGTCGAAATGTCGAACTTCTGTTGAGATTGTGCGGCTTGTTCCCGCCCGCTTCCTAATTCACGCAGGACTGGCGTGAGCACTGATGCAGCCGACGCAAGACCCAATGCAGAGCCAATTTGGCGAGACGTATTGCTAAGAGCAGAACCCATCGCAAAGCGGGTGGGAGGTAGGTACGCCGTCGCAGCACTTGAGATCGTGGTGATGCACAAACCAACTCCGGCACCAGTGATGATCATGAAGGGGAAGTAGGTAACCCAATAATTCGCTGTGTCTGACACGATGAGATTGAGCGCGGCAGTTCCACCGCCCAGGAATATGGCACCGATTGTGATGATTACGTGCTGGCCATACTTCTGTGCGAGTCGGCCGCCTGGTGCGGCGACAATTGCCGCCGTCGTGGGACCCATGACAAAGGCGAGGCCTGAACCTGAGGTGCTGTAGCCCCACACGTTCTGCAGCCATTGGGTGTTCACGAAGAACATCATGAAGAACCCGATGGAGAAGAACATGCCAGCCAAGTTGGCTGCCACAACGAAAGGCAGCTTGAAGAGTGACAGATCGAGCAGGGGATTCTCGCTTGTATTGCAGCGCCACACGAAGAGTGCGAGTAGCGCGACGGCAGACCCGAAGGCAATGAGAGTGCCAGTGTCTGACCATCCCCACTCTTCACCTTGTGTGATGCCGTACACAATGAGGCCGATGCCGGGAATCGCCAATGCTGCACCGATGATGTCGATGCTGTGATGAGCCGTTGTGTCGATGCTTTCGTGCAGGCTCTTCGCCCCGACGACAAGTGCAAAGACGCAGAACGGCACATTGATGAAGAAGAGTGATCGCCAACCGAAGCTGTCAACTAGAAGACCTCCAAAGATCGGCCCGACTGCTGCTGCGAGCCCACCGACAGCACCCCAGATACCAAGCGCGGCAGCGCGCTTTTCAACGGGGTACTCAGGCAGGACGAGTGCGAGTGATGCGGGCGCGAGAATGGCTCCGCCAATTGCCTGAAGAATACGGGCGAGCACGAGAATGAAGGCCGAAGGCGCGAACCCGCACAAGACCGAGCCGAAGCTGAAAATCGCTAGGCCGCGCAGGAAGCTCTTCTTTCGCCCGTACACGTCGGCGAACCGACCGGCGGTCAGCAAGCCTGCGGCGTACGCGATGTTGTAACCCGAGAAGATCCAAGCGAGCAGTTGACGTTCGCCCTCACCGAAGTCACCGACGATGTCGCGGAAGGCGACCGTCGTAATGCTTGAGTCGAGCGACACGAGAAATGTGCCAACCGATGTGAGCGCGAGAACTTGTGGACCGCGGCCCCATGTTCGTGGATCAAGCCTCATCGTTTCCCCACCCGTTTCTGCGTATGTCGTCGCCGTCTGCGTCAGCACGTCGACCGGCCCACCTGAGAAGGCCCGGTGTGGCGGACAGTTTCGCAAGAAGACCCTGCATCGGCGTTCCGTCGACAGAGACAATTGCGTCTCTCGCAGAGTAGTGGGGATCACGAGCGATCTCGCTCATCGAAAGTATCGGACCAGCTGCTGCTTCGGCTTGCTCAAGATCGTTCATTGCTTGCTGCTGCGTGCGCGTTGCACACCACTTCTGCATGGCTTCATGCAGAATCTCGCGATGTTCGACACGGCCCTGGAAAGTTGCAAAGCGGTCATCGCCATCGAACCCAAGCAGTGTCATGACACGTTTTGCAACCGTGTCACTTGAAGTCGATACTCCTAGGAACTTGCCGTCGGAACACTCATACACACCGCGCGGAACGGTGAAGGGAATCTGTGACCCCATTCGTTGCTGTTCTTCGCCACGCAGAGACCACACCGAGATAAGCGGTCCCATGATCTGAAACACACTCTC
>DCZD01000005.1:10944-11591 GCA_002331255.1 Acidimicrobiaceae bacterium UBA2093 | reverse complement strand
TATGGTCAAGGCGAGTCATTGCCGTGAACTGACGTGGATCGATGCCGTTAGCATTGTTCATCGCAATGAGCGCATTGGTGTTAGCCGGGTTACCCACAACCAGAACCTTGATGTTCTTCTTCGCGTTTGCCGCAATCGCCTGACCCTGAGGCTTGAAGATGCCGCCATTGGCTGACAACAAGTCAGAGCGTTCCATGCCGTCTTTACGGGGCATCGCACCGATGAGGAATGCGGCATCGGCGTCACCGAAGGCCACGTCACCTTTGTCAGTACACACGACGTCAGCGAGCAAGGGGAACGCACAGTCGTCAAGTTCCATGCGTACGCCTTCAAGTGCACCAAGTGCCGGCGTCACCTCAAGCAGCTGGAGAACGACCGGTGTCGACGGGCCGAATACGGCCCCCGAAGCAATCCGGAACAAAATGGCATATCCGATCTGGCCGGCAGCGCCGGTGACCGTCACTCGTACTGGGTTCGTCATGGCCTACAGAGTAGGCGCAGGGCCCCTTTAACGACCTAATGCGCCGAGGATCTGGGTGATGTAGAAGTCGCGACCAGCGTCACTGAGGTGCACGCCGTCAGCTGCGAAGAGGCCCTTCCGATTCGCCGTGAGAGTGAACCAGTCGAGTATCTGCACGTTCGGGTAC
>DCZD01000005.1:9747-10706 GCA_002331255.1 Acidimicrobiaceae bacterium UBA2093 | reverse complement strand
CCTGGGATGCGGTTGGTGAGCACCACAACCCGCCGCACATCTGCGAGTGGTTTCATCGCCGATGTGACGCTTGCCTCGCTCATTGGGCCATTTGTTCCCAGATGCACGACGACATTGTCCCCTAACTCGCCGGTCGACTTCAGGTAGTTGAAAATCTGAAGTGACTCGCGGAACTGGCGGTTCTTCTGAGCATCAACGGTCACCCCCTTTGCTCGCAACAAGTTCGCGGCACCCAACATGACGGAGTCGCCAACCGCCAACACATCGATCTTCGTTGAAGGACTAACACTCGGCGTGGTGACGCCAGTCGATTGGGTCGGCATGGATGTCGTCGAGGCGAGCACGTTGGTGACTGCATCTTCGTTCTCATCTAACGACGCCGTGATGTCGTCCTGCTTCACATCGGCAGTCGCTAGTGATGCAACAGCGAAAATAGGCAACAAACTGGTGGCAGCGACTCCAATCGCGAGGCGCTGACGAAGTTCAGGCCGCGCCCTCACTCCCTTTAGGAACGTGCCACGACGGATTGGCACCTCGACGTAGCGATATGACAACTCAGTGATAACGAGAGTGATTGCCATAAGCCACACGAATTGCGACACCGTGAGTGGCTTGCCTGCGATCTTTCTGTATGCCTGGAACACTGGCCAGTGATACAGGTACAAGCCGTACGAACGCACCCCAATCCAAACAAACAGCGGATTGCCGATGACCCAACGCCCCAGATTCGAACGCGGATGCGTGATTGCCACGATGACCGCGACAGATGCGACACCGATAAGAAAGAAACCACCTTGGAAAAGCAAGTCGTATCCCTGTCGGCCGTTGTCGACAGTAACGACAACTTCGCGGAACGTCCATGCCATCCATGCAAGTGCACCGATTGCAAAAACGCCGAGAATGTCAAGTGGCGCCGAGGCATAGGCCACTCGCCCACCGATCAGTTTCCACGGGCGCCA
>DCZD01000005.1:6340-9497 GCA_002331255.1 Acidimicrobiaceae bacterium UBA2093 | reverse complement strand
TCGACTCGAAGGACGTCGCGACCGAAGAAGCTGAAGTATTGCTCAGGAGTCTGGTCGATTGTTCCAATAGTGCCTGGGCGATACATGAGCACCGAGAAGACAGTGAGCGCGACCGCAACAGTGAAAAACCACAAGCCGAGCGTTGGTAATGACCGATGGCGCACACGACGAAGCAGAAGAAACATGACGAACGGCCACACGATGTAGAACTGCTCTTCCACCGCGAGAGACCAGAGGTGACGCAACGGAGCGAATGCAAAGGCGTCGGAATACGAAGAGCCGGTCCACACTTGAAACCAGTTGGTGACGTATGTGAATGCACTGATGACGTCGCCACGCAACATGCCGAGTCTGTCGGGGTCAAAGAACGCGCAATACACAGTCAGACCTACGAGCAGTGTCCACAAGGCAGGCAATAGTCGACGGGCACGACGCCACCAGAAGCTGCCCAACACAACGCCACCAGTGCGCTCTCGTTCGGCAATGAGCAGCAACGTGATGAGATAGCCGGAGATCACGAAGAAGATTTCGACACCGATAAATCCGCCACCGAGCCATGAATGATTGGCGTGGTACAAGATCACCGCAATGACGGCGACGGCACGCAACCCATCGAGACCGGGAATGTAGGGAACGACAGGTCCTCTACGTGTACCCCACGCCGGTGTGCCTTCTGATGTGGTGATGATGGTGCTCACGATGCGCTCAGCCGACTGGTAGCCCAAGTTGGGCGTAGATCTCCCGTGTCGCAGTGGACTTATTCAGCGTGTAAAAGTGCAGCCCTGGTGCGCCAGCTTCAAGGAGCGCAGCACACAATTCAGTTGCTGCTTCGACCCCGATATCGCGTACTTCTTCAGGTGTCGCACCTTTCTCAAGTCGCTCGCGCAACCAACCCGGAAACGCTGCACCGGATAGTTGCGCCATGCGTTCGACCTGCGCCAGATTCGTGACCGGCATGATTCCCGGCAACACAGGTTTATGCACCCCGAGGTCTGCGAGGTCATTCACCAACGATTGGTAATGCTCGACGTCGAAGAAGAACTGCGTGACAGCAAAGTCAGCTTGCTGCAACTTCGTGGCAAGGTGACGACGATCCGTGGCAAGGTCAGGAGAACGGGGGTGTCCTTCAGGATGTGCTGCGACTCCGATTGACATCTTGGCGATGGAGCGCACGTGCTCGATGAGATCGGTCGCGTAGGCGTAATCGCTCGGGCGGGCTTCGGCTGAGTCTTTCGGGGGATCACCAGCGAGCGCCAGAACATTCTCCACTCCAGCCTCGACGTATGTAGAGATGATCTCCTCGATCTCTGCCCGGGAGTGGCCGACACAGGTCAGGTGCGCCATCGGAGGAATGGAGGTCTCTTTACGCACCCAGAGGACCACGTCGCGCGTGAACTCACGAGTCGTGCCACCTGCGCCGTATGTGACCGACACAAAAGAAGGGGCCAACGGAGCCAACTCGGCAATCGTGTGACCGAGCGAGATCTGCGCTTGCACGGTCTTTGGCGGCGAAAACTCAAATGAGAAAGTTCGACCTGCCGCAAGAAGGTCTGCAATGCGCGCCACTGCGTCAGTCTACGACGAGGTAACGGTGCGGCCGTGGCAGTTCCACGGCATGTCAGTGTCGGAAATGTCTCATACCGGTGTGGATCATCGCCATGCCATATTCATCGGCAGCCATTGTTGACTCGTCGTCACGCTTGCTTCCACCTGGCTGCACGACTGCGGCGACCCCAGCACGACCCAATTCATCGATGGTGTCTCGGAATGGAAAGAATGCATCACTTGCAGCGACGGACCCCACCGCACGTTCGCCCGCTCGAGCAATAGCGATACGTGCCGCATCGACACGGTTTGGCTGTCCTCCGCATATCCCGACTGCGACGCCGTCTTTGGCCAAGACAATTGCATTGCTCCACGTTGCTGCCACAACTTTCCAAGCCAACAACATGTCGGTCCATTCAGAATCTGATGGATTGCGCTTCGTGACAACCTCATGCTCGTCAAGCGGTTGGTCGACATCGTCAATTGTCTGCACCAACACGCCACCATCAATGTTGCGAACATCTAACCCTGCATTGTTAAACGGCGCACCAGCCTCGTACACCCGCAGAGAATCTTTCTGCGTGAGAATGTCGAGGGCGCCCGAGCTATACGACGGGGCGATGACGACTTCTGTGAACACATCGGCAATGGCTCGCGCCGTGTCATCGTCGATCTCCCGATTGACGGCGACGACCCCCCCGAAAGCACTTACTGGGTCGGCTGCGTGAGCTCGTGAATACGCATCGAATGCCGAGACGCCGAGGGCGACTCCACACGGATTCGCGTGCTTCACCACGACGGCTGCGGGTTCTTCGAGCGAATTGACCAACTGCCAAGCGGCTTCGGCGTCGAGCACATTCAGATACGACATCTCTTTGCCGTTCAGCTGCAGTGCGCTGTCCCACCAACTCTCAACTCCGGGAAGCCGATAGCGAGCACCCGCCTGATGGGGGTTCTCGCCGTACCGCAACACCTCGTCACGTTCAGCCACAATCGTCAAGAGCGTCGGGAGTGAGATGTCGACGGTCTGGTCGAAGTCAGAACCCATCCATGCAGCAATGGCAGCGTCGTATGCGCTTGTGATGCGGAATGCTTTCTGTGCAAGTTGGCGACGAGTGTGCACGCTGAAATCACCATGGCTCAACATGTCGAGCACTGTCTCATAATCAGCTGGATCTACTACCACCCCGACGCGCGCAAAGTTCTTTGCTGCCGCGCGCACAAGAGCGGGACCACCAATGTCAATCAAGTCGACGCTCGGATTCGATTGGAACGGGTACAGATTCACAACGACGAGATCAATCGGTTCGATGTCGTGGCGTGCCATGTCGGCTTTGTGATCCGGGTCGCTTAGGTCAGCAAGGATGCCGCCGTGGATAGTCGGGTGCAGCGTCACAACGCGATGCCCAAGAATCGCGGGGAGCCCTGTCACATCGGCAACGTCAGTGACGTGTACTCCAGCCTCAGACAGGACCTTCGCAGTTCCGCCCGAGGAGATCAGCTCCCAGCCAAGTTTGACCAGCGCCGTCGCGAGTTCGACGATGCCGGACTTGTCGTAGACCGAAAGGAGTGCACGTGGCACTCAGTGAAGTCCCTTCACGATGTCCGCCAT
>DCZD01000005.1:0-6049 GCA_002331255.1 Acidimicrobiaceae bacterium UBA2093 | reverse complement strand
CCCATCTTCTTGCCCGCAGGTGCGGTGACACCAGCGATGTACGCAGACATCGGCTTCGACACATTTGCCTTGATGAAGTCAGCAGCTTCTTCTTCAGCACTACCACCGATTTCGCCAATCATGATGATGGCGTGCGTTTCAGGGTCTTTCTCAAACTCGGCGAGACAATCGATGAACGACGTACCCGGTACCGGGTCGCCGCCAATTCCCACGCACGTGCTGACACCAATACCAAGTTGCTTCAGTTCATACAACGCTTGATAGGTGAGCGTTCCTGAACGCGACACGATGCCGACATTCGGCCCCTTCGCTGACGGCGGCTGTGCGATTTCTCCGGCAGTGATACCGATATTGCACTTTCCTGGGCTGATGATTCCTGGGCAGTTCGGACCGAGCAGACGCGTCCTCGCAAAGTCACGCTTCAACGTATTGAACGTACGTGCCTCGTCCTGAGCAGGAATACCTTCCGTGATACAAACAACGAAGCCGATGCCAGCTTGAGCAGCCTCAAGAATTGCAGCAGGTGCCGCCTTCGGTGGCACGGCCACGAACGATGCGGTCGCTCCGGTCGCGGCTACCGCCTCAGCCACAGAGTTGAACACCGGAATACCTTCGACGTCGGTACCACCCTTGCCTGGTGTGACTCCGCCGACAACCTGTGTGCCATACGCCTTGTTGCGCAGACCGTGATATTTGCCTTGTCCGCCAGTGAGGCCCTGGACAATGACCTTTGTGTTCTCGTTGACGAAAATTGCCATGTCGTTTCCCTACTTCTTCGCGATCTCAACTGCGGCCTTGGCGGCCTCCAACATGGTGGGCTTGCTCACCAGTTTTGATTCGGGAATTCCGGCATTACGCAAAATCTCCCGACCTTCTTCAGCGTTCGTTCCATCAAGACGGATGACGATCGGCGCACGAAGGTCAACACGTCCGAGCGCTTCAACGATGCCTTTTGCAACTTCCTCACCACGGGTGATGCCGCCAAAGATGTTGATGAAGATGCTCTTCACGTTCTTGTCAAAGTTGATGACTTCAAGCGCGCTCGCCATGACGTCGGCGTTGGCACCACCGCCAATGTCAAGGAAGTTCGCAGCCTTGCCGCCGACCTGATTGACGACGTCGAGGGTGCTCATGGCGAGACCGGCACCGTTCGCGATAATTCCAACGTATCCGTCGAGACCGATGTACTGAAGACCCTTGTCGCGCGCCAATTTCTCGCGATCATCAAGCTCGACTGTGGCCTTGAACTCTTCCCACTCGGGATGACGGAAGTCGGCATTTGCATCAAGGCTGACCTTCGCATCGAGTGCATGAACTTCACCAGTCGGCTTCAAGATGAGCGGGTTGATCTCTGCAAGGTCGCAGTCACCTTCTGTGAAACAGCGATACAGCTTCACCAAGATCTCTGCGACACCGTCCTGCGCCTTGGCGGGAATCTTCGCGTCGACAGCTGCTTTCTTTGCGACCGCCACGGAAAGGCCCTCAACCGGATTCACGTGCAACTTCACGATTGCATCGGGGTCCTTCTCGGCGACTTCTTCGATGTCGACACCACCCTGCGCGCTCAACATGAGGAGGTGCTTCTTCGCCGCACGATCGAGAGTGAAGGACGCGTAGTACTCCTCATCGATATCGGATGCATGCTCGACCCACACTCGCTTCACGACGTGGCCCTTGATGTCCATACCAAGGATGTTCCCTGCATGGGTGCGTACTTCATCGGCGTTGTTGGCGAGCTTGATTCCACCGGCCTTGCCGCGACCGCCGACCTGCACCTGCGCCTTCACCACCACCGGGTACTGCGCACTTTCTGCCACCGTCACTGCTTGGTCGACGGTGACTGCGACACCACCGGCTGACACCGGTATGTCGAAGCGCGCGAAATACTGCTTGCCTTGGTATTCAAAGAGGTCCACTCTTACTCCTTGTTGTCGAGTTCTTGTTCAAGCCACTGACAGATGCTCTTCAGCGAAGAACCAGGGCCGAAGATGTTTGAAACACCTTGTTCTTGAAGTGCACGAGCATCTGCATCGGGGATAACTCCGCCACCGAAGATGAGAATGTCGCCAAGATCGCGTGCTCGAAGTTCTTCCATCACGCGTGGGAAAAGTGTGAGGTGCGCACCGGACAGCAACGACAACCCAACTGCGTCCACGTCTTCTTGTAGAGCGGTCTCGGCGATTTGCTCTGGCGTCTGGTGCAGACCGGTATAGATGACTTCGAACCCGTGGTCGCGCAGAGCGCGAGTGATGGTCTTGGCCCCACGGTCATGACCATCGAGGCCAGGTTTGGCAACGACGACTCGGTAAGGGCGCTTCACAAGTGTTTAACCCTACGCCGTGAGGCGTTTCAGTCACGAAACGACCACAATGGGGAGATGGCTGGCTTCCGCTTGCGTTCCCCCTTGGCCCGCGCCGTGGCACCGGTGTTGGCAGGAATTGCCTTCATCACGGTCCTTTTCCTCGCTACATGGGGCGTGGCTGCGTTCATCTCCGACCGTGGCGAGAACATCACCAACTTGGGGTCCTCCATCTTCGAGGTGGGACAGGTCGAACGCATCTCCAAGATCGTCGCCAAAGACGGCCCACTCCTCTTTCCCGACTTGAAGAGCCCTTCAGGGGTGCGATCGGTCGTGCTTGATCACACAGGGGATGACCCCACCAAAGGCTGGCAGGTGTACTACGGCTTCCCAGCGGGACGCGACCCCTCATGTCTCGTCGAACATGTGCAGGGCACGCGAACATTCGAGGACTGCGACGGCAATGTCATCGATGTCGAGAAGCTTGCGCTACCGCCAGATGTGCGGCCCGTCGTCGAAAACCGCATACGGCTCTACATCGACCTCCGCGGTTAGCGGGCGGCGAGACTATCGACCAAACGCACTGCGAACTCTTCGCAATGTGCATCGAGCTTGGCTCGATGCAGTGCGAGACCGCCGATGACATCTGCTCCGCGTGACGACACCGCCCGCGTCATTCCATCGAGAGACTTGCCCGGGTTAAGCGCGAACGTACAGAACACAGCAGCAGTCTTTCCAGCCATCGCAGGCAACCCACGCAACTTGTCGATCGCCCAGGGTGCCTGACCCACGACGAAGAGACCGTGCACCCAAGTGCCGACCAGCACGACATCGGCTTCTTGTATTCCAGCGAAGTCAGGCGACTTGACCGGTGAGAGCGACGTGATCGACCAATGTTCTTGCTGAAGGTTCGCAGCGATCTTCTCGCCGGCCTTCCATGTGTTGCCCGTCAGACTCTCAACCAGAATCGCTGCCTTCATGGCATCAAATCTAGGTGTTGAGGTGCGTTGACGTCGTGGTTCGTGTCAGGGCCGTCGACGCGATGACGCTCGGCTACGCACTGCCGTGAGCGCCGGGAGCGACACAAAAAGTGACCCGAGCAGAACCGCGAACATCGCCCACAAGACCAACCGAGTCGAGTCAGAGCCGGTCTCAGGAAGTGTTGCTGTCGGGCGATACGTCACGCGAGTGACAGGCGTAGCCCTGCTGACAGTGGCGGTCGTCGCCATATCGGCGTTGCTCGTTGCTTTTGCGGTGATCACCGGTACGCCTGCCGCATTGACGGTTTGCGAGAACGCACAAATGGGCTTCTCGCCCACCTTGTATTCACCACTTGGCATGCCATCAAGATTGACCTTGCCGTTGGCTACGGTCGCTTCAAACTCGACATCGTCGGTGGTGCAGAACTTCACGTCTGAGCCAGCCCAATGCACGATGACATTGGTTCCGCTCGGAACCTGAGACTGAACCGTAATTTCAAGTTTCTCGGTTCCTGCCGCGGCGAAGTCAGCACGACCAATGCCATTCGTCGGCACCACGGCCGACGCCGACCAGTCAGCTGCACCAGTTGAATCGAATGTCTTCTGAAGTTCCTTCGATGTCAACGTTGCCGTAACGATCCACGAGCCTGGTTCAATCTGGGGAATTGAATAATTGCCGTTCAGGTCGGTCCTTGTGGTGTACGTGGCCTGCTTACGCACGATCCCTCGCGCGCTTGCTGCCGTAGCCGACGCTCGCGTCACTTCAATGGGCTGATTCGCAAGCAACGGTTCCCGCTGCTCACGACGACCGTTGCGATTCATGTCGATCCACGCGGTGCCCCGCAACGCACCCGTCACCGTCGAGGACCCTCGAGATACCACAGGTGCTGCAGTCGTCGCTGTTGAACCACTCGATGACGCAACCGTCGTGGTTGTGGAGGTTGCAGACCGTGGACGCACCGCAAAAGTCGATGTTCGTGTTCCGTTATTGAAGTTTCCGTTACCTGGGTGAGTAGCCGTCACGCTGCAGGTACCAGCACCGATGAGGCGCACTCGTCCGTTCGCATCAACTTCACACACGCCCGGTGTGCCACCGCTATAAGTCACCGTTCCTAACCCAGTCGCATCAGAGGTTGCACTCAGGTCGACTGTCGTATCGTCAAGATCCTTGTCAGCAGGGTTCAAAGTCACGTTCTGGTTCTTCTTGTTGACCGTAAATGAACGCGAATTCGAACCGTTGAAGAAATAGCCGTTGCCATTGTGGTTTGCGGTTATTGTGCACGTTCCAGCACCCACAATTGTCACTTGACCATTGCTCGCAACGTTGCACACACCCGAAGTTCCGCTGAAAGTAGTGGTGCCAGTGTCACTGTTCTCATCGGCCTGCACGTCGGTGGAAGTGGAACTGTCGAAAGCTGCATCTCCAAACACTTTTGAACCTGGGTCTGGAATGGTGATGTTCTGGTTCTTCTTGATTCGAATGGTCAACGTCTGGTCTGCAGAGACCGCAGCAGCGCTATCGGTGACGCGAACTCGGAAGCGATAGAGACCGCGCGTCGTTGGAGTTCCAGAAATCACGCCTGTTCCCGCATTCAGGCTCAGCCCTGGCGGCAAGCCCGTCTCGTTGTTGGCAGACGACGGAATTGTCCATGTTGTGTATGTGCCACTACCACTTGTGGCGGCAAGAGTGTCTGTGTATGGAGTTGTCTCTGTGCCATCGAGAAGCGATGTAGTTGTCACACGAGGAACGCCAAGTCCGAAACTGAGGATGTCTCCGTAGTTGTAACCCTCGGTTTCGTCACCCGGGTTCTGTACCGCCACGACGCGGTAATACCAGATGCCGTTGGCAAGTCCGCTGGCGATGACCGTGGTGACTGCCTGATTCGTTCCGTTGGTCGTCAAAGTACTCATTGAGGTCGACGTTGCACTTGCGAGCGACGAACTCTGTGAGTACTGGAAGTAGTACGACAACCCAAGGAATGACGTTCCGTCGGTGACCGGAAATTTCAAAGTGCCGGGAAGTGTCACCCCCCAGTTGCCACTTGAACCTGTGATGGTGCTCCCGCTCACGGGGTCGGTCTGCGTCAACGTGGCTGTGGCGAGTGCGTTCGCAGTCGCGCCAGTGAACGAACCGCCCAGCGCTTTCTTCAATGCGGTGTCTTCACCAGCCGATTGATTTTCAAGGTCAGCAAGGATGCTCGCGTCATCGATGCTCAGCTGCGGGTCAGCAACCTTGGCAGCTTTCTCTGAATCGAAGAATTCCTTAGCCGTCATGTACCGACATGCAGCTTTACCAGTTGATGCAACGGTGGTTGTGCCGTTGTAAATCGCCTGGCCTGCAGTGGTCCAGTTCTTGTCCTTGTTGTTCGGAAGACTCTGGCTGGAATTGTCTACGTCAGGGATAATGTCGCCCCACGGCGTGAGACGTGACGTTGTGATCGAAGACGTCCAGACCACATTGTCCGGGTCATGTCCTTGGTGCCCACCATTGCCGATCACTGACGACCGCGACACAGTGATTCGACGGTATGGGTTGGTGATGCTGCGTGTGCGGTGACAGATGGTGACTTTTGCACCTGCACCAGCATCAGCAGGTGCTGCGCCATGTCCGACAACAACAATGGACCCGAGCCCCGAAAGGACAGCCAGTGCGAGAAGCGACGGCTTTGTAGAAAGAAATTTCATCACCACCACCATACAAAAAGTTTTTACCCAATGTGGACGAATAGTCCATAACTTGGGTCACACGGCCGGCGCGCGGCTGAATTAG
>DCZD01000044.1:46292-47361 GCA_002331255.1 Acidimicrobiaceae bacterium UBA2093 | reverse complement strand
CTGCTTTGAGATTCGTAACCGCTTGTGCAGTCTGCGCCGCCACCCCGCCAGCAACGAGCGCTCCGTCCTTCATTCCAAGTTGACCGGACACAATGATCCAATCTCCTGCGCGAACAACCGGTGTGTACGGACCCACTGCTTTTGTCATGCCCCAACACTAGGTCAGCGACCGCAGACCCTACGATTACGGGGTGACAAACGACTTCTCGCACGCCATGTCTGATGCCTCTCTGCTGTCACGTCGTCACTTCTTGCGCTCGTCGGCAATGGTCGCCGGCGGAATGGTGTTGTTCGCGGCGTGCGGCTCCGATGGCGGAAGTGGCACATCTCTCCCGAAAGACCTGTCGATTGTTCAACGCTTTCCTGGAACAGTTCTCGTACCAGGAGAGTTGCGGTTGCCTATCTCTCTCGCGACACGCGAAGGTGTGCTCACCGACGACGACTTCTCGCTTCCGAACACTCTCACTGCCCGATTGGTGAATGCCGACACCGGCGATGTCGTCGCTGAGGCACTCTCTGCGACCAAACATGGCATTGGCATCCCACAGCCGTATTGGCCATTCATCGTCACTGTCAGCGATCCGGGCATCTATTCGCTCGTCGTTGAGGGTGGTCCCGACACGGGTGCAGCAGTCCAAGTTGTCGACAGATCATCAGTCGCAATTCCCTTGGTCGGTGATTCATTGCCACCATTCGATACCCCGACAACGACTGATGCGCGGGGGGTGGATCCCATTTGTACTCGCGCCGATGGACTGTGCCCGTTCCATGACATCACACTCACAGACGCTCTCGCATCGGGAAAGAAGGTCGTGTACCTCATTGGAACACCGGCGTATTGCCAGACCGGTACCTGTGCTCCTGCCCTCGATGCGCTCATCGAGTTGTCAAAGTCAACAGATGACGATGTGGTGTTCGTTCACGCAGATGTGTACAGCGATGATTCCGCTCAGAATGTGGCCCCAGCTGTGAAGGCATACAACCTCACATTCGAGCCGTCGTTGTTCATCACCGATTCAAAGGGAACCTTGCGTCAACGGCTCGACGCAATTTTTGACGTCGACGAAGT
>DCZD01000044.1:30326-46026 GCA_002331255.1 Acidimicrobiaceae bacterium UBA2093 | reverse complement strand
CGTGTGGCATTCGGGTTCGTGATGGCGAAACCCTGCTCGGTGAGACCGTCCTTGAAGTCGAGACTTGCACCTTCGAGTAGTGATGCTGATGCAGGATCGACGACGACCTTCACCTCGCCGAACGTTGTGACGACATCGTCACTGGCGATGTCACCATCGAAGTACATGTCGTACTGGAACCCTGAGCAACCACCAGACTTCACCGCGACACGCAGTGCATAGTCGGGTGTTCCCTCTGACTCGAGGAGTTGGGAGACTTTGCTTGCAGCTGAATCTGTGAGGGTGATCATGAGAGTTTCCTCCTGGTACGTAGAGCCCCGAATCTGCGGGGTGCTTCGACATGAAATCGTACAAGGCTCTTACACTGAATGCGTGAGCCTGCCCCCGGCACCCGACGTCAACGACATCAGGGCCATGCTGCGCGCGGTCATGGACCCCGAATTGGGCGACAACATCGTCGATTTGGGTATGGCCGGTGACGTGGTCCTCGAGCCCGGGGACGGCGGCTACATCGTGCGCATCGGGGTCAAACTCACCATCAAGGGCTGTCCGCTTCGTGCGCAGATAAAGAAGGACATCGAAAGCCGCCTCATCCACCACCCCTCGATCGTGAAGGTCTCCATCGACTGGGGCGAGATGACCGCCGACGAACGCACTGCCGTTATGACGCGTGCAAGATGGAATGCAAGGGAGCAGGCTCCCGACACGGCGGTACCGCTATCGGCTCGAGTACTCGCGATTGCCAGTGGCAAAGGCGGTGTCGGTAAGAGTTCAGTCACCGTCAACCTTGCCGCCGCGCTCGCCGCCGAAGGAAAGACTGTCGGCGTTCTCGACGCCGATATCTGGGGATTCTCCATCCCACGAATGCTCGGTATGCCCGATCGTCTACAAGCACGCACAGTTGACGGGCGCGAGAAGCCGATGATCATTCCCAATGAACGTCGAGTTGGGGCCGGCACGTTGAAGGTCGTCTCCACTGGAATGCTCGTCGAAGACGAAGGTACTGCGCTCATGTGGCGCGGCCTGATGCTCACGAAGGCGGTTGAACAGTTCCTTAATGACGTCGACTGGGGTCATCTCGACTTCTTGCTCATCGACATGCCGCCTGGCACAGGTGATGTTCAGATGGGACTAGCACGCATGCTTCCGCGCACCGACCTTCTCATCGTCACGACACCGGCAGTGTCCGCACAAAAAGTTGCCATCCGTGCCGCTGACATGGCTCGACGCAGTTTCTTGAGGGTTGCTGGTGTGATCGAGAACATGAGTTCATTCACCTGTGATCACGGCGAGGAATACGCGCTGTTCGGCAACGGTGGCGGAATCACCCTCGCAACTGACATCGGTGTCGATTTACTCGGACAAGTACCAATCGAACCTGCCGTGTCAGATGGGGGCGACAAAGGTGAGCCGGTCGCACTTGCCGGCACAGGAAATGCGGCGACGGTATTTCGAGCGATTGCTCAACGCATCATCGACGAGACGCCGACCAACGACGACATGGCCGGATGCTCAGCACGCGATGCCGACGAATCTGTCGTCACTGTGCGTTCGCGCAGCTAACCCTCGAGTTGTTCGTAGCCCTGCTCCCAGGGCATCACCACTCCGGTCACTTTCCCATCCGAGTCGTAGCGAAGTCGGGGCTGCACAGGTGTCGGCACGCCAACTTTCTGTGCAGCCGCCATTGCAGCGTCGATGGAGCCGTGCTCGAGCAAGAACCGAAGATTGCCAATAGTTGGTGGCAACATCGCGAGTTCACCTGCATCACACTTGGCGAGTGCTTCCTCTGGTCGCACCCACAGACTGTCAATGGTCTCTTTGTCGTCGTGAAGTGGATCCTGGGCTTCCGGAGCACGTGCCAGGAAGAACTTCGTGTCGAATCGACGACGCTCGCCTAGTGGTGTGATCCAGTTGCTTACATAGTGAATGTCTCCTGTGACCAACGTGAGATCTTCTTGATGACACAGATCGATGAGGGAAAGGTCACCATCGTGAATGCGGTGACGCGCAGCCGTGAAACGATCCGCCATGCTGGAGTCACTGAATTGCACAACATTGCCCGTTGCATTGTGGGTGGCAAGAAGTACGCCAGCTTCTTCAAAACACTCACGGATGGCTGCAACCCAATAGGCAAGGCCACCCTTCGGAACACGCAGGAGCGCGCTCGCCTCCGAGTCATCACGTCCACTGCAACATTGCGACATCGCTTCGGTTCCGTCGCTGTCGTCGACGCGACCGCCCGGAAATACATACATCCCACTTGCAAACACGGCGCTGAGCGTGCGACGCAACATGAAGACCTCCATGCCACGTGGTGCATCTCGCACCAACAAGACAGTGGCAGCCGGTCGAATGGGAATCGTACGCGGGTCGAAGTCCTCGTCTTTTCCAGGACCGTGGGGAGCGCTCATCAATCGTCACCGTTTTCGTCACGAATCGTTTGCCCGAGCGAAGGCCGATCAGACGTCACGTCAACATCGACGACTGGCCGTGAATATGTCGCCCGCACGACGCGCACATTCGAACGACTGCTGCGTCGCCGCAGAATGAAATGTGCGAGGCCTGCTCTGACCGGAGGGAGCAACAACACGATGCCGAGAACATCAGTCACGAACCCAGGAACAAGGAAGAGCAACCCTGATACGAGAAGACATGCACCCGCGACGATGTCGCGCGACGGCATCTCACCTGTGTCGACGGCAGACATGAACGAGCGGAACACGCGCAATCCCTCGTACTTCGTGAGCGCAGTACCCATGACTGATACTCCGATCAAGAGTGCAAGCGTCGTAACGATGCCGAGGCTAGACCCGACTTGAACGATGACCCACACCTCGGCCAATGGCACGAGCACGATAAGTGCAAGAAAAACGAGGAGCACCTATTCGCTCCCGACGTCGCCGCTCTTGCGCATTTCGCGATAGTCGCGTGCGCCTCCCTCAAGTGGCTCGACCTCAAGCGTCACACCATCGATCGCGACCACGCGCAAACCCTGTGTATCCGACAGTGGAGTCGCGCGGTTTGTACGTGCTCGCCACTCTGCACCATCAATGTTCACAGTGCCGTTCGGATTGATGGCTCCGACTGCAACACCCTCACGACCGATCAGCCATTCCCGCCCGATGGTCGGAGTTGCGAATCGAGTGCGCGTCATTGACGGCATGCCGACGATGAACGTGAGTGCAATACCTCCAATACACGTGACGAGGGTGATCCATGTTGGTCGCATGACGTGTGCACCGACGGGTTCGAACAACGTGAACGACGAAATGATGTACAGGACTAAACCCACGCCCGTCCACAACCTGGGTACGCCCACTTGCACATCGACTGCAAATGCGACCATGCCAATGAACAACAGCACAAGTCCGGTCTCGTTGATTGGCACGTAGGACATACCGATGCTGGCGAGCACGGTGCAGACGGCGCCGACGAGGCCAGCGACTCCGATTCCTGCCGTAAAGAGCTCAAAAATCAAGAGGGCGAGCCCGGCAGAGATGAGGAGATAGGCAGACGCCGGACTTGCGACGGTATGCAGGAGGCGCGGCACGAGGCCAAGTTTGAAAAATCGCGCGGTTGTGGCTTCGCGCACGACCTGTCCGCTCTCGTCGAGGCCATCGACAACGGTATTGAGTTGCTTGCCATTCACAGTTAGCCCGTCGAGGGCAAACAACATGTTGCGCAGCACTGGCACTCCACGATCATCGGTCGAGAACTTGAGTACTCCTTGCTCGCGCGCCTCGAGAAAGCCCAACGATCCGTTCGTCAGCAGATCATCAGCCTTTCCGAAACTGAGCACTTCTCCACCGACCTTTTTCAAAGTGCCCGTGTAGCCAATGCGCGCACCCGGGGCCATCGCGGTGACGTCCGCGACAGCCAGCAATTGCGCCGGTGCTCCGTAGGCGCGCGAGCCAGACGGACCTACCCACACGCCAATCGGAATCGAAGCTTCGGCGACTTGGGTCAACAGATTGACAAATCTTTCTTCAGAGACCACAGCTGCGCGGCTGTTCAATTGCAGCACCACGGCCTGCGACCCTTGGGTGGTAGCGCGGTCAATCGCGCTTTCGATTTCATCCACGAGAATGTCGTCAAGCAAACCACTTACTTCAACGACGTCTACCGGTGCCAACTCATCGGAATCCGTCGCTGTGGCACGATGGTTGACATGCGGTCTGGAAATCTCAACCACGCCTTCGGCGTGCACGATGTCAGTACCTGCGATCAGCCCCGCGACCGGTGCTGCACCAGCGAGACCGACAGCCAGCAACCACCGCCGCATTCTGCGCGGGCGCATTAGAAGGTCACCTTCATCGATGGAGTTGGCGCAGTTCCTGACGGCATCACGAGTTCTCATTGTTGCCGGTAAAGGTGGCGTTGGGAAATCAACGGTCGCACAAACGGTGGCGTCCGTCGCTGCACAGGCAGGTTTGTCCGTTCTGCTCGTGAGAATCGGCGTGTTGGCAGACCAAACCGACCCGACTGAGCGACAAACGACCGATGCCCCGGGCTCAGTGAAACATCTCACACTCGAGCCAGGTGATGCCTTGAGCGAGTACCTATCGACTCGTGGCCTCGGACTTGTCACGAGACAATTGTCTGCACTTGGCATCGTGGACGTCGTCGCGTCAGCCGCACCAGGAATCGACGATCTACTCGTACTTGGAAAGATCAAACAGTTGGCGCGCGACGGCAGCCAAGACCTACTCATCGTCGATGGTCCACCCGCGGGACAAGCACTCTCGCTGTTGCGTGCTCCGATGTCACTTGGTCGAGCGATCCTGGCAGGTCCCATTCGTCAGCAGGCCGACGAAGTGCGCGCAATGCTTGCGGACGTCAACACATGCAGGCTCATGCTCGTTACCACACCGGAAGTTACGCCCGTGATGGAACTTGTCGACACTGCATTCGACTTAGAAGATGAACTCGGGGTGCACTTGTCTCCGATCATCGTCAACAAATTTGACCTTGACGACTTGCCCACCGAGGTCGATGAACTTCGGCGTGCATGTCGAACCGAGGTGCAACGTGATGCACTCGAATACAGGCTGCTGCGACGTGAGCGTCAGGTCACGGCTGTCGACGAATTGCGACAACGTGTACCACTACAGCGCATCATGTTGCCTGACACTGGCGACGCAACTGACTCCGATCGCGCACTACAACGAGCGTTCATCGAAGAAGTCAATGCCCTCACAGGGGACAGAACATGAGTGGTGTCAACGACCTTCTGGCATCGAGGCAGGTCATCGTCTGTTGCGGCTCTGGGGGCGTCGGCAAGACCACTGTCGCTGCTGCACTTGCACTCTCCGCGGCCCGACTTGGGCGACGAGCAGTGGTCATCACGATCGACCCAGCTCGCCGCCTTGCTGATGCGCTTGGCCGTCGAGGTGAACTATCAAACGAACCAACATTGGTCGAGCGCATCGGCACAGGCGAGATGTGGGCGGCGATGCTCGATGTCTCGACCACATTCGACGAACTGATCGGGCGATTCGCTGCAACCTCTGAACAGGCAGACGTCATCCGTTCGAATGTCTTCTACAAGTCAATCTCAGGTTCGCTTTCTGGAACCAGGGATTACATGGCAGCCGAGATGCTGCTTCGACTCCACGAAGATCCGCGATTCGATCTGGTTGTGCTCGACACCGCTCCCTCGCGAAACGCATTGGACTTCATCGAGTCACCAGAACGTCTCGTCCGATTCCTACGACACCCACTGTTCCGCATACTCACTGCTCCATCACGAGGTGGGTTGCGTGTCATTGGGGCAACTATTCAGCCTGTGTTGAAGATCATCGGCAGAGTCGTCGGTTCGAATGTGATGAGTGACGTCATTGACTTCTTGCGTGCATTCGAAGGGATGGAGGCTGGCTTTGCAGAACGGGCAAGCTTGGTGTCACGACTCCTACGCGCGAACGACACTGCATTTGCTGTTGTGATCGCTCCTTCACCTGAACCACTAAACGACACACGTCTTCTCGTGGAGCGACTCTTTGCGACACGCATCTCGCCGTCAATTGTGTTTGCTAATCGACTCACGCCACCTTTTGACGCACCGTCGACAACTTCAGAAGACAGCGTGCAGGCATGGCTCGATGACAATGTTCGCTCACTTCATCAACGTGCCAACAGAGAACGTGACCTCGTGAAGTCCTTCGTCGACCGCATGTCTCCCTCGCCGACCGGAACCGTCGACTTGGTAGAAATCGGTGAGCAATCCTCAGATATCCACGACCTCGAAGGAATCACACGGCTCGCCGACACATTGAGCGGATGAGCCACATGTGTAGAGTTCTGACGTGCACATTCTTGTTGCGACAGATGCCCAGTGGGTGCTCGACGAAGTGATTGCCGCACTTGGTGGCGGCGACACACGATTCACCATCGTCTCCAACGGTCGCGATGTCGTTCACACGTTGAACGAGTCGGTGCCCGACATCGCCGTGCTTGATCTCCAAATTGGTTCGATGGGTGCTATGGCCGTCACGATGGACCTTCGACTTGATCACAGCGGCGGACTGGCACCGTATGTGCCCGTTCTCATGTTGCTTGACCGCACTGCCGATGTGCACATGGCCCGACGTAGTGGCGCCAACGGCTGGATCATCAAACCTCTCGACGCACTTCGCCTTCGCCGCGCAGTGTCCACAGTCGCAGATGGTGGCTCGTACACAGAGCCGTTACCGCCCGTCGAGTTTCCTGTCGCCCACGACGAGTCCGTCGCCGAGTCGTCACCAGAATCCGCAGATAGCCTCGCCAACTGACCACACTCGGGGTGTGGCGCAGCTTGGTAGCGCGCGTCGTTCGGGACGACGAGGCCGCAGGTTCAAATCCTGTCACCCCGACTCATTGATTATTCGCTGTCAGCGTGCAAGAAGTTCGGCAATCTGGACCGCGTTCAGTGCAGCACCTTTGCGCAGATTGTCGTTCGACACAAACAGCGCCAGCCCACGACCACCTTCGACTCCTTCGTCCTGCCTGATGCGACCCACATAACTGGGGTCTTTGCCAGCTGCTAGCAGCGGTGTCGGAATATCGGTGACCACAACGCCCGGTGCGTGTTCGAGGATTTCTCTCGCGTGGGTCGAAGAGATGGGACGAGAGAACTCGAGATTCAATGACAACGAGTGCCCGGTGAACACTGGCACGCGGACGCACGTACCCGACACCTTGAGATCGGGAATACCGAGAATCTTTCGTGACTCGTTACGCAACTTTCGTTCTTCATCGGTCTCGTCTGACCCGTCATCGAGTAACGACCCTGCGAAGGGCAACACATTGAATGCGATGTTGCGCGCGAACTTCTGTGGTGCTGGCATCGCGACGGCGTCACCGTCGAACGTCAGAGCAGACGCAGAATCGGCGACTGCCTTCACCTGCAACGACAACTCATCGACCCCGACCAACCCAGCGCCACTGACAGCTTGATATGTGCTCGCAATCATTCGTACGAGGCCTGCTTTGTCATGCAGGGGCTTCAATACCGGCATAGCTGCCATGGTGGTGCAGTTCGGATTCGCGATGATTCCCTTGCGGGCGTTCGCGATCTCCTCTGGATTCACTTCACTAACCACGAGTGGCACATCGGGGTCCATGCGCCATGCACTCGAATTGTCGATGACTGTGACGCCATGTTTTGCAAACCGTGGCGCCAAGGCGCGTGATGATGTTGCGCCGGAGGAAAACAATGCGACGTCAAGGCCAGCTGGATCTGCCCGATCGGCGTCTTCTACGACGACTTCGCGACCATTCCATTCGATGAGCTTTCCCGCGGAACGCGCAGATGCAAAGAATCGGATCTCGCTGATTGGAAAATTGCGCTCCGCGAGCAGCGTACGCATGACACTTCCGACCTGACCGGTCGCTCCGACAACTCCTACTCGCACGGCAAGAGAGGCTAACCGCGGTGTGCGGTGAGCCACCAATGACTTTTCGCGGCTACGTCGAGGTTGTGCTGTGGAACCTCAGCCCCCGACGACAGGGCCTGCGGCAATTTGCGTGCTCGATGGTGGAAGAGATGCGGGTCGTCCACCTTCACTCCGTGCGCCGAGAGAAATGCGAATACTTCCGTCGGACTGACCCTGTTCGCCTGCCAACCGAGTCGCGTCGACCAACGCCAACGCGACAAGCGCTCACCCACTTGGGGCGCTGCAAACAACAGCCGAACAAGTGCACCCGCCGGAATGAGCACTGCGTCAACCCAGACCTTCCGTCGATAGTTGAGGATGACCCGACCACCAGGCTTGACCACCCGGAACGCTTCCTTCGTGAGTTGAAGTGCATCGGCGGCACTGCAGTGCTGCAATGTGATGTACGAAAACACGACATCAACTGATGCATCGCTCACCGGGATGGTGTGTCCATCTGCGATATGGGCAGTCCGTAAGTTCGACGGACGTCCGAAGCGTGCAACCGTCTCCCGACAACGCTCGAGAAATGCAGCATCGACATCCGTAGCAATGACCGATGCGAACTCACGCGAGAATGCCGCCGTCATTCGGCCAATACCTGACCCAATTTCGAGAAGAGTCAATGTGGAAGCAACGTCAGCGAGCTTCCAACGCTTGAGATAGCGACGGACCTCAAGATCACCAGTTGCCACAAACTGCGCCAGCGACAATTTTGATCCGGTCTCATTGTTGAAGACCCAACCTGTCTGGCGCACCACTTCATCTGCGTCGCGCGAGTCTTCGCTTCGTGTGCCGGCCGCTTTCCACGGTGTGAGTTGCGGCCGACGTCTGTTCATGCAGCGTTAATTATTGCCTGTGGCGGTGCGTCACTTGCGTTCTGGCAACGGTGCTGAATAAGCACTTCCGCTGTCAAGACCGAACGCCGTGTGGAGCGACCGAACCGCCAATTCCATTTTGCCGAGGGCGACCACCACCGAGACACGGATGGTACTGGTGGAGATCATCTGGATATTGACTTCGTTCTCAGCCAACACACGGAACATCTTCGCGGCAATTCCGGGACTGGTCTTCATTCCGGCTCCAACAAGTGAAATCTTGGCGATGTCCGTGTCGTGGGTGACGCCGCCTGCCCCGATCTCTTTCGAAACACGGGTCACGATCTCTTCAGCCACTTTCATGTCTGCCTTCGGGACGGTGAACGAGATGTCGGTGTGACCTTCACGTGAGGTGTTCTGCACGATCATGTCGACGTTGACGTTTGCATTCGCCAGTGGCTCGAAGATGGCGGCAGACACACCGGGGCGGTCTGGCACAGCAAAAATCGTGACTTTCGATTCGCTGGCATCTTGCACGACACCAGAGATGATGGGGTCTTCCATGTTGGATTCTCCTTCAACGTTGCGTACCCACGTTCCGTGTTCCCACGTAAAGCTTGAGCGGACATGCAAAGGGACATTGTGATTGCGAGCAAATTCGACCGATCTGAGTGCAAGTACCTTGCTGCCGACTCCGGCCATCTCGAGCATTTCTTCAAAGCTCAGGTGTTGGAGTTTGCGTGCTTGAGGCACGATGCGCGGGTCGGCGGAGAACACACCTGTTACATCGGTATAGATCTCACACACGTCGGCCGAGAGTGCTGCGGCTAATGCGACGGCGGTTGTGTCACTTCCTCCACGACCCAACGTGGTGATCTCCTTGTCGGTCGACACACCTTGGAAACCTGCGACGACCACCACGCGTCCGTGACCAAGCGCCTCGCGCAACCGGTCGCCTTTGACCTCGACAATCTTGGCCTTGGTGTGGACGGTATCGGTGATGATGCCGACTTGTGATCCGGTCATGCTCACCGCATCGACCCCAATGTCAGCGAGTGCCATACACAGCAGTGCCATCGAGATGCGTTCTCCGGTGGTGAGCAGCATGTCCATCTCGCGGCCCGGATGCGTGGACGACACCTGATTGGCGAGTGACATCAGGTTGTCTGTGGTTTTGCCCATAGCTGAAACCACGACGACGACATCGTTGCCATGACGCTTGGTGAACGCGACGTGTTCGGCCACGGCCTTGATGCGATCGGGATCAGCGACCGAGGTGCCGCCGTATTTCTGCACGATAAGAGCCACTGCTCAACAACGCTATCGGTGCGACGCTATCCTTCGACCCTCGTGGGTACTGACAAGCGCGAACGCAAGAAGAACAACCGTGACATAGCCCGTGCTGCTCGTGCACGTGCAGCCAAGCGAGCCAAGGTCCGTCGACGTGGACTGCAAGTCGGGCTCGGAATTCCTGCAGCAGTCCTGGCTATCTGGGCAGTCGCCACATTCGCGGTCGACGATTCCTCTGATTCGGTCGATGTCACAGACACAACCATCACCGAGAGCGAAACACCCACTCTCACTACCGTTGCAGGTGCCAGTGTCACCGGCGACACGACGTGTCCGGTAGCCGATGGTTCTGCTTCACGCACGACGAAATTCGAGAAAGCCCCGCCGATGTGCATCGACGAGAAGAAGTCGTACACCGCCACCATGTCGACGAGCGAGGGCGACATCGTCATTGAGCTCGACACGAAGAACACCCCAAAGACTGTGAACAACTTCGTGGTGCTCTCTCGTTACAAGTACTACGACGACTCGTTCATCTTCCGCACCGACCCAGGCCTTGACATCATTCAAGGTGGTGGTTCCAACAATACTGACAACCCCGGTTACACGATTGAAGACGAAGGATCCGGCTACAAGTATTCAGAGGGACAGATCGCAATGGCGCGTACGGGTGAACCAAACAGCGCCGGTGGACAGTTCTTCATCATCACCGGCCCGAATGCTGCTGCGCTCGACGGCCAAGGCACCTACGTCGTCTTCGGCCAGATCGCAGAGGGGCTCGACGTTGCAAAAGCAATCATCGCGTTGAACTCTGGTTCGGGTGAACTTGGTGGTGCTCCATCACGTGAAGTGAAAATCTCAAAGGTGACAATCACCGAGAGCTAAGCGCTCCGCTGTACGCGGACGTCACACAACCAAGTTGTCGCGCAAACTCTCGATCGACTCGGTTGTGACACCCAAGGACAAAGTCGCATCCACGACGCTTCCGTACTTCATGAGAACATCGCCAATCAGGCGGTCCATCGTGTCGTAACTCGCCATCATGTATTGATGCCCCCAGTCGTTGCCGACCTGCGCAATTTCTGGGTACAACGTTTTCAGAACTGCACGCGATTCTTCGAGTGTCTCCGCCGTCAGGGCGTAATCCGACGCGATGTCGTGCCGCGACACACCAAGGCAGCCGAGAATCAACATGGTCAACACACCAGTTCGATCTTTGCCAGCTGTGCAGTGATACACGAGCGGTTCGGTCGATTGCTGAGCCACAAGTGTGAATGCGGTGCGAAGTTGATCGACGCTTGACTCAAGCATGCGTAAATACGAATAACGAAGTACGTCAGCATCGTCGGCGATGTCCGGAAGTTCAGGCCGCTTGCGGGTGACATCACCGGTCGGTACGTGATGAAAGTCGACTGGATGCACCTCGACCGGAAACTTTCCGTGGGACTCGACTTCGTGGGCCGACCGCAGATCGATGACGGTGCGGAGGTTGAGGCCCCTCACCCGCTCGACATCACGAGCGGTGAGCCGGTTCAGGCCGTCAGCACGAAACACTCGTCCGCGCTTGATGACTCCCCCGGAGGCTGCCGAATAGCCGCCAATATCTCTGAAGTTGAACACACCTTCTAGATCAAGTCGTCGGGTGGGGGGTGCATCGGCCATGCGATGACGATAGGGGGCGCTGGTGACCTGATTGGTACTGTCGCGTGAATGGCAAGTGACATCTCGGCATCGCACATCACTCACGTCGGCATCGTCGGATCCGGAATCATGGGATCCGGACTCGCAGAGGTGTTCGCTAAAGCTGGCCTAAAGGTAACCGTCCGGTCACGACATAAATCAACCGCTGAAGCCATGGTGGCGAGCATCTCAAAAGGCCTCGACAAGCAAGTGTCACGCGAGAAGATCACTGCCGCGGATAAAGACGCGATCATGTCACGCCTATCAGCAACCGACGACATCAAGTCGCTAGCCAGTTGCGACCTTGTAATCGAATCGGTTGTCGAAGACCTTGCAGTGAAAAAGGCGTTGTTTGCCGAACTTGATGCAGTTGTTCAACCAAGTGCGATTCTTGCCACGAACACGAGCACGCTTCCTGTCGTCGAGATGGCGATGGCGACGAAGCGACCAGACAAAGTGTGCGGCATCCACTTCTTCAACCCAGCACCAGCCATGCCCCTCGTTGAAATCGTGCGACCACTCACCGCTTCTGACGACACCATCGATGCTGCGTCTGCTGTTGTTGCTGCATGCGGGAAAAACGGTGTGCTCGTGAAGGACAGGGCGGGTTTCATCGTCAACGCTCTTTTGTTTCCTTATCTGAATAACGCCATTCGTATCTGGGAAACCGGCACCGCTTCAATGGAAGACATCGATACTGCGATGAAGGGCGGTTGCAATTTCCCTATGGGACCATTCGCACTGCTTGACCTCGTCGGCCTCGACACATCACTCTCAATCCTCGAAGCGTTGTATGCAGAGTTCGGAGACCCGAACTTCGCCCCGGTACCGACACTTCGACGTCTAGTTGCAGCAGGCAAACTCGGTCGCAAGAGCGGAGCAGGTTTTTACACCTACTGATCCCGACTGATGGACGCTTGAACGGAGCGCCCACGTGATGGCACAACTTCCACCCAACCGCTGGAACTTTCCGTTGGTCGACTCTTGGCCCGACGACGACGTTGTCTGCATCGGTGCAGATCTCGAGGCATCCACACTCGTCGATGCGTACTCACGCGGTCTCTTCCCCATGTACGTCGATCGAAAACACACGATGCTCGGTTGGTGGTCGCCGACGATGCGAGGCATCCTGCAGTTGGACGACCTCCGCGTCACTAGATCATTGCGCCAGAGTCGTGGACGATTCACTGTGACCGTTAACCAAGCATTCGAGGACGTCATCGGGTCATGCGCTGGCATTAGCCGCACCGGTGGATGGATTACTTCCGACATCATTGATGCGTACCAAGAATTGCACCGACTGGGAATTGCCCACAGTGTCGAGGTGTGGAATCACGCCAATGAACTCGTCGGTGGACTTTATGGAGTACGACTCCGACGGTTTTTCGCCGGGGAATCGATGTTCCACCATGAGCGAGATGCGTCGAAGGTCGCCCTCTGGTTCCTGGTGGAGTTGATGCAATTGGACGGCATGACCCTGCTCGACACCCAGTGGGCTACCGATCATCTGCGTTCGCTCGGGGTCTCGGAGGTGTCACGTCCTGAGTATCTGGCCTTACTGAATGCTGCGACCGCCCCACAACACTGAGAAAGGCCGCGACCATGTCTGGCCAGGCCTGCAACAGACAGGGAATCTTGCCGGCATACTTTGAGTGTGTCGACACCTCGCCACGATGACGCGTGGCTTATGCGTACGTACTCCGGCCACTCCACTGCGAAGGCCTCAAACGCGCTGTACCGCACCAACTTGGCCAAAGGGCAAACAGGCCTGTCCGTCGCTTTCGATCTTCCCACTCAGACTGGTTACGACCCCGACCACCTTCTTGCACGTGGAGAGGTTGGAAAGGTCGGTGTTCCAGTCGCACATCTCGGACACATGCGCACGCTTCTCGACGGAATTCCACCGGGAACAATGAACACATCAATGACGATCAATGCGACAGCTGCATGGTTGTTGTCACTGTATGTCGCGAACGCAGAAGAACAAGGTGTCACTACAACACAACTTCGAGGAACCACACAGAACGACATCGTGAAGGAATACCTCTCACGAGGAACATACATATTCCCGCCGGATGCATCGCGACGTCTGATTGTCGACATGGTTGCATGGTGCACGCACAACGCACCGAAGTGGAATGCCATGAATGTGTGCTCGTACCACTTGCAGGAAGCAGGCGCCACACCTGTGCAGGAGATTGCGTACTCACTTGCCACTGCAATCGATGTTCTTGACGCTGTTCGCACAAGTGGTCAAGTTGACGATGAGCAGTTTGACCAAGTTTTTGGTTCCATCTCTTTCTTCGTCAATGCCGGCATTCGTTTTGTTGAGGAAGTGTGCAAGATGCGCGCCTTCACTGAACTGTGGGACCGCATCGGTCGCGATCGTTACGGGGTCAAAGACGCAAAAGCTCGACGGTTCCGTTACGGAGTCCAAGTGAACTCACTCGGTCTTACCGAAGCACAACCCGAGAACAACGTGCAGCGAATCGTGCTCGAGATGTTGGCAGTCACTCTGTCGAAACGTGCCCGGGCTCGAAGTATTCAACTTCCGGCTTGGAATGAAGCACTCGGACTCCCTCGTCCATGGGACCAACAGTGGTCGCTGCGCATGCAACAGGTGCTCGCCTTTGAAACGGACCTCCTCGACTACGACGACATCTTCGATGGGTCCCATGTGGTCGAAGGACGCACCGCTGAACTGCGCGATGCAGCATGGGCCGAACTGAATGAAGTTCTCGACATGGGTGGCGCCTTCGCGGCCATTGATGAATTAAAGGGGCGCCTAGTGCGTTCGATGGCGGACCGCACGCGTCGAATCGAGGCTGGCGACCAAGTAGTCGTGGGCGTGAATGCCTACACCGAGAGTGAGCCCTCCCCCCTGGGTGGCAACGACAACATCCTCACTGTCGACCCCGCCGTCGAAGCAGAGACCATCGCTGACGTCGAAACATGGCGCAGATCACGTGACGGTGCACGAGTGAAGGCCGCACTTGACGACCTCCGCACAGCTGCCGAAGGTGACACCAACATCATGGAGGCCTCCGTTGAATTGGCGCGCGCAGGTGGCACTACCGGCGAATGGGCCGGTGTTCTGCGCGAGGTGTTCGGTGAGTACCGTGCACCCACGGGCGTGGCCGCTGCCGTCGGTCGACGATCGCACGAACTTGCCGATGTGGCGACATTCGTCAAGTCACTTTCAGGTGGACCACCCAAGTTCCTCGTTGCGAAGCCTGGTCTTGACGGCCACTCGAACGGAGCCGAGCAGATCGCAGTTGCTGCACGAGATGCAGGCATGGAAGTTGTGTACAGCGGAATTCGTCTCACACCAGAGCAAATTGCCGCGAGCGCACGTGATGAAGATCCAGATGTTGTCGGTTTGTCGATTCTCTCCGGATCGCACATGGAACTTGTGCCGACTGTCATCAATCTGTTGCGACAGGAGGGCGTCGATGCCCCGGTCATCGTCGGTGGCATTATCCCCGAAGCTGACAGAGCGATCTTGCGGGAGCAAGGAGTAGCAGCGGTGTACACACCGAAGGACTACGACGTTGCTCGCATCATGCGGGAAATTGCCGACCTAGCCGCCGCTCACCGCACCAACTGATTGATTCAGTTCGTGTCAGGCGCGCTCGTGTTCGATGAACGTGTCGAGCGCGGGCCCACTTTCAAAACTTGTGATGAGCGCATATCGCGGACTGTTTCCATTGTGCACCACCACGTGCCACAGACGCTGAGTGTCGACCACGAAACGAGCACCGCGAGTCAACGGCACGCGTCGTTCCGTACTCGGGTCGGGCAGCCCGTCTGGTCCGTTGTCCATCAGCAACATGTAACTGTCGGGGCTGTCGGTTAGCTCAAGCCAAGAGCGCACCACCCAACCCTCATTTTCTGGGTTGAATCGGTTGTTGTCATCACGATGAAAACTGCGGATCGCTGTTTCCCGGTCCTGCGGTTCGAGTTTGATGATGCGCACCCGGCCGAAATTGGCTCTGACGCTTG
>DCZD01000044.1:19016-30006 GCA_002331255.1 Acidimicrobiaceae bacterium UBA2093 | reverse complement strand
GTGTCGCCACCACTTTTCCAGTCCATGTACTCGAGTGATTCCCATTCAGACGCAGGCACATCGAACGGTGCGGGTTTGAGAGCGACAAAACCAGATTCCTGAAGACATTGAAGTCTCTGATGTGGAGTGTCAAGTGGAATGGACACCGACCAATGTTCTTTTGTGGGCCAGAACGTCACGGTCATGAGTCAAGTGTAACTATCAGGGCGGCATCGTTGTTGTTGCGCCAATGGGCACGAAGCCCGTGCTCGGCGGGAGTAACAACACAGTGCCCACGGGCACTCGGTCAGGATTTTTGATCTTGTTCAGTTCCACCAGCGCAGGAGCGCTGATGTTGAACTTCTGTGCGATGGTGAACAATGAGTCACCGTTCTGCACCGTGTACTCGCGGCGGACAAATGTCGTCGTCGTCTGCGGAACCGTTGTTGTTGTCGTCGTGGCGCTCGTGTCGTTCCCGTCAGATTCACCGACGCTGAAGTATGCAGACAAAAATGAGAGCGCTGCGAAAACGATGGTCGCCCACAACAAGTACATGTGGAGCGGCTTTCGCAAGAACATTGAGCCAATGCTAGTTGTGCACAACCAACGATGACTGTCAGGATGTGAAAGTAATTAGGTCGCGCGAGCGGTCACGTACATCGCGAGTGCAATGAGTGCGTCACGAGCTTCGCCCGCCGGTATCGACGAGTTGATTGCCGCGACAGACTGATCGCGTAATTGTTCGATGAGCGTCTCCGTGGCTGCCAAAGCGCCACAATCGACAATGACCGATTGGATGTGAGCCACGTTCTCGATGCTCAATCCTTCCTGCCCGACCGTAGAGAGAACTTCTGTCTGTGCCACGTTCGCCATTTCGAACGCACGGGCGAGAAGTGGAGTGGGTTTGCCCTCGCGCAGGTCGTTACCCACCGGTTTGCCGGTGACTGATGAGTCTCCGAACACGCCCAACACGTCGTCACGCATCTGGAAGGCGTCCCCCAGGGGCAGGCCAATCTGCGAAAAGGCTGTAATGGTCGCGTCGACGTCAGATGGCGCGGCAAGAAGAGCGCCAATGTGTAGCGGCCGTTCAACCGTGTACTTGCCACTCTTGTATCGACAAATTCGTTCCGCAATCTCGCGTCGACGCTCACGACGCGCAGACCCGAGCATGTCGAGGTACTGACCGACATTCAATTCAAGCCGAAGTTCGTGCCACATAGATCGCACGTCACGTGGCACCTCACCGAATAATTCATCGGCCATCACAAATGCGAGATCACCGATCAGAATTGCAGCACCTTCACCGAACCGGCGTGACTCACCAGCCCAGTGCTCTGCCTGATGATGCTCCGCCAACGTCACATGGGTCGTCGGAACGCCACGCCGCGAGTCAGCTCCGTCCATGATGTCGTCATGAAATAACGCAAAACCGTGCAACAACTCGATTGCCGAGCCCACTTCGATGATGCGCTCGTCAGACGGTTCGCCACCAAGAGCAACGAAGGCCCAATAGGCAAAAGCTGGCCGCAGGCGTTTCCCACCACTCAACGTGAGACGTCGAATCTCCTGCATGGGAAGTGCCAGATCGTTGTCTAATGCTGGCCAGCGTTCTTCATGACTTCGAATTGTCGCGTCGAGACATGATTCGACTTTCCTTGCGACTGACGTCAACTGTGGCGGGGGGGCCGAACTCACGTCGACAGGCTAGGTCAACCTCCGAGAAAGTAGCGAGCGCGCTGACTCAGCCGTCGTCGTCCTCATCGTCGAAATCTTCGTCGTCACCGAGGTCGACGTCGGGAAGGTTCGCCACCACTTCGTCGATTGCGAACTGTGCTGCTGTGATGCGATCATTGCACCACGTGACCAAGTAGGAAGCTCTCTCCACTTTTGAGGCAAGCACGTCGACGTCGACTGCAGGTCCATCGATTTCACCAAGGATCTTCTCCAACTCACGTAGTGCCTCGGCATACCCTTTCGGCTCCTCATGAGCGCTCGAAGATGAGTTCGACTTCGACGTGCCTGATTTCTTCGGTGGGTTCATTTCTCTACCTCCGTAATTGTGCTTCGCACTGTGCCTCCGTGGACAGTGGTGACGATTTCTTCTCCATGTGCAACTGACGACAGGTCACGAAGAACGTTGCCCCGAGCGTCGCGAGTGATAGACCAGCCGCGCGCCAGCGTTGCTACCGGATCAAGCAATTGCACTTTCTGATTCGCAAGCGCGACTCTTTGACGTTGGCGTTCGAGGCTGTTGACAGGAAGCGTACGTAGACGTTCCGTGGACAGGGTAAGTCGTGTGCGTGAACGTTGAAGTGCGTTTCGCGTGGAGTTCGCAATGTGTGACGCGGTGTTCTGAAGATCAACCAAAAAGGATGACACGTGCTCGATGACCGCGTCGGCGCATGCCGTGGGCGTCTTACATGCTGTGTGGGCGACCTCATCGGCAATGCTCCGGTCAATCTGATGGCCAATTCCTGTGAAAACTGGATGTTTGCATCGTGAAATAGCGAGTGCGATGTTCTCTTCGTCGAATGCCGCCAAGTCAGATTTCGAACCGCCGCCGCGCATGACCAGCACGATGTCGATGTCGTTTCGTTGAGAGAAATAGTCAAGCGCACGCACGACCATGGGAACAGCCTGTTCACCCTGCACACGGACTGCGCAGAAAGAAACTTCGAACGCGATACCAGATTCACTGAGATGCTGACGCGCGTCAGCCCAACCGGCGGCTTCAGCACTTGAGATGACTCCGAGGCGGAGGGGCACCAACGGAAGTGGTCGGCGCTTGTTTTTCTCGGTGACACCACTTTCACGAAGTTTGCGCAGCAGTTCCTCGCGCTTCAGTGCAAGATCACCGAGGGTGAACGTGGTGTCGACATCGCGAGCGATCAGGGACAACTTTCCGAATGGGCCGTAATAGTCAGGTGAGCCCTGCAACTTGACTTTCAATCCATTCTTCAACTGAAGACCTTGGTCAGAGAGCTTGCGAGTAACTCGTGGCAGATCAGTACGGAACAAGTTGATGTTGAGAGTCATCTTGCCCTTGGACGTCTGTTCGACCAACGTGAAGTACATGTTTGGTCCGGTCTGTTTCAGACCCTCAATTTCACCTTCAACCCAGACGCCACCGTCGAAGGCTTGCTTCATGACCTGATTCAGGACGTCGACGAATTGCCCGACTGTGAAAGATGGCCGACCATCATCGTGGAGAAGTTCGTTCACAGATGAGACCGCCACACTTCTCTTCTATCACTGGGGTGCGGCAACTCTCACCGCGGCGGAGTATTTGCGAGATAACCGTCTGAGCCACCGGCGCGCACCTGTCCCGCATAGTGGCCGTCGCGAGCCATCAACTCTTCGTGTGTCCCCTCCTCAACCACACGTCCCGCGTCAACAACCACGATGCGATCCGCGTCACGGACCGTGCTCAGTCGGTGCGCGATGACCAGCGCCGTACGACCACGCATGGCAACATCGAGCGCTTCTTGCACCAGAGCCTCGTTCTCGTTGTCGAGGTGGCTGGTGGCTTCGTCGAGAATCATGATGGCTGGGTTCTTCAGAAGCAGCCTGGCGATTGCCAATCGCTGTTTCTCTCCTCCGGACATTCGATACCCACGCTCTCCGACAACGGTGGCGTATCCGTCAGGCAGTGCCGCGATGGCGTCATGGATACGCGCTGCAGTACATGCTGCGACCAAATCTTCGGTGGTGGCATCTGGTCGCGCGTATCGCAGGTTCGACTCGATTGTCTCGTGGAAGAGATGCGGATCCTGCGAGACAACTCCGATTGCCGCACGCAAGGACACCTCTGTGAGGTCGCGAACGTCGTGCTCGTCGACAAGGACTCGTCCTCGTGTTGTGTCATACAGCCGAGGGATGAGACTTGCGATTGTGGTCTTGCCCGAACCACTCGCACCCACCAAAGCGACCGTCTCACCTGCGCGAACGCTGAAACTAACATCATGCAAGACGTCGACGTCAGGGTCACTTCCCTGCATGACTCCGCTTGCTTCGAGCGATGGAATCGACACCGCGGCTCCTGGTGGGTATCGAAAGCCAACATGATCAAAAACGATGTCACCCCGTGGTTCGACGAGGTCGAATGCACCCGGCCTATCCACGATTGCAACGGGTGCATCAAGAACTTCAAACACGCGGTCGAAACTCACAAACGCTGTCATCACTTCAATGCGTGCGTTCGTGAGGCCAGTGAGCGGCTGATAAATGCGTTGTACCAAAGTCGCCATGGCAACCAACGTTCCGGCAGTGAGCGCGCCATCGAGCACCAGATGTGCTCCGATGCCGTACACGGCAGCGGCACCTAATGCCCCCACAAGTCCGAGCGCCACAAAAAAGACGCGACCATAGATTGCACTTCGAACACCAGTGTCACGAACACCGGCTGCACTCGTACTGAAAGAGTCACCCTCGCGTACCTTGCTACCGAAAAGCTTCACCAGCATTGCACCGGACACGTTGAATCGCTCGCTCATCTGGGTGTTCATCTGTGCGTTCAATTCCATCTGCTCACGAGCAATGGCACCGAGACGAAGTCCGACTCGCTTTGCCGGCACGATGAAGAGTGGTAATACAACTAGCGAAATGAGGGTCAATCGCCACTCAAGTGCAAACATTGCGATGAGCGTCGTCAGCAGAACAACGACATTCGACACGACACTTCCGAGCGTCGAGGTAACCGCCGTCTGCGCACCGATGACATCGTTGTTCAGGCGGCTGATGAGTGCCCCAGTTTGAGTGCGTGTGAAGAACGCAATCGGCATTTGTTGCACTTTCGTGAACAAAGCAACGCGGAGGTCGTAGATGAGCCCCTCTCCGATGCGCGCGCTGAACATTCGCTGAGAAATTGCCAAGATGGCATCCCCGAGAGCTGCGGCCACCACGAGTGCTGCAAGCAAGGTGATCAGCGAACGGTCTCGCCCGGGAATCGCATCGTCGAGAATCGCACGAAACAGAAACGGTGGCACTAACCCGAGAAGAGCCGCACCAAGAATCGAGCCGAGGAACGCGGTGATTTCCCAGCGGTACGGTGCAGCGAAAGCCCATGCACGAAGGAGAGATGACCGACGTACTCGTGCTCCGCGAACCGTGGACGGATCGCCCGGCAACATGTGATGTGGTCCCATCCGCACGTTGTCAGGCTACGGCGCAATGTGCCAGGGAACCCCTAGTGTGACAGTGATGTCACCACGAGCTGTCTGCTCACTTCGACGTGTCGCCACGATCTTTATCGTGTCGACACTTGCAATTCTGTCGTCGTGTGGTGGAGGCTCAACCGGCAGCGACACCACGAGCGACGTGTCAACGTCCACGACAAACATGGCAACCAGTACCACGACGTCAGAATCGACATACGCCATCGCCTGGCAAGACTGCGACGAGCTCAAGTGCGGGCGAATGGATGTTCCCTTTGACTATGACGACCCGAGCATCGGCACGTTCTCGCTGAACCTCGTCATGCGACCAGCGACAAAGCAATCAGAGCGCATTGGCTCGATGCTGGTAAATCCTGGTGGCCCTGGCTTTGGGGGCTCCGAGATCGCTCGGAACGCCGCGTATTACCTCAGCGACTCGTTGCTTGACTACTTCGACATCGTCGGCTGGGACCCCCGCGGCACTGGCGACACGGAGCCATCTGTCGATTGCGTTGACAACTTCGACCTCTATATGACAGAAGACATAACACCTGACGATGATGCAGAGAAGAAGGCGCTCATTGCAGAACAACAGCGGTTCGTCGATGAGTGCGAGAAACAATCCGGAAGCATCCTTCCATTTCTCTCCACGGCCACTACTGCGCGTGACATGAACTCCATACGTTTGGCGTTGGGCGAGCAGAAGATTTCGTACTTCGGATTCTCATACGGCAGCGAGCTTGGTGCGACATGGGCAACCATGTTCCCTGAAACTGTCCGTGCGGCAGTTCTTGATGGTGCAGCGGAACCGAACATCAGCAGCATTGAAGGTGGGCTGCGACAAGCCGCGGGGTTCGAACAGCAGTTGACTCGCTTCCTTACTCAATGTTCCAAGACGGTGAAGTGTCCGTTCCACAATGGTGGCGAAGCTGCAAAGGCCTTCGACAAACTGATCATTGACCTCGACGCACGACCCCTTCTCGTGGCCGCTGATCGTGTCAAAGTAAATCAATCGGTCGCCTACACCGCTGTTTCGCAAGCCATGTACTCAAGCGCTATGTGGCCTGATCTCGAGACAGCTCTTGCAAATGCGCAGAAGGGAGACGGCGCCGGGTTGCTCAAGCTGTATGACGCGTATTACCAACGCAAAGACGACGGTTCATTTTCGAATGAACTCGAGGCCTTCCTCGCCATCAGCTGCCTCGATGACCCAGGTCCGCGCTCGGTTAAAGAAGTAGACGCATCCAATGACCGATTCCTCAAGGTCGCGCCACGCATCGGTCCAAGTTTCATCAACGGTTATCAGTGCACTCTGTGGCCAGTTGACAAGGCTGAAACAGTCGAGATCACGGGAAAGGGTGCTGGTCCAATAGTTGTCATCGGCACCACGGGCGATGCGGCAACACCCTTAGAAAGCTCGCGCAAGATGGCAACGACACTTGAAGAAGGCGTGTTCATCAAGGTCACAGCAGAACGACACACTGGCTATGGGGTCAACTACTGCGTTGTCAATGCAGCAGACAACTACCTCATTAACTTGAAAGTGCCAAAAGACAGTCTCGGTTGTTGATGCCAGCAAACTGACTTACGTCAAGTTGCGGTGTCACATTATTTTGCGATTGCTCCGAAATAGCCGGCGAACAACTGCTGCAGTTCGTTCTTCACGGTTGAAAGCGGAGTTCCGGCGGCCGTGGAGTACTCAAGTGACCACACTTTTCCATCTGGCGCCACAGCGACGGTCAGATGCGCATACAACGGCGTATTTGTGCCTTGGGTCGATGCACGAAACTCGACGGAAGCAGCATCGACAAAACCACTGACGGCAATTGCGGTCACTTGACCCGCTCTCACGTTGACCAACACGTCGCTGACGATTGAATCCAAGTACTCCCTCAATTTGTTTGCCGCCGAATTCCCAACTTGTGATTTTGGAAACACTGCGAATGCCGCCACGCTTGAATCGCGCTGAACCACCGCGCTGGTGTCGCTCTTTGACAGCACTACAAACTCGGTCGGTGTGCTCACTGATATGCCGGCCAATTCCACGGACTCCCCCGTCAACGCAGCGGGGTCAACTAACGGAGCGATTGTCGTCGTTGTCGGAACCGTCGTGGTCACTACAGGGTCGAGTGGCACATCTGGAATGTCAATTGTCGACGGCGTTGGCGCCGTCGCCGGGGGAATGGCCGCATCGATTGCAACATCAACCGACGGATCAAGGAGCACTTGTTCGGTCGATGACACATCTGGCGTCTCGTCACTACCAAACGCCCGACCGACAACGATGATGAGGACTGCCAACACAAATGCCAGAGCCACAACTCCAAGCACCGCAGTGGACTGGGAGTTCTTGCCATCTTTCGCTGACGGACTAGCGGCGGCAGACACGTTGTTGCTCATGATGCTCTCCCTTCTGTCGCCATGTCACGTCTCGCAGATTTTGTTGCCGCCCTTGTCGCAGTGCCACAGGCAGTACAGAAATTGGCACCATCAAGCAACGGCATGCGGCACGCCGGGCAAAAACCAATGCCTCTATTTGAGCCCTTTGGAATGTGGTCACGTGCTGCCGCCTCGGTAGCTGCCTCGATCAGGGCTGTGTGCAGAGTCATGCGCACACGAGTGAGCAGGTACGCCGCAACTACTGCTGACCAGAGCACGCTTGACACGGTCTGTGTCACACCATCGGTGACTTGTGCAATGACATCGTTAACCGCCAGATATACAAAGAGACCGACGACAGCGGCGACAGTCGTACGGGTGTGTTGCGGGGAGAAACGACCCGGCCCTTCACCAATTCCGGCAAACGCAGCGAGACAGATTCCGATCAGCGACCCGACGACCAACGGCTTGAGAATTCCTGCGACGACGACCTGTGTCGTCCAATACAAAGTGTCGACATCGTCCTGACGCCACGCTCCTGTGGAGACAAGTGACCAAAAGACAGACAGAGATTCCACCGCAGCAAACGTCGCACCGCTCGCGATTCCGAACGTCATCGCGTCGATGAGGTCGTCATAGTCGTCTTGGCGCGCGAGGAGCACGGGCCCAACTTGTGCAAGGACCACAGCACCAATCGCCACGGGAAGCGCGTACCGAAGAAGTTGTAGAGCGTCGTAACTTCCTGTGGCTGAAGATGCGCGATCGGATGCGACCTGCCATGTCATCCAGATTCGTGTAAACAGCACTCCCGTGATGATCGAGACGAGAGTCGTTGCGACGAATGTGAGTGCTGGTTGATCCTCCCATTCATTCACATCTCGGAAATAGAACATGTAGAGACACGGCATCGACACGCTCGCCATGACCAATGCAAGCGATACGAAGCCTGCAAGTGTCAGGACGATTGGAAGAGCGATGACGAGAAGCAAAGTGAAACGATATGTCTGTGGCATCGTGCCGTTTGCCTGCGGCATAATCGATGTGATCACGTTCAGCGACCGCACGGTCTCGCCTGGCTGCACGGCGTACGAGTCGGTCCTGTTCTTTCCCTGCCCATGCCGGTCGGTACCGCATGCAAAGCAGTAGCGCGCGACATCGGGCAGATCACGATTGCATTGTGCGCAAGTGGCCACGATCAGACGTCCCCTCTCTGAGTCGGTGTCATCACTTCGTCACCGTTCCTTGTTCGATCACCAAGTCACCGTCAGCTGCCGGGTCATAAAGCGACATCGCAATCGCATATGCACCCGAGGCTGTTGGAGCAACAGTCACCAGCGATGTCGCAGCTACGCCGAGCGCAACTTCGCTTTCAGCGACCGTAAGGATGAACTCGCCCCCAGCGGCGGTCTCTTGTGAATCCCAGTAGTAGATAACGGGGGCAAGCAAGTCACCCGCCTCTGCCTTCAGAACTGCCGATCCGTTGCGCTCCATGATCTTCACCACACCAGGCTTCAATTTCTTGCCTGCGATCTTCAGTGGCGAGACAACCCGAACTTCGACCTGCTCAGTGGTGCTGGCTCGCACCAAGATCGCGTCAAAGAACACTTGTTTGCCGGTGTTGTCGATATGTGCCGAGACCACTTGGTTCCCAAGCATGAATTGCACATGGCCGAAAGCGGCCTGAGCCTTGTTCTTGCCACCTGCACCAATCACAACTCGTGGCGAGATGATCTGACGGATCCCCTTTTCAGTCTGGGTTCCATACACAGCAGTTGCTCCCCAGCTGCGGCTGATCTGTTTTCCGTAGATGAGTGTGCTCTTCCACCCTGCTGCTTTCGATAACACCTCGAGTGCACTGTCAGGAGAAGACGACGTGAGAGTCGCCTTTGGTGAAGCAATGATCGAACGCCAACCCGTGTCATCTGGAATTTGGGAATACACAGCCTTCACGCCCGAACTTCGACGTGGGTAGTAGATGGAGAGACCAGTTGCTGCTTGGTTTTCTGCTCCATTGGACATGTAGACCCGTGCGTTCTTGTTCGCCTCAGCGAGAGCATCTCGCGCTGCAAGCATTGGCGCCGGCGCAGTCGCAGGTATTCGCGCGAGCAAGTCACCCATGTCGATGAGTCCGAAACCTGGCTGATTCTGACCTTCCGTAATGCCGCCACCGGCGAACTCGAGCACTCCAGCAGCACGAGCTTCTTGAACGAAACTCACTCCGTTCGAATCTTTCGTTGCACGAACGAAGTTCCCGAGTGCTGCGTTAAGGGTCGAGATGAGACTGAGGTCGTAGATGGAAGTCGTGAAGTCCTCGTTCGGCAGTGGTCCGTTGCGGTAGAGGTCGTCTTTACCTTCGACCAATGACGTCAGGTACTTGAGAGTGTCAGCTTTAGAGGGCGGCGATGCAGCAGGTGGGTCGACAGAGAAGTCAAAATCAAAGACACCTGCTGATGCTGAACCGAGAATGATTTCTTGCGACGCCACCATGTAGTCGAAGTGAGGCGCCATTACGCGTGCGACTTCGAAATTCCCGTTGAGACACGTGGCCCACAGCAACGCGTTGAATCGCTCTTTTCCTGCTGTCGCAAGACCAGACTTGATCGCAGCGGCGATGGCGGGAAGCTGAAGTGTGTTGCGCGCCTTCGCATCACCTTCCTCGGTGTCCGACTCTTTCGTGCCAAAGGCCGCAACAGGTCCACCACCGTGGTCTGACATCACCAACATGGTCTGATGCGCCGGATATCTCGCTAATGAATCACCGATGAACCACGCGAGCGAACTGGGGTCCATGGAATATGTCTCGCCCAGTTCTTGTACGTCTGAGACCCCGTCACCAGTCACTTTGAAGACCTTTGTGTCGGAGAACTTCGCCAAACCAAGCCAGTCCTCATCGAGGGGTGGTTGCTCGTCAATCGCACGGTCGACATAAACCACAAAGTTCACACGTCCTGAGTGCTTTCCCATTTCGACTAGGTCGCCGTAGAGAGACGTCTCGAGATTGTTGTCATGAGCCGCGTACACGAGCACGGTCCAATCGGCGACGGCTCCGTCTCCGGCAGCCACCCGAGGTGCTACGAGCCCGGCGGTCATTAAGAGAGCCCCCGCTCCCACCCATCTGAGCGGCCACTTCATTGCTCAGAGACTAATCAGACGTTGCATAGTTGGGGTTTCCAAGTTATCCACAGGTCAGATGTTGTTCGTCGAAGTCGAGTGGCCACGTTGTGTCCGTGCGACGAATTGAAGGTCGTCTGTCGCCGACTAGTTTCGTCTGCGGACGGTGCCAGACGTGGTGCCGACATAAGGGAGAAAAACTTCATGAAGAGAATGTGGAAGTTCGCCTCCGTCGCAGCCGCAGCATCAATGGTGCTTGCAGCGTGCGGTGGAAGCGATTCATCAACTGACACAACAGCAGCGCCTGACACCACTGCAGCAGCGGCTGAAACATCAGACATCAAGGTCGCAGTTGTGTACTTGGGTGT
>DCZD01000044.1:13769-18699 GCA_002331255.1 Acidimicrobiaceae bacterium UBA2093 | reverse complement strand
GCAAGCGAGGGTTACAACCTCATCTTCGCGACATCGTTCGGTTACGGCGCGCCAATGGCAAAAGTTGCGGCGAAGTATCCAGAGGTCTGCAATCAGTGGGCCACCGGTGCGAAGTTCCTTCTCACCAAAGACGGTGGCGGCGAGTACGCGACCTTCGATGACGTTCCGAAGAACCTCGGTACCTATTTCGGTGCAGCCGAAGAAGCGCGTTACCTCTCTGGTCTCGCCGCTGGCAAGGCCACGAAGAACGGCCAAATTGGTTACGTTGCTGCGTTCCCGATCCCAGAAGTCCTCCGCGGAATCAACGCATTCACACTCGGTGTGCGTGCAATGAACTCGTCAGCAACCGTCAAGGTCAGTTGGACCAGCACCTGGTTCGATCCGACCAAGGAGAAGCAGGCTGCTGAAGCATTGCTCGACTCTGGCGTCGACGTCATTGCTCAGCACCAAGACACCACCGAGCCGGGCGTCGCAGCCGAAGCCGCTGGTGCGTTCTGGGTTGGTTACAACTCCGACGTTCGCGAAGCTGCGCCGAAGGCGTTCCTCACTGCTCCGACGTGGAACTGGGGCCCGTTCTACGCAAAGACCATCGAAGCAGTCAAGGGTGGCACTTGCCCAAGCGACGAGTACTACGGCTCCATGGCTGACGGAATGGTGACACTCGCCGAACCGTCAGAACTCGTGAATGCCGATGCAGTCGCTGAGATTGAGACCAAGACCGCAGCCATCAAGGACGGCTCATTCGCTCCGTTCACCGGTCCGATCAAGAATCAGGACGGCGACGAGGTGTTGGCAGCTGGCGTGAAGGCCGAGCTTGGCGCTCTTTTGAGCATGGACTACTTCGTCGAAGGCGTCATCGGATCGCCGAAGGGCTGATCCCACACGACATGACGTCTTCATCACATGAAGGCGCACAGGGGCCGCATCACTCAGGTGATGCGGCCCCTGTAGCACTCGAGGCAATCGGAATCGTCAAACGATTCCCTGGCGTACTCGCCAATGATGATGTCAATTTCGACATCCGCACCGGTGAAGTACACACACTTCTCGGCGAGAACGGTGCTGGAAAAAGCACGCTCGCATCGATGCTGTGCGGGCTGTACCAGCCCGATTCAGGACGCATCCTGCGCAACGGTGTCCCCGTCGAACTGCCATCACCAAAGGCTGGGTTGCAGCACGGCATCGCGATGGTGCACCAACACTTTCGACTTGTTGATCGATTCACCGTTGCCGAAAACGTCGTCCTTGGCTCGCGCGACTTGTCTTTCAAATTGAACCGCCGTGAACTGAATGATGCTGTCGCTGCGGTCGCGGACACATACGGGTTGCCAGTCGACCCGACTGCAACGGTCGGCGACCTCTCAGTTGGCCAGCGCCAACGCGTGGAAATCGTGAAGGCCCTGTACCAAGGAGCAGAAGTTCTGCTGCTCGATGAACCAACTGCGGTGCTCGTACCTGCAGAAGTCGAGAAGCTGTTCGAAAACGTGCACGCAATGACCCAGACGGGTAAGTCGGTCGTCTTCATCAGCCACAAACTGGGCGAGGTCGCCCGAATCTCTGATCGAGTGACCGTGCTGCGTAACGGTCGAGTGACTGGACATGTGTCGGGCAAAGGTCAGGCAGACGCGAAAGAACTCGCTCGTCTGATGGTCGGTCGTGACATTGATCTTGCAGCGCAACGCGCATCCCACCCCATCGGCCACGAGGTACTCCAGATCCGTGACGTCAGCGTGACGATGAATGGCGTGAACGTGTTATCAAATATCTCGTTCAACGTCCACGAAGGAGAGATGGTTGGAATCGCGGGTGTCGCAGGCAACGGTCAACGCGAGTTGGCAGATGTCATCGCCGGACTTCTTTCGCCTACCACCGGAACAATCTCGATTGGTGGCGCAATGTCAACCGATCGCGGACCAATTGCGGCGCGCGAACTTGGACTCGCGTACGTGCCTGAAGACCGCCTCGGCGTCGGACTCGTACCATCAATGAGCATCCTCGACAATCTTCTTCTCACTCGCGATCGCAACGTCGTGGTCGATCGAGCCAGCGTGCGCCCCGAGGCGACAAGGCTCATCGATGAATTCGAAATCAAAGCAAACGGCCCTGAACACGTGGCGCGAAAGTTGTCTGGCGGTAACGCACAAAAGGTGCTACTTGCCCGTGAATTATCTGGCGGACGCACTGCGACAAAGTTGCTAGTGGTGTGCTCGCCGACGCGTGGACTTGATGTCGGCGCAATCGAGACTGTTCGTCGTCTTCTTGATGACGCGCGAAGTGCCGGTCAGGCAATCCTTCTCATCTCCGAGGACCTCGACGAAATCATGTCGCTTGCTGACCGTGTGCTTGTCATCTATCGCGGTGCAATCGTCCATGAGACAGCTGGTGACACAGCTTCTCTCGAAAAGGTTGGTGCAGCAATGGCTGGACTCACTCAAGGAGGTGCCTGATGCGTGCACCGTTTCGACTGCAATTTGAACAACGCACAGAAACCCCGAAGCGTCTCGGAATTCTGGTGCCTGTGGCATCAGTGTTCGCTGCACTCATTGCCGGTGCATTGTTTTTGTTGGCAACTGGCCACTCCGTTGGCGACACGTACTCAAACATGCTGTCTGATGGTTTCCTGTCCTCCACCGGCATCACCGACACGTTGGGTCTTTCCACCGTGCTCATCTGCACCGGTATCGCCGCAGCATTCGCATTCCAGATGAATCTGTACAACATCGGCGGCGAAGGTCAGCTGTATGTCGGAATGATCGGAGCCACGTGGTTCGGCCTCTTTTTTGGCGAGAACCTGCCAAGTTTCATCATGATCCCACTCGTACTTCTCGGAGGTGCGCTGTGTGGCGCAGTGTGGATCGTCATTCCCGCGTGGGTGCGGGCACGTCTTGGCACAAGCGAGATCGTCACCACCCTGTTGCTCACTTATGTCGCAGCCAGCCTGGTCAACCACTTCATCTACAGATCCGGCAGTTATTTCCGCGCACCAAACACGATGTTCCCGCAAGGTCGTCAGGTCCCAGATTCGGCAATGCTCTCGCCGATCGGTGACACCAAGATGTACCCGACATTTTTCATCGTCGTCCTACTCTCGCTTGCACTTCACTGGATGGTGCGACGTACCGAGTTTGGATACCGCATCCAAGTCATCAGCGACTCGCCTCGTGCCGCGCGATACGCCGGCATCAGTGCACGTCGCACAACTGTGCAGGTGATGCTCATCTCTGGTGCACTTGCCGGTCTTGGAGGTGCCACGTTGATCATCGGGTCCTTCCAACGCCTCGACCCCGGCATTGTCACGCTTGGTTACGGATACGCCGGCATCGTGATTGCTGCCTTAGCCAGAAACAACATGGCTGCCGTCATCGTGAGTGGCATCTTGTTCGCCGGCCTTCGCTCTGGCGGGGACAAACTGCAGATTTCCACCGACACGCCGATTCACATCGGAGTCATGTTGCAGGGAGCAATTCTGTTGTTCGCCCTCGGTGGCGAAGCTTTCCGCCGTTACAAGATTCGTGTCATCCGAACTCCGAATGTTCGAGCGGAGGTGACGGTATGAACGAGAACATCTGGGTGCTCATGACGGGTGACTCTGTCGCGCTCGCTACCACTCTCATCCTTGCAGCACTTGGTGCTCTATTCACCGAACGCTCTGGTGTGTTGAATCTCGGTGTCGAAGGTGTACTTCTTACTTCAGCCATCAGTTCGTTCATCGCAGCTGACTCCTCTGGCAGCGTGTGGGTCGGATTGATTATCGGCTCACTTGCCGGTGCACTTCTTGCGGGAATCCACGCGATTCTTGCGGTGGTGCTGCGTGCAAACCAGATCGTGTCTGGTCTTGCCCTCGTCATCTTCGGAACTGGGTTGGCGAACTACTTGGGCAAGCCTTATGAGGGCAAGACGATCTCAGTGAAATTGACCGATCTCACTTTCGGTCCCTTGTCCGACATCCCACTTCTCGGACCAATCCTTTTTGAGCAGGACATCATCACGTACTTGGCACTCACTGCTGCAGTCGTGTCATCGCTCTATCTGTTTCGTACCAGGCCAGGGCTAGAAGTTCGCGCGACGGGTGATGATCCGGCCACTGTCGATGCACAGGGCTTGATGGTGTCCACCATCCGTATTCGTTACACGCTATTCGGTGGCCTGTTGATGGGACTTGGTGGGTCGTGGTTGATGTTGGCTGAGAGCGCCGCGTGGCATCAGGCAGCAACGACCAATGGTGTTGGTTGGATCGCACTCGCATTGGTCGTGTTCGCTAGTTGGCGTCCGATTCGACTCGTGATTGGAGCAGTGTTGTTTGGGTTCACTCTGCAACTTCCCTACACACTGCAAGCAGAGAACATCACATTCATTCCACAGGCGTTCTTGCAGATGGTGCCATACGTGGCGACATTGATTTCGTTGATTGCTCTGAGTAGACCAGGCAGCACCAACGCACTGGGTGCACCAAAGTCACTCGGCATTCCGTTCGTGCGCGACGAACGCTGACACTCGCGCAATACGCAAGTGAGCCGTAATGGCGGAAGGGGTGGGATTTGAACCCACGGTGGGCACAAACCCACAACGGTTTTCGAGACCGTCCCATTCGGCCGCTCTGGCACCCTTCCGTCTGGCGAGGCTATCGGCGAGTTCAGCGAAGCGAACGGAAGAACTGCTGCAGCAACTCTTCAGATTCGCCTGCAAGAACGCCATGCACCACGGGCGGATTGTGGTTGAGGCGCGGGTCCGAACACACGTTGTAGAGGCTGGCGGTGGCGCCGGCCTTCAAGTCTGCAGCGCCATACACCAGCATCCCGATTCGTGATGACAACAGTGCGCCAGCACACATGACACATGGTTCGAGAGTGACAACGAGCGTGCAATCATTCAATCGCCACCGACCAAGGTGCGCTGACGCATCACGAAGTGCGAGTAGCTCAGCATGTGC
>DCZD01000044.1:2556-13522 GCA_002331255.1 Acidimicrobiaceae bacterium UBA2093 | reverse complement strand
GTGCAACACCACTGCACCGACCGGCACGTCACCGTGCTCGAGTGCTCGACGTGCTTCGTCGAGTGCTGCGTTCATTGCAACCTCGTGGTTCATGGCGGAAGGGGTGGGATTTGAACCCACGGACCCTTGCAGGTCACAGCATTTCCAGTGCTGCCGATTCGGCCGCTCTCGCACCCTTCCTGGTGCGACATTCGTGAATGTCGCCGAGTGACGCAGGCTACCGCAGGGGTATCGTGGAAACATCGCTGCACCGATGCACGATGCGTGTTCGGTGAGGTGACGGTCGGGTCCTGTGCGACGGGTGCCCGCGAATCGGGTCAGGGTCGGAAGGCAGCAGCCCTCAGCGGTACCACTCGTGTGCCGCAGATCGCCTGGCCGTTACCTCACTGAACACGACGCGTCGGTCGTGTGTGCGAATCAATCGCGCCCGACCGTCGCCCGTTCGACTCGTTCGACAAGTTGTGCGATACCAAGTTCCTTCGCAAATGATTCAAGCGCCGATGTCGGCCCCCTCCATCGCCAACTATCGACTGTTCCAATGTCGACGTCATCAGACACATCGGTTCGCACGGTCGCGATGTCCTTGAACAAGAGCGCCAACTCACGGTTCTCTCGAAGTGTCGTTGCCAACTTTGCGGCACCCCGCACTGCGCGTGCTACTTCAGACCATCTCTCAACATCATCAGGGATGTCCTCGATGTGCTCGTACACCGTGAGTACTGCCGAAGCGCTCTTAGCTCCCCAGCCCTGTAGTCCGGGGAATCCGTCGGCCGTGTCACCCACAAGACCCAGCCAATCCGCAATCGAAGTAGGACCCACACCAAATTTTGCTCGCACAGCATCTTCATTGATGATGAGGTCATTGCGTCTGTCGAACTGCACAACTCGATTACCACTGACACACTGCCCCATGTCCTTATCGGGGCTCAGAATCTGAACTTGTGCGACTCGTTTATCGGCATCAGCAAGATGTGCTGCAGCAGCAAGTCCGTCGTCTGCTTCGTACTTAACCATTGACCAAACAGGAACACCGAGTGCGCGCAATGCATCTTGCACAATTGGCAACTGCTTGAGAATTTCCTCTTCCATTCCTTCAGACGTCTTATAGCCGTCATATAGGTTGTTTCTGAAACTCTCAATGACGTGGTCCATTGATACAGCGACATGGGTCGCTCCACCAGAAAGCAGCTGCAACGTCGAAGTGACCACACCGGCAGTCGCTGCAAGCGGTGGTGGTGTGCGATGTCGCACAGCCTGACCGAAGTGTTGTCGGTACAGCTCATACGTACCGTCAATGAGATGAATGATCACAATCTCATTGTGGCTCATCTGAGCCGAAATCAACGTCTCTCAGGCGGTCCAGAGAGCAATCATCGAACCGGCCATAAGAAACGGGCCGAATGCAAAAAGTGACTGACGGCGAAGCCGACGTGTGAGCAAGCCAAGGACTGCGAACGCTCCTCCGAGCACTGCTGCAATGAGAAGACCAGCCAGCACCACGTCAATTCCTGACCAGCCAAGAAAGAATCCGAGCATCGGCGCCACAGCAACATCGCCGCTTCCCAACTGCCCTCGTGAAAGTGCACGCCATACGACTAGCACGATGGTCGCCAGTAGCACTCCGCCTAGCGCTGTGACCAACTGCCTCGGAGTGTCATCCACCACGGCGGCAAGGATGAGTGGCGGAATGCCGAGCAGACATGCGCGAGTCGTGACCTGTCGCACGAGCAAATGGGTGTCGATGTCAACGAGTGAATGCGTAATGCATGCGGATGCAAACACTCCGAAACCGAGAACTGCCAGATCAGATTCAACAGTGGTTGCGTTCAATGCATACGCAAGAGCGCCCAACACGGCACCAATCGATGTGTAATTGCTCGTTGAGTGCCACGTTCCCGCGACATAGGACAGATTTCGTGCGTGCGCTGTGGTTATGAGCGTGCGCGCTCGCCGTGCAGCACGGAGACCAAAGACGAATCCGATGAACGCCCAAACACTCAGTCGGAGCATGGTGTCGCCTGGTCGACTATTCCTGCACCAGTTCGATCAAAGTGCCGTAGCTGCCCTTCGGATGGATGAATGCAACGGTGGTTCCACGGCTGCCCGGACGAGGTTCCTTGTCAATGGGAGTGGCACCCGCCTTGACCATTGCTTCAAGAGCCTCGGCACAATTAGCCACGCGATAGCCGACGTGATGCAGGCCTTCGCCGCGCTTCTCAATGGCCTTCGCCACTGGTGAGTCATCTCTAGTGGGAGTCAGCAACTGCACATAGCTTTCGGCGACCTTCAGCAGAGCTTCTTCGACCCCGTCACGCTCGACCACTTCGCGATGGTCGACTTCCGCACCGAATGCACGGCGGTAGTAGTCAATGGCAGCCTCGAGATCTTTTACTGCGATGGCGACATGGTCGATTTCGGTCAGCAACATGTTGGTTCCTCTCTGGATAATGACACCATTGTTCAGGCGCGGCGGAACGCGCGCAACTTCTTCTCGCCGACCTTCTGACGAAGTTCGACATTGTCAATACCAAGACCCTCTTCCGGTGACAGGCACAGAACACCGAGCTTTCCTTCGTGCATGTTCTTGTGCACCTGATACGCGGCTTCTCCGGTGTTTTCAAGTGTGAATACCTGTGACATGACCGGGTGAATCATGCCTTTGGCGATCAGACGATTGGCTTCGTAGGCCTCGCGATAGTTCGCAAAGTGACTTCCTACGAGGCGCTTCAGCCGCATCCAGAAGAAACGGTTGTCGAACTCCATCATGAAGCCACTCGTGGCTGCGCATGTGACGACCGTTCCACCCTTCTTCGCAACGTACATCGATGCGGCGAACGTCGAGCGGCCGGGGTGCTCGAACACAATGTCCGGATCTTCGCCGACGAGGGCACGAATGTCTGCACCAAGGCGGCGCCACTCGGACTCATTGTGTGTGTCATCGTCATTCCAGAACTTGTAATTCGCAGCGCGGCGGTCAATGACAGCCTCACAACCAAGGTCATGGAGAATCTTGGCTTTCTCGGGAGAACTCACGACACCAACGGGAATTCCTCCGCCGTTCAACACGTACTGCACTGCGTATGCACCGATACCACCGGTTGCACCCCAGATGAGAACGACATCGCCTTGCTTCATGTGAGCACCGTTGCGCGACACCAACATGCGGTAACTAGTTGAGTTGCACAATGCGTTGACGGCCGCCTCTTCCCAAGACAAGTGCCCTGGCTTCGGCATGAGTTGGTTGGCTTTCACGATGGCTACGTCGGCAAGACCACCAAAGTTCGTCTCGTATCCCCAGATGCGCTGATTGGCGCCGAGCATTGAGTCGTCGTGCGACGTCGGATCTTGATCATCGACGTGATTGCAATGTACCGTCACCTTGTCGCCCGGCTTCCAGTTGCGTACCGCACTACCCACGCGCAAGACAACACCGGATGCATCGCTACCGATGACTTGATAGTCGCGATCGTGGCGCTTTGCCCATTCACTCTCGCGACCGAGTCGCGCCATGGGACCGAAGGTACTGACAGGCTCGAAGATGCTGCTCCACACCGTATTGAAGTTGATGGACGATGCCATAACTGCAACAACGGCCTCGTCTGGTGCCAACTCGGGCATCGGAACATCGCCGATGTGAATGGACGACCGCGGGTCTTTGTCATCACTCGCGACTCCAGCGAACATTCCCTCGTCGGACTTTCGAATGTGGGCGGCTCGGTACTCGCTCGGTAAGGGCAAGGACGCCAGTTGTTCGCCCGTGGCGCCGTTAAGGATTGCTTCGCGGATTTTCTCCATGCTGGCTGACGATAGCGAGCGGGCTCGGCCTGTCCCCTACGCTGATTCCTTCACCCCACATAACGGGCTTATCGGGAGGACACTCATGGCCGGGTCGTACATCGTCGCTGGAGCACGCACACCAATCGGCAAGATGAGCGGCGCGCTGTCGTCGTTTAGTGCCGCCGATTTGGGTGGCTTTGCCATCAAAGAAGCACTCCAGCGAGCCGGCGTCGCCCCTCACGAGGTTGACCACGTCATCATGGGCCAAGTCCTCATGGCTGGCCAAGGTCAGGTACCTGCTCGTCAAGCCGCTGCGAATGCTGGCATCCCCATGAATGTGCCGTCCGTGAACGTGAACAAGGTGTGTTTGTCGGGAATCAACTCTGTGTATCTCGCCGACCAAATGATTCAGTCCGGCGAAGCCGACATTGTGGTCGCCGGTGGCATGGAGAGCATGACTAATGCTCCCTACATCGCATCTGGTGCACGTGGCGGTTTCCGCTATGGAAACACTGAACTTGCTGATGCAATCATCAAAGACGGACTTTGGTGTGCATTTGATGCGTGTCTCATGGGACTAGGCACCGAGCGTTACACCAGTGGCGGAATCAGCCGTGACGAGCAGGACGATCTCGCGATGAAGAGTAACCAGCGCGCAGCGGCAGCAATTGCTGCCGGACGCTTGGCGGATGAGATCATCGCCGTTGCGGTGAAGCAGCGCAAGGGCGACCCATTGATGGTCAAAGACGATGAAGGTGTGCGCGCCGACACGACAATGGATTCACTCGGTGGTTTGAAGCCAGCATTTGACAAAGAGGGAACCATCACTGCAGCGAATGCAAGCCAGATCAGCGACGGCGGCTCTGCCGTCATCGTCATGTCCAAGAAAGCCGCCGAAGCGCGCGGTGTAAAGCCGCTCGGTGAGGTCATCTCGTACGGCATGGTTGCCGGTCCTGACAACGCATCGCTGTTGCACCAACCAAGTCGCGCAATCATGAAGGCGCTAGACCGTGCTGGCATGAAGCTCACAGATGTCGACTTGTTTGAGTTGAACGAGGCCTTTGCTGCTGTTGGAATCGCATCAATGCGCGAGCTCGGAATCAAGGATGACATCGTGAATGTGAACGGTGGCGCAATCGCACTCGGTCACCCAATCGGTATGAGCGGAAACCGTCTCGTGCTAACCATCCTTCATGAACTGAAGCGTCGTGGTGGCGGTGTCGGTGCTGCCGCATTGTGCGGTGGTGGCGGTCAGGGAGACGCCATCATCCTCCGCAGTCTCTGAGATATCTCGACGACGTCTGATGCCCACATCGACATCGTCATACATTCGCACTGCACTGCTCGCAGTTCTTGTCGGTGTGCTCGCGGGCCTGGCCTCAGCAGCGTTCATCGAAGCACTCGATTGGGCAACTAATACTCGCGAATCGAACACCACCTTTTTATGGTTCTTGCCCCTAGGTGGACTTCTCGTCGGCCTCGGTTATCACTATCTCGGTCCAGGACTTGAACGCGGAAGTGCTCTGGTAGTCGAGCAGCTACGTGTCACCTCGCGACCTGTTCCGTTTCGGTTGTCATGGTTGGTGTTCATCGGCAGCGTCATCACCCACATCGTCGGCGGATCAGCAGGTCGTGAGGGTGCTGCGGTGCAGATCTCAGCTGGAATCGCAGATCCCCTCGCTCGAAAATTCTCGCTGAATGATCGACGCCGCACTGAATTGTTGACAGCGGCCGTCGCAGGCGGCTTCGGGGCCGTGTTCGGTGTTCCATTTGCCGGAGTTCTCTTTGCCCTCGAGGTGCGGCGACCACATCGACCAACACTCTCGATGACCACTGTCGCGATCATCGCTAGCTTCGTCGGCCATTCAACGGTGCGTGCTGTTGGGGTTGAACATTCTGCATATCCACGACTCATCAATGTCGACTGGAGCTGGAGTCTCGCGCTGAAACTCGCGCTCATGGCCATTCTCTGTGGCATCGTCGCTCGCCTCTTCGTGTCAGCTACTCATGGTGTGCGCGCGGTGATGACGAAGGTCATCACGTGGCATCCACTTCGACCAGCACTTGGAGGTGTAATCGTCATGGTGCTTATCGGCATGTTCGCATGGCGTGATTACAGCGGCTTGTCGATACCGCTTGCAATCGATGCGATGAACGGTGACGAAGTGTCTTTCTGGTTGCCAAAGTTGTTGCTCACCGCCATCACCATCGGCTCTGGCATGGTCGGTGGCGAAGTCATTCCGCTCTTTGTCATCGGTTCGTTATTTGGTGGCGGTTTCGCAGGCGTGTTCAATGCAGATGTTGCCCTCATGTCATCGCTCGGAGCATCTGCGGTGTTGGGTGCTGCGGCAAACGTCCCCTTGGCATGCGCAGTCATGGGACTCGAGTTATTCGGCAACACAGAACCGATTGCGTTGCTTCTTGTGTGCGCCATCGCTGCGCTCGCAAGCGGGCGTGGCGGCATCTACGGCAAACGGCCTGAGTTCATCGACTGAGCAGGGCGAACCGACGCGTCAGACGTCAATGTCGCGACGACCATCGATGGCGCGGCCAAGCGTGACTTCATCGGCGTATTCGAGATCTCCGCCGACTGGTAGACCACTCGCGATACGCGTGACACGAATGCCAAGAGGCTTCAACAAGCGGCCGATATACATGGCAGTCACTTCACCCTCGGTGTTCGGATTCGTGCAAACGATGACTTCCTTCACCTCTTCAGCATCGAGTCGTGGGATGAGCTCACGAATCTTCAATTGGTCTGGACCGATGCCCTGCAACGGGTCGAGAGACCCAAGAAGAACGTGATACCGACCACGAAACTCGCCGGTTCGCTCGATTGCGACTATGTCTCGCGAATCCTCTACGACACAGATGATCGAGGAATCACGTCGTTCGTCGGCACAAATTCCGCACAATGTGCTTTCTGACAAGTTGAAGCACTTGTCGCAGTAGCGAACTTTGTCCTTTGCATCACTGATTGCACGCGCCAACCGTGATGCGTCATCTGTTGTCGATTTCACAATGTGCAGCGCCATTCGCTGCGCAGAGCGTGGGCCTACCCCCGGCAGTTTTCCTAGTTCGTCAATGAGAGTCTGGACTGGTGGTGTGTAAGGCGACGACACGTTGTTCAGTTCTTGTCGTTGGTCACCACGCGGGCACCAGGAAATGCGTCGCGCAAGCGCTCGATTGACGGATCGACACCTGCTGGTCCCTCTATGAGTTCTGCCGGATCGATTGGCTTGTGTGGATCTTCGGCGACTTCCTCGACAACCTTCTTCTTCTTTGGTCGATCAGTGGGTCGCTCAATACCTTTCGACGCCGTGGCATCGGCAGTGAGTTCCAATTGGTATGTGCGACCACACGCAGTCGCTAGAGCTTGCTGAAGTGCGGGAACGTGTTCGGAGCACCGCTTCATGTGTGACTCGTTTGGCAGGGTGAGCGTGATGACGTTGTCGCTCACCGAGGCGATGGATGCCGCATTGAACAACGCCTTTGCAAACGGCTTCAAACCGGCAACTACCTGTGGCCACACTTCAGCCGGGCTCTTTGCCGCTGTGGGCGAGCCAGCGGGCGTTGTCGGTGCAACTGTCTGTGTCGAATCATTCGATGTCGTTGGTGCACTTGACTCGTCAGCCGAAGCTGTTTGTGGCGCTGGACGCGGCGACGATGTTGTGGCGGATCCCGCCGCTACTCGGCCACCGACTTTTGCGCGACCAGTGTTCGGGTCTACTGGCGCCGGTGGAAGAGTGACCGTGGGTCGATTGCGAAGCTCACGCACCTCGGTCTCGAGCTGTTGAAGCCGCACGAGAATTGAATCATTCGAGTCGTCGAATGATGGCGACGAAAGACGAACAATCGACACTTCGAGTAATAGTCGTGCGTCGGGGGCATGTCGCATTTCGACCAACGTTTGACCAATGACTTCCATCGCGCGCACGACACGTGCAGCACCAAGGTTCTTGCCATGTTCGGCGATGATCTCGGCTCGCTGTTGCGGCAGTTGCACCAACTCGGGAGCCATGAGTGACAAGAAACAATCACGGAGTGTGCGCACGATGTCGTCGGCAAGTGTGCGCGGGTCACGTCCCTGCTGCACTGCATACGCGATGGCTGCGATACCACGTGCTTGGTCGCGTGCAATGAGCGCCTCGAGCACTTCATCAATTGACACTGGCTCATCGAGTGTGCCGCCTCCTGCGACCGCCAACTCGAGAGCAGACAACGTGTCGCGCGCACTACCGGCACCTTGGGTAAGTACACGTTCAATGACTTCGTCGGATACTTCAAGACCTGCATCACTGATGACCCAGCGCACGTACTCGTCAAGATCTGCAACTGACAACAAATGGAACTGCAGGTGCTGGACACGACTGCGAATGGTCTCGCTGACCTTCTGAGGATCAGTGGTTGCAAGAACGAAAACCACGTGCTCGGGTGGTTCTTCAAGTGTCTTCAGTAGGGCGGCTTCAGCGCCACGCGACAGCATGTGGACTTCGTCGAGGATAAAGACTCGATGCCGCCCTGGACTGGACAGCGCTGCCGACTCGATGACGTCGCGTATTTCTGCGACACCGTTGTTGCTCGCTGCGTCGAGCTCGAGGACGTCGTAGCTGGTGCCTGTGTCGACCGAGACACATGAATCGCACTCGCAGCATGGCTCGCCATCGACTGGCTTCTGGCAATTGAGCACTTTCGCGAGAATTCTGGCCGTCGATGTTTTGCCGGTTCCACGTGGACCTGAGAACAGATACGCCTGGCCCTCTCGCTGGTTGATGACCGCATTGCGCAATGCCTTGACGACGTGCTCTTGCCCCCGCAATTCGGAGAATCGCCGCGGTCGGTACCTGCGGTAGAGCGATTGCGTGGCCACGAAGTGACCATAGCAATAGGGTGCGCGGACGCGAGTGGACGCGCTGAGGTACTGCGGTTTGAGTACCGTTTGCAGAAGAAACATGCGCCGTCTGCCTGCACTCCTCTTTCTTCTGCTTCTTCCCGTCCTCGGATTCGGGTCGTTCGCACAAGCCGCTGGCGGCAACAACATCGTCCTGTCCACCAACCCGGCGGAAGGTGAGACGGTGTCGGTACCGCCGACCCAGATCCAGATGGTTTTCCAGAACGCACTCGGCGGACAAGAAAACGTCGACAGGATGGGTCTATCCCTTGCATGCGACGGCAAACTCACCGGACTTGGCAAACCCACACTCTCTGCAGACGGCGTGTCGGTATCGGTACCACTCACTCAAATTCCTTCAACCGGTCGATGCACGGTGAGTTGGTCACTGCCCGACGGCAGTACCGGCACATTCAGTTTTACGAATGCAACAGTCACCACCACCACGACTGCTGGTGGGACCCCAGGTACGACAGGCGCCGACGGCACGACCGCAACAACGGTGCCTGGCACCGACTCGGGTGAATCTGTCGTCCAACCAACACGGCTTGGAGGGCCAATCGGACTGCTCCGCACGCTTGCGTTCCTCTCACTCTCTGCACTCGTGGGTGGTCTCATCCTCATTGTTCTCGCCTGGCCAGAGGGCGTCGAGTACGCACTCACTGAGCGTTATTTCCGCATCATGGCAATCGCCAGCGTCGTCATCATGGTGTTGCTCGTGTCATTGTCAGCGGCTCAAGCCAACGAAGCGTCATTTGTGTCCGGCCTCAACCCTGCAGAGTGGTTTTCGATTGCCGACACCGCACGTGGGCGCGCGCTCCTCGTACGGCTCATCCTCACTTTCCTTGTCGCAGGTGTCGCTTGGCTACCAGCACGCGTGCTCGACCCAGCGACTCAGTTCCCATCGCTCGTCATCTTGTTCTTGATGGTTGCATCTTTCGGCTTCGACAGAACCGGCGGTCGCCTCGCTCTTATCGGCGCGATCGTCGGCATTGCACACATGCTTTTCGTGATGGTGTGGACTGGTGGCGCATTGCTCATCTCGCGAGTTGTCTTGAACGGGCCCGGCGAACGCGATCTACTTGATGCACTGCGCGCATGGGCTCGCATCGGCTCACCACTCATGGCCGGCATCATCGGTACTGGCCTCTTCCAAGTGTGGAGACTGGATGGCACGAGCATTTTCAACTCAAGCCATGGTCGTTTGGTAATCGTTAAGACACTCGTCGTAGTTCTGCTCGTCATGGTCGAATTCGCCGTGCGCCAATTCATCACCGCCAAACTGAGTCGTGCACGAGTTCTTCCTTCGCGCGCGGTTGCACGACTTCAGCGACCAGCTGCGGTTCAACTTGCATTGTCAGTCACCATTCTCGGAATGTCGTCATGGCTGCTCACCATGCGGCCGCCATACGTGCAACCGGACCAACGCACCGACCCGACTGAATACGCGGTTACACAACGACTTACTAGCGAAGGCGAGTTCGACGTCACGGTGTCGCTGAACCCTGGAACGATCGGACCACAAGAAGTGTTGGTCGAGCTGTTCAAGCCGGCACGCATTCAACAATTCCAAGTGCGTTTCATCCCTGCAGATCCGACCATCAACGGACTTGTCATCAACGTGCCACTACGACGGCCAGGGGCTGCGAAGGTCTCGATTGACTCAGGCTTTGGCATTCCGACGGCTGGTCAGTGGCGAGTCGAAGTGTCCGGAACGACGACGACCGGAGACTTGGAGACGTTGCGTGCGAACTTCCAGATAACCGACGGTTCTGCGGCACCCACGGCCAACATCGTGGCAGACACCACCACGACGGTGGCAAGCGATGGCTCGATAACGACAGTTGCCGACACAACCACCACCACCGCCGGCTAATCACCTTCTTTCGCACTCTCTGGTGCTCGTGCAGGTGGGCCGTTCAAGCCGCTTCGCACTAGCGTTTGCGACGTGACTGAATCAGCCGCCCCCTCCATGCAGGACAAGATCGCTGACCTGCGCGACCGCCAGCAACAGGCCTTCAACGCCGGAAGTGCCCGATCTGTCGAGCGCCAACATGAGAAGGGCAAGATGCTCGCGCGTGAGCGCATTGATTACCTCCTTGACCCGGGCTCATTCCACGAACTCGACATGCTTGCTCGCCACCGTGCGCACGCCGCAGGACTCGAAGAGCGCCCCTACACAGACGGTGTCATCACAGGTTGGGGAACTGTCGAGGGCCGCAAGGTATTTCTCTTCAGCCAAGATTTCACGGTGTTCGGTGGAGCACTCGGCGAGGTGTTCGCCGAGAAGATCCACAA
>DCZD01000044.1:2179-2324 GCA_002331255.1 Acidimicrobiaceae bacterium UBA2093 | reverse complement strand
CGCATTCAAGAAGGTGTCGTGTCGCTCGCTTCGTACGGCGGCATCTTCCACCGCAATGTGCAATCGTCCGGTGTCATTCCACAAATCTCAGTCATCCTCGGACCTTGCGCTGGCGGCGCGGTGTACTCACCGGCCATGACCGACT
>DCZD01000044.1:0-1983 GCA_002331255.1 Acidimicrobiaceae bacterium UBA2093 | reverse complement strand
ATGACCGACTTCATCTTCATGGTGCGTGAGTCGAGCCACATGTTCATCACCGGTCCAGACGTTGTGAAGACAGTGACTGGAGAAGATGTCACACTTGAAGAATTGGGTGGCGCAATGAGCCACGCAGCAAAGAGTGGTGTCGCAACGTTTGTCTCCGACGATGAAAAGGCGTGCCTTGACGACGTGCGCTACTTGTTGTCGTTCCTTCCACAGAACAACCTGGAAGAGCCTCCTGCGTCACCTTCAAGCGACGACCCCGAGCGTTCTTGTGATGCGTTGCGAGACATTCTCCCGTCATCACCGAACCAGCCATACGACATGAAGAAAGTCATCCGCGAAGTCGTCGACGACGGTGACTTCTTCGAGTACTTCCCCCATTGGGCAAAGAGCATCGTCTGTGGTTATGCCCGCATCGACGGCATGCCAATCGGCGTGGTCGGCAACCAACCGATGGCGTTCGCGGGCGTCCTAGACATCGAAAGCAGTGAGAAGGCTGCGCGATTCGTACGCACCTGTGATGCGTTCAACATTCCATTGCTCACATTCGTCGACGTGCCCGGCTTTCTTCCCGGTGTCAATCAGGAACACGAAGGCATCATCCGCCACGGCGCAAAGTTGCTCTACGCGTTCTGTGAAGCGACTGTGCCGCGAATCCAAGTCATCACCCGAAAGGCTTACGGTGGCGCGTACGTGGTCATGAACTCGAAGTCCATCGGTGCTGACCTTGCATATGCATGGCCAACTGCCGAGCTTGCAGTCATGGGCCCGCAAGGTGCTGTGGAGATCGTCTATCGCCGTGAGTTGCAGCAGTCAGCAGACCCGGTCGCCCGTCGTGCTGAGTTGGTTGCGGAGTACACCGAAAAATACGCCAACCCTTATGCAGCTGCAGAGCGCGGATACATCGACGACGTCATTGACCCAGCCGACACACGACGCAAAGTCATCGCTGGTTTCCGCATGTTGCAAACCAAACGCGAAGAACTTCCCCGCCGCAAACACGGCAACATGCCACTGTAAGGAACCAACGTGTCTGATTCATCGAATGAGTGGCCACCGCCCTCACCGCAGCCATCGCAGCCATCTTCACAACCGAGCACAACGTATGCGAGTTTCGGTTGGCGCTTCATTGCTCACATCTTCGATGCGATCATGTTGTATGTGATTGAGGTTCCCTTCAGCATCGTGGCTGCAATTGTCGGCGGTGGGCTTGGTGATCTCATTAACGTCATCGGGCTCGCCATTGCGGTGTACATGTTCTGTCGTTGGACTGGCTCCCAAGGTGGAACACCACTTCGTCGCACAATCGGAGTTCTCATCATCGATGAAACTGATGGCACATACATTGGTACGCGCCGTGCATTCACCCGCTGGGTCGTCAGTATCATCTCGGGTCTTGCCCTTCTCATCGGCTACATCTCGATGCTGTGGAACCCACGCAAGCAGACATGGCATGACCGCGTGGCCAAAACCGTCGTGGTGAAAATGTGAAGATCGTCGTCGATTCCTCTGCGAGCGCCGAAGAGGCGGCGGCCATCGTGTCGGCCATTGAGCACCTCTGGCCGAAGCCAACTATTGCAACTGCCGTTCAGCGCAGCAACACGATGAACTGGCGCTTCAGCGGACGCTGGTGGGCAACCTCGCACGTCGTGCGTCGCGGTCGCCCGAACCGCTGACTCAACTCATGAGCGCGAGCGCTCCGCTCCACGGTCTGCGCGTCCTCGACTTATCGACCGTCCTTGCCGGGCCGAACTGCGCGCGATACCTCGCCGATTTCGGTGCCGATGTCATCAAGATTGAGCGACCCGACACCGGCGACAGTCTTCGCAACATGGGCTGGCGTGACCCTCGTGACGAAACCGGCATCTGGTGGAAACTCGTCAATCGCAACAAGCGCACCATTGCTCTCGACTTGAAAGACGACGCAGACCGAGAGGTGTTCTTGCGATTGGTGAAAGACGCAGACGTCCTCATCGAGAATTTCCG
>DCZD01000039.1 GCA_002331255.1 Acidimicrobiaceae bacterium UBA2093 | reverse complement strand
TTCGAATCCCGTCGTCCGCTCCAGTTTTCCGGCAACCGCTAGGCGTCTTCTCGGTACACAGTGACCTTTGCTTCGTGAATCACGCGGTCCCGAATGAGCAAGTGGGCCACACCGATGGCGGGGTCTCGAACTCTGACCACATTTGCGAGATGTGACCAGTTGTCCCGAGAATCGATGAATTCTTCTGTGATGCGGACGATGCGGTACAGCGTGTACACCTCGCCGTCATCAGTCACCTCAGTGAACTCAAGGTCATCAACCAGTTCAGTGGGGGATAGAGCCTCGGGAAGCAGTCGGGATTCGTACTCGCTCATCGCGCACGTCGTGGCGCGGTCTTCAAGCGAAGTCCGGAATGACGATGTGCGACGCTCGAGCCACTGCAAGATGGGTACGTGACGCTAATCCGTTCGCACGAAGCAGGTTTTCGATGCTGTTGCGCACCTGTTGGATGCTCATTCCCAATGTCTCAGCAATCGCAACGTCATCGAGTCCCGCCCCGACGAGGTCCATGACTCCGGCTTCAATCGTGCCGGAAGTGACCAAAGATCGAACGAGTAAGCCTGGGGTGTAGTTGAGTTGGCCAAGGAAGGGTTCATCGACGAGTCGGTGTCCGCCGTTGACGATGTTCACCAATCGCTCGGCAGTAGACGAGACATGGTCAGACATTGAGACGACGCCATCGAAGCCGCACGCGATTGACCGCACGATTATTGGCTTCGAAATATCGTCGGCGGCAAGCACCATGGTGGGAGAACTATTCAGGGGAATATCTGCCGAAAGACGAATAGTGCGTGCCAAATCGGCAAACTCTTCGCCGAACAGAAGGGCGTCGAGACTTGAAGAGCGAATGGCGTCTACTGTCTCTCGGCCATTCACACCCACCCCGACGAGGTCGATTTCCGGATGAGAATGCAACGCGGCGACCAAATCATCACATGGCATACCCGGTTTGGTCGCAGCGAAAACCTTCACCATGGAAGAGATACCAGTTGAGGGCGCGGACGATCCATGCATGCGACCCTACTTCGCGTGTTGATGGCTAGGACGCATAAGGGAATGCAAGTGAGCGTTCATGTCGCAGGTGTTGTCGTGTTCTCTCACGATTCGACTGCGAAAAAAGCAAGGCCAGCGATGTGCGATTCTCAACGCCACTGTCTTGCAGCATCCGACTGATGCGGTTTCTCACTGTGTGCGCGGATAGGCACATTGATGAAGCAATGTCCTTGTCGCTAAGGCCATGGGAGATGAGATTGAGTATGCGTGTGTTGACTTTGTCCTCGCGTGTAAGGGACAGAACCGTCACGTCGGCTACATGCACTGTCGGTGAATGCACAGTGCTTGGTGTAACTCTGGAGGAGGCCGAGACGACATCGAAAATGCTCTCGGCCAGTTGAGCATCCGTCAGTGACAAGTCGAGACAAATCCAGTTGTCCACACTCAGTGTTCTGACCCAGTCATCCGGCTTGGGAACATTCTTGATTGCGACAATGATTGGAACCATCCTCGATATCGTGTCGAAGTCTCTTCGTTCTCTCCAGCTAGCTAGAGATGCCGCATCGACTATCCATGCATCTGGCACATTTTCGCGAAGCTCTACGTATTCGGCGGACTCGGTGGACATCGCTATCACTTGAAGGCGGTTGTTGGCGCCTACGAGGTCACAGAGAAGCTGAGAAGAATCTTGAAATGTATGAAAGTAAAAGACTCTCAAATAATGCCAATGTTTTGCACCATTGAAAACTAGCTCATTTTGCGAATTCATGCGTGGACGTTGTCAAGTTATTTGTACCAAGTTGAGATGCGCCTCACATTGGGCATTCACGCGCGTCGGTGATGTCATCTATGGCGGCGGAGATGCAGTTGTGCGATTGTGGTCTTGTTGAAGGCGGAGTCGTTGTTGACGAAGGTAGAAGAGTGCGATTGCGGTGCGGCTTTCAAATCCGTTTGACCTGAGCATGTGGCTTACTCGATTACGAATGGTGCGCGGCGAAAGATTCATCGCAGAGGAAATGTCGCGGTCGCTCAATCCGAAAGCCAGTAATCGCAGGATGGTCGTGTTCGAGTCATCGCCCATCGTGAGGTCGGACTCGAGCGGAAAGTCTGACGGCTCATGGCGAGTTAGTGGTGGGGCGAATCCCTTGGTGGTTGCGTCGCTGAGAAGTTGTGCGACCTGCTGTATGAGGTGGCGTGGTGGCAGCGAAAGATCGAGAAATGCCCAACCATCGAGGCCGGCGGTGCGAAGTACTTCCTGAGTCCATGGCCTTGGCCACGACGACATGACGATTCGTGGGACTGTGAACGTGAAGGGGAGAGCCGCTTCAAAGTCGAACCAACGTTGGAGTGAAATCCGCGAGACGAGCACGGTCTCCACCGACTTCGCGATGTCGCTCGAGGGTGGGACTAGTGGCGAGATGGGCAGAACTTCGGCAGCACCGCTCGAGTTGATGTGAGAGCTCAGCAGGTCAGCTTCAGCGTGAAATGCATGAAAGAACAGGACTCTTAGAGCCGTCATCGGGGGGGGGGGTCTCCTTCTGGTGCAGTTGCACGATTACGCATTGTTACTGCGGACATGAGCGAGAGACGCATCGCGGGCGGACATGTGCTGGAGTCTGTCCATGATTTCGTGAGCTCTTTGCTGGTGGTGAATCAGCGCTAGGTGGGTTCTATTTGTGATGTCTGAGCGCGTCATTAATCGTGAGAGACGATTTCGAACTGTGTGCTCGGCAAGAAATAGCGCACCAGAGATCTCTCTGTCACTGAGTCCTTGAGCGACGTGTTCGACGATTTGTCTGTCGATGTCATCGCGAAGATCAATATAAATGCCTTCGTTGCGGTTGCCCCGCGGTGAAGCCTCCTTCTCCAGGCATAGTTGCTGAGAGGTGTTGATGATGTCTGCGAGTTTGCTGACTACTTCTTCACGTGGGCGAGTGACGTCGATGGAGTCGTCAAATGATTGGCCAGCTGATGGGGTATGAGAGCTGGCTCTAGCTGTGACGGTGCCGGCAATCACCGGAGTGCACCGGCGACCGATGTGCTCGAGTGTTTTGCGAAAATGCGGAACGAACATCGCAGTCTGTTCGCCGAGAATCACTACGTCGGGCGGATCGGATGTCATTGACTCGAGTGATGTTCCGTCCATGACCCCAATGACTGTCACGTTCTGCTCGCTAAGGGCAGACATGAACTGTGGGTGATCGTGGGCTAGGAACTTCCCAATTGCTATATGCAACTCAATGACTCGCTTCCAACGTTACTCATGGCGAACAGAATGCTTGATCAACCTAAGGAAACGTAACAAGTTCCTTCGAGATGTCGAACGAACTCAGGGGGACAATTGTCATTACCTAGTTAGTTGTCCTTTGCAACGGCTTTGTACTGACCAAGCAGTCGGGAAGCTTGTCCCTGAACCTGCACCCCGTCGACACCTCTGGGGTAGCGAGATTCGAGGGTGCGGCGAATGCCGTCGCGCCACGACACTTTGCAAGGACCCGTCAATGACAAGCGCTTGGCGTTGTCGGCGATCGAACCACGAAGTGTGTTTGGGATTGTTTTCACCTGCATATCGGGCACCTTGCCGGTGAGCTCGCCTATGTACCTGCACCATTCCTCGACTGTTGGTGTCTCATCGCCACCCCAATTGACAATTGTCGCCGGCACGCTCGCCGCTTCTAGAAGGGCTTCAACCTGGTCGTTGATGTCGTCCTGGTGAATGATGCTGTATGGAGCGGGATCCCAACGGGCGATGATGGGTTGTTCGGCGACCATCCAGTCCATCTGATACGTCGGTAGTCCACCATTTGGTCCGTATGACGCGTTCATGCGTGCGATGGTGACTGGAAGGTTGTATGCCCGGGCGCAGTACCGAGCGACTGCTTCTTCGGTGATCTTCGAGATGGAGTACGTCGGTGACATCACATAGTTGACGTCACCCAGTGGGTCGGTCTCGGGAAATGCATGCCACGGGTCATCGACCGGCTTGTACACCGACTGTGTCGACATAATGAGAGCAGCTTTTGCTTTGCGGCAGTGCTGCAGTAGAAGGCCAGTGCCCTCTGCGTTCACTGTGAGAGCCCAGTCATAGTCGAGCCCTTCAACCTTGAATGCTGCAAGATGCAACACATAGGTGAAGTCATCCGGCAGAGACGAATAGTCGCCGATGGCCAAATCAACGACGCGCGTGGTCACCCCGAGCGCGTCGACCTTCTCGCGAGAGCCAGGCTCTGAGAAGCGAGCCACACCCCACACTTCATTGTCGTGCGCCAGATATTCGGTCATCGGAAATGCGATCTGACCTGCCGGACCTGTGATGAGGATCTTTTCTCCCTGCAACATGGAGCCCCCTTTCCTCCCACACAGACTGCCTCTCTAGGGTGGGGCAATGAAAATTGGTGTCCAACTGCATCCGCAAGCCACGACAGTGAAAGAGATGCGCACCGCATGGCGCGCGCTTGACGCCATGGGGGTGGACAGCATCTGGGTGTGGGACCACTTCTATCCGCTCTATGGCGACCCCGACGCAGCACATTTCGAGGCATACACGTTGCTCGCCGCAATGGCAGCCGACACGTGCCACTCGCAGATTGGCGCGCTGGTTACTTGCTATTCGTACCGCAACCCTCACCTCTTGGCTGACATGTCGCGCACCATCGATCACATCAGCGACGGGCGATTCATTCTGGGACTTGGATCTGGATGGTTCGAACGCGACTACAGCGAGTACGACTTCCACTTCGGCACCGCGCCCGAGCGATTGAAATTACTTGAGCGTGGCCTTCCTGTCATCAAGGATCGGCTCGGAAAACTTAACCCTGGTGCTGTGAAGGGTCATATCCCCTTGATGATTGGGGGAAGTGGCGAGAAGGTCACATTGCGATTGGTTGCAGAACATGCCGACTTGTTGAACACATTTGGTCCGGTGGCGGAGTTCCGTCACAAGAACGACGTGTTAAACCAGTGGTGCGCGAAGGTCGGCCGCAACCCGAGCGACATCGAGCGGACGGTCGCCATTGAACCAGATGACTTGGTGAACGCCGCCGCGTATGCCGATGCAGGTGCTGATCACCTCATCGTGATGATGAGTGCGCCATGGAGCTTTGAGAAGATCGAAAAAGCATTAGCGACCCGATGACAGCGAGCTGATTGGTGGTCGCTCGGTCAGGTTCAAGGGCTGGTTGACCCCGTTTGGTCGATGCAATGTCAGAACTGACTCGGCGAATGTTGCACCTGCACCCACGCGCTCTAGCACCGTCGCGAGAACTTCCGCAGCTTGCACGCCAAGTGACTGCAAAGGTTGATTGCGGTGGTGTCGTACACCCAAGTCAACCTGTGTGATTGCGTCTGGTCCGTACTTCTCTGATATGTCGATGAGCATCGCGATCTCAACTCCCCAGCCTTGCACGAATGGAATGTCAGCAACAGCGGAACGTCTGACTGCATATTCGCCAGCGAGTGGCTGGTGCAGGCCGGCAATCTCTGGGTAGTACAGCGACAGCAATGGGCGAGCCACTAGTTCAGTAGTGCGTCCACCTCCACCAGCTTCGGTTGGGCGGTAGTAGTGGGCCTTCACGATGGCGATGTTCTCGTCAAGCAGCAGCGGTGCGACAAGTCGTGTCACCCAGTCTGGTTCGAAGCTGGTGACGTCGGCGTCACACCACACCACGATGTCGGCAGTGCTGGCAACGAGCGTGGCCCACAGCGCATTGCCCTTGCCACGTCCATCGCCGAATTTGTCGTGTATCTGAGAAATCGGAACAACTGTGGCCCCGGTTGCGCGGGCAACATCGGCCGAGCCGTCCGTGGAGCGGTCATCAAGCACGATGAGCTCATCAACGAGGCCATATTCGCCGCAGAGGGCATGCCTGGCGCGGGCGACGATGGTGCCAACAGTGATTGCTTCGTCGCGACACGGGATGCAGAGCGCAATCGTGCGTCCGTGTTTGCTAGCGATGGCCTTGTCGAGGGTCCAATCGCTTAAGGGGAATTCCTTGGTCACCACGCACTACGGTACCGGTTCGTGTTCTTGTACGGCGTCGTCAATGCATCTCCAGATTCTCTGAACACCGACTCGATCGTAAGCGATGCCAACAGCGCTCGTCGTCGGGCTGAGTCCCTGCTTGCAGACGGTGCGGACGCCTTCGACGTCGGCGGACAGGGCTCGACAGACGCCGCAGATGTGGTGTCATGGGGAGAAGAGTGGAGTCGTCTTGAGCAAGTCATTCCGGTGCTTGCAAGCTTTGGCATGCCAGTGAGTGTGGACACTTGGCGCCCAGAGACCGCACGTCGCGCATTCGAAGTTGGGGCGACTGTGTTGAACGCCGCAAATGGAATGCAGTCCGATGAGATGTGGGAAGTCGCTGCTCACTACGAGGTTCCGGTGGTGATTCCGTTCCTCTCTGGGCCGAACCCACGAGAGATGCAGATGGTGCGCACAGATCCAATCGGCACGATGGTCGCATTCTTCGAAGAGCGACTCGCTGAAGCGGCACGTTTTGGCAAGCGTGACGACTGTGTCATTGATCCGGGTACGGGGTTTGCACCGTCGAACTGGCCGTGGGAGGAGCGCTACGAGTACCAGAAGCACGTGTACTCGAACATGGATGAACTGCGCGTGTTCGGACTACCGCTGTACATCGCGCTGCCGTGGAAAGAGACCACTCAGCATGACGAATTGCTTGAGATCATCTGTCGTAAAGGTCCAGAGTTCGGGCGAGCTCATTATCCGGCAAAAGTGCGACGGTTCGAACAGGCAGTTGCCGGCGCCTAGCGTTCTAAGACGAGGGGGAGACATGCTCACGCCACACGACGACTATCCCATCCATCAGACACCGTTGCCGATCGCGCACACGCTGTCTGGCAGCCAGAGCCACTACGACCGCTATTGGTTCAACGGGTATCCGAGCGATGGCTCATTCTTCTTTGCGATTGCAATGGGTCATTACCCGAATCGTGGAGTCATTGACGGGGCCCTATCAGTTGTTGTCGACGGTGTGCAGAAGTCTGTGTACGTGTCTGGTCGCATGCCACTTGACCGAGCGACAGCTGTCGGCCCAATGCGCATCGAAGTGATCGAGGCATTGCGGACCATTCGTATAGTCGTTGACGAGAACGAACATGGCGTGTCTGGTGACATTACGTTTCACGCCTCCACGTTCGCGGTGGAGGAGCCACGCCAGACGACATCGCGCGAGGGTCGCGTGCAGATGGATTCGACACGCCTCACCCAGTGGGGCAAATGGTCTGGTTGGCTGAGGGTTGATGGTCGAAGAATTGACCTCGATCCAGACACCACATTTGCCACTCGTGACCGATCATGGGGCGAGCGTGCAGTGAGCGGTTTGTCACCAGTGAACGCTGCACCAGTGATGCCACAGATTGCCTTCATGTGGGCACCGCTTCACTTCCCATCGTTCTGTCTCCATGCAATGGCATTCGAACGAGGCGACGGATACAGATGGATGGAGGCGGCTCGCTATGTTCCCCGTCTCCCAGCTGCTGACGCACCGACTTGGGGAGACGACCCGTCAGAGCACCTGAATGGTTTTGATCTCAATCTGCGATGGAAGCCCGGTACACGAGAGATGGGCGAAGCGCACTTGTCGATGGAGCGTCTCGACGGCTCTCCGATAACGGTTGATTTCGAGCCACTCTTTTCATTTCGAATGCGCGGCATCGGGTACCACCATCCTGAGTTCGGCCATGGGTCGGTGCATGGCGAGCTTCGCGTCGGGGGAGAAGAAATTCGCCTCGACGCACTCGATCCGAACGACTACACGATGATTCATGTTCAAACTCTCAGTCGATTGTCGTCGAACCTCGGCGAAGGCATGGGAGTGCTCGAGCAGTTGTTCATCGGAGAACATCATCCAACAGGCCTTGTTGGACTAATCGACGGTTACTCAGGGTGACGCAGCGTCTTCCGTCGGTAGGCGACGCAACGACCAACTTCCGGCGTGCTCTGTCGCTAGCCGAAGAGGCATGTAGGCGGGCACCATTTATTGGTGCTGGCGCCACGGTCGAGAAAGGCATTGAATACGCACGAGGTATCGCGGACTACAGCATCAGACTTGCGGCAAGTGACGACCCATTGCGACCTCACCTCATGCGCACGTCTGGTGTGTTGACACAAGACGACCCAACTTCGACAACGGCAGTGTTTCGGCGTAATGGTCTTGACAACCCTGACAACGATTACCTGATCTGTTCCCTGGATGCGAACCACGAGTATGTGGTGTCCGGAGTCAGAGGTTCCACCTGCGAGCTGAACTTGCAATTGCTAGACGGCAACTACAGCGACCGCATCGATGCATTTGCGGTGAACAAAGGAATTTTGCCGTCCCGAGACTTGCCCGTGCGGGCAGATGGCACGTTCGAAGTGACCTTGACGCGTCGTGAGTCGGTTGCGCCTGACGTGATAGTCATGCCGGCCGACGCTCGGGCCATCATCGTGCGCCAGAGCTACTCTGACTGGGCCAATGAGAAGGCAGGAGCCGTGAGAGTTCGACGGGTTGATGATGCGTCGCCCGATGATGTCGTCATCGATGATGCGTTCTGGCGACGAGCACTCACGTATTTCGAGAACACCATGAACGTCTGGTTGCAGTTCGGCCCTGGTGTGTCGGCGGTCGTCGCACCAGCTGTTGGTCCGAAATCACTGCCGTACAACGGTGTCAGACTTCCACGGCGAACACCAGGCGGGTTTCCTGACCAATTCTCAATGTCAGCGCGCTTTCTGGTGCGAGATGATGAAGAAGTGGTTGTGACGATGAAGCCATGCGGTGCTACATACCATGCGATTCAGCTCGGTGACTACTGGTTCACCTCACTGCAGTATGTGCATCGACAGAGCAGTCTGAATGGCGCACAGTATCGCGTGTCAGATGGCGAATCAGTATCTGTCGTCATCTCGCGATCTGACCCCGGCGTGCACAACTGGCTCGACACATGTGGCCTGCACGAGGGGTATTTCTTCGTCCGGTGGCAAGGACTGCCATCAGCAGTGGAACCTCCGGAGCCGACAATCGAAGTCGTCCGTGTTGGTGAATCGCAATCACGAGGTCTCGGCGGTGGAGCACTAGATGTAACGCACCGCAACCTTTCAGGCCGTGTGGCTGCATTTGCCACGCGTGAGTCGGCTGCGCGTCTGGCTGACTGGGCGTGAGCGTCGGCGTTTCTAAATGAGCCGACGAAAGGTGACGTTGATGCGAGGAACGCGAACCTTTCGTTGACGTGGAACCTGATGCACCCACTTGTGTTGCGTCGCTCCACTCATGACGAGCAGCGAACCACTAGTGAGATCAATCTTGATCGTTTCTTTGGTCTCGCGATGTCGAAGATCAAAACGACGAATTGCGCCGAAGCTGACAGATGCGATGATGGGTTCACGGCCATTCTCTGGCTCGTCATCGGCATGCCACCCCAGTGAATCGTCACCATTGCGATACAGATTCACCAGGGCTGAGTTGAATGTGTGCCCGGTTCGACCTTCTACGAGCAGGCGTAGGTGGTCGAGAGTCTGTGTAAACGGGTGGGCGTGACGTGCGGTGCCGGAATACACATAGGGACGGCCGTCGACATTCACCCAAGCGGACATGCGTGGTTCCTTGACGCGCCGACCGAACACGACTATCTCAACGGACTCCCAGGGCGTGGTTGCTTCAATGTCCGTGAACAGCTGATCGGCAGATGCGGCGTCGAGGAAGTCTGGGGTGAAAATCGCACTGCCGTCGTATGGCAACAGCTCGTCGGGTCCGAAGAGCACGTGTGAATCAGTCCGAATTGTTGCGGCGATCCCGAAGGAACGGAAACTTCGCTCGCACATCTAGAACGTGTTGCACCTCAACATCGGCCATGATGGTGACCTCGCGGTCATCTGCACTTGCCACTGTGTCTCCGAGCGGTGAGAAGATACGACTTGCTCCACCGTAGGACAGGCCGCCGCCATCACCAACTCTGTTGCAGCCAACGACGTATGCCTGGTTCTCGATGGCACGAGCTTTCAGCAGTGCCAACCAGTGCTCTTGTCGTGAGGCTGGCCAGTTTGCCGGCACCACGTATACGTCGGTGTGGGGCGCGAGAGACCAGAACTCGTCGGCAAAACGAAGGTCATAACAGATGAATAAAGAGACTCGAAGACCTTCGATGTCAACCGTTACGTGAGACGTACCGGCCCTGTAGTGAAGGTGTTCATTTCCATAGGTGAACGGATGAATCTTGCGATAACGGTGCTGGGTGCCGTCTGGCGCTGCGAGCACGAATGAGTTATAGGGGCGTAAATCGTCGTCACCAAGTTCCGGACAGCTGCCACCGACCCACACGCCGTGGCGCGTTGCCTGTGCGCTAAGGAATGCACTCGAAGGGCCACCCGTTGGTTCGCCAATGCTTGAGTCATCGACGACAAACCCAGTAGAAAACATCTCACTCAGCACGATGAAGTCTGCGCCATCAGTCGCTGCTTGGGCAATCAACGGTTCTAAGCGGGAGAAGTTCGCATCGCGGTCGGCCCACACGATGTCGTGCTGAAGAGCGGCAACTTTCATCGCACACTCGCGCAGAGACGTTCGACAGCGCTCTCGAGCAGCTCGGTTGTCTTACAGAACGCAAAACGCACCAAATGACGACCTGCATCTGCATGTTCTGGCGAATAAAACACAGCGTTAGGAATGGCGACAACTCCATGTGAGTGGGGTAGCCGTCGACAGAATTCGACTCCGTTTCCGTCTGGCTCTCTTGGGCGAATGTCGGTGGTGATGAAATACGTACCCTCAGGTTTGAAGGTGATTAAACCGGCTTGTTGCAATCCTGCAAGAAGTATGTCTCGTTTGCGTCGTAAGTCATCGGCAATCTTGTCGAAGTACGCATCAGGAAGGTCGAGTCCAAGGGCAATTGCGGGTTGAAATGGCGCACCGTTTACATACGTGAGGAACTGTTTTGCCGTGCGCACGGCATCAAGGAGCGGTGCTGGCGCACACGCCCAGCCGATCTTCCATCCGGTGGTGTTGAAGGTCTTGCCCCCTGAAGAGATGGTTACCGTGCGGTCTTTCATCCCTTCGAGCGTGGCAATGGGGATATGTCTGGCGCTGTCGAAAACAAGGTGCTCATACACCTCATCGCTGATGACGATGAGGTCGTGTTCCTTGGCGAGCGACGCGACACATTCAATCTCCTTACCAGTGAAGACGGTTCCAGTGGGGTTGTGAGGCGTGTTCAGCAAGATCGCACGCGTGCGAGGGGAGATTGCCTCACGAAGCTCGGCCTCATCGAACACGTATCGACCGTCTGCTTGTGGTCGCAGAAGCACCGGCACTGCGCGGCCACGTGCCATTGCGACACAAGCCATGTAACTGTCGTACATCGGCTCGAACATGACGACTTCATCACCGTCGTTCAGAAGCCCAAGAAGCGCACCGGCAAGTGCCTCAGTGGCTCCGGCCGTGATGAGTATTTCCGTGTCAGCGTCGTACGCAAGATTCCAGAAGCGTCGTTGATGTCGCGCAATTGCCTCGCGCAACACGGCCATGCCAAGGCCCGGCGAGTACTGATTGTTCCCCGAGTTGATCTCAGCGACGGCGCGCTCGAGAACTTCGGTCGGTCCGTCGTAGTTCGGAAAGCCTTGCCCCAGGTTGATCGCTCCCGTCGAGGCGGCAAGCGCAGACATCTCGGAAAAGATCGTGGTTCCGAATCCCTTGAGAGCGTCTGCGACGTGTGGGGACTGGGACACAACCCAAGCGTATTCGCTGCTGATCGCTCACTAGTGTGCGCGCCATGGGACGCATCGAAGGAAAAGTCGCAGTTGTGACCGGTGGGGCCGACGGTATCGGCGCGGGGGTCGTGAATCGGTTTGTGGAAGAGGGTGCCCGAGTGTTGATTGCCGACATCGATGTCGACCAAGGTCAAGCCCTTGCGTCCTCATTGGCGGGTGTCGAGTTCATGCGAGTCGATGTCTGTCAGCGAGGCGACAACGAAGCAATGGTCGCACGCGCTGTCGAGTTGTTTGGCGGGATCGACATCTTGGTGAACAATGCGTGGGGTGGCGGCACCATGACGCGAGTCGAGATGAAGACCCCAGAGGCGCTAGCGCACGGTTTCGACATGACCTTCTATGCCGCGTACTGGTCGATGCGGGCTGCCTTCAGTTACATGAAGGCGAATGGCTGGGGTCGTGTGGTCAACATGTGTTCGCTGAACGGAGTGAATGCCCATATCGGCACACTTGAGTACAACGTCGGCAAAGAGGCGCTACGCACACTTACTCGTACGGCGGCGCGCGAGTGGGCCCCAACAGGCGTCACCGTGAATGCGGTGTGCCCAGGTGCAAAGAGCGCGGCATTTCGCCGGGTCATGTCACAGAACCCCGAGATGGAGAAGATGGCAGACGCAGGAAACCCGATGGGTCGAATTGGTGATCCATACGACGACATCGCACCGGTAGTGCTGTTTTTGGCGAGCGAGGATTGCCGCTACGTCACCGGGAACACATTGTTCGTTGACGGTGGCTCACACATCAACGGTTATCCGTGGGCGCCAACACTTCCATGCGAGTGACACGCGAGGACCTCGCATGAGATCTCAGGCTTGCCAGCCGGAGAAGGCGTCGATCATGGCTTTCACGTCACCGAGCGGATAGAGAATCGGACACGTCGCGCCATCTCGCATGTATTCGCGAACCTTTGCACGCGCATCGTCTGGTGTTCCAGATGCCGTGAGCATCTGCACAATTTCATCGGGCACCAACTTTGATGCAGCCTCAACTTGCTTGTGAGTCGCTGGCCAAGTGAGAACTTCACCGACTTTGTCAAGCAGCGACTGGGGGACCCCGGAAGCTTTCATGATGTGGGGCTGTTGGCCGAGATACTGAGTGACCATCAGGCGAGCCATGTCAAGTGCGGTCTTGCGATCTTCGTGTACCGAACACACCACCAACTGCGGCCGGTCGATGGTTTCCCACTTACGACCGGCACGTTCTGCGCCCTTGGCGAGATGTTCGATGGCTGTCTTGTTGTAGTCCGGGGACACGAGATAGTTCAGTACTACGCCGTCGGCAATTTCTCCTGCAAGCTCCATCATTTGCATTCCCGTGGCGCCGAGATAAATCGGCACGTCTTTTGGACGTCGGTCTTGGTACACGTAATCAAGTTCGACACCGTCGAGTTGAACGAACTCACCTTGGAAGGTGACCGTCTCATTGTGGAGAAGTGCTCGAACCGAGTTGATGATCTCACGCATCGCCCGTATGGGCTTGGCGCGATTGATGCCCACCTTCTGCGCGAGTGGATCCCACCACGCACCGATTCCAAGAATGACACGGCCTGGTGCGAGGTCGTCGAGAGTGCTGAAGGTGGCTGCGAGGCGCGCAGGGTTGCGCGTCCAGCAGTCAACAACACCTGAGCCAATCTTGATTGTGTCGGTGACCGACGCGAACGCAGACATCGGAACGATCGCATCGCGCACGAGTCGGCTGTCGGCTTGCCACACCGCTTCAAAACCTTTGGTCTCGGCGTACTTGGTGTACTCCATTCCTTCGCGAATGGGATGGGCGTCTTGCAGATATATGGCAGCAGGTGATGGCATGGCGTCTCCGTTGTCGTTCGGTGTGTCAGTCGTCGTTCGAGTTTTTCGGCTTCATTGGCAAAGTGGTTCGCCATTGACCATCGCATTGACGTAGCGCCATGGCCACGGCTGGTGCAGTCGGCACTAGTCCGATTTCGCCGACGCCTTTGATGCCGTAAGGGCTGTTGGGCTGTGGACACTCAACGAGTTGGACTTCGATGGGCGGTACGTCCTTGGCGCGCAAGATGCCGAGCGAACGAAGCGTCATATTGGTGGGGAAACCATTCTCGTCACTCGGGAAGTCTTCGGTGAGCGCATAACCAAGGCCCATATGCACGGCGCCTTCCACCTGACCCTCACATAGCGTCGGATTCACCGCGCGACCGACATCGTGAACGGCGACGACCTTGTCGATGTTCTGGGTCTCTTTGTCCATCACGACCAACTGTGCCGCGTAGCCAAAGGTGGAGTGAATGATGGGGTATTCGACACCAGGTTCTCCGAGGTGTTGGGTCCAGTCGATGACGTATTCCCCGGTGTAGTCGACGTCATGTTTGCGGCCGTCAGCGTCGGCGATCTCGCATGCGCGCTTGACGCTGGCTGCTGCCATGAGAGTTCCACGACTTCCGGTGGTTTGGCCGAACCCAAGTTCGCGAGTGGTGTCGACGATGACGCGAATCGACGAGGCGTCGATTCCGAGCTCTTCGACGGCAACTTGCAAGGCGACGGTGTGGACGCCTTGTCCCATTTCTGTCCAGCCATGTCGAACTTCAACTGTTCCATCACTACAGAAACGCACCACTGCGCGTGTGACTTCGCGGAAACCATTTCCGAGTCCGGAGTTCTTGAGGCCTAGGCCAAGTCCGGTAGCACGACCATCAGCGACTGCTGAATCAAAGTGTGGCTTAATCGCATCAAGGCACGCCTCAGCGCCTAGACATCCGTCATCCATGATCTGGCCGGGCCCCCACACCATTCCGGGGCGAATGACATTTCGTTTGCGAATTTCCCAGCTGCTTATTCCGGCCATCTCTGCGAGACGATCGAGGCATCCCTCCATTGCGAACTGTGCTTGATTGGCGCCGAAGCCTCGAAACGCTCCGCACACCGGATTGTTAGTGCGAGCGGCAATCGCCTGAACATCGACATTGGGAGTGTGATACGGCCCAGTGGCATGACCGGCTGCTCGTTCGAGAACTTTCATGCCGACGCTTGCGTAGGCGCCAGAGTCGCCGATCATCCGTGCGCGTACGGCGGTCAGTTTTCCGTCTGCGTCGCAGCCGACGGTGTACCGCATGTGAATGGGGTGACGTTTTGC
>DCZD01000033.1:30042-43384 GCA_002331255.1 Acidimicrobiaceae bacterium UBA2093 | reverse complement strand
CCCGCCTGCTGCACCCGTTGCACCCGCGCCGGCTCCGCCGGCCGCACCCGCTGCACCTGCACCCGTAGCACCCGCGTCAGCACCAGCACCGACAACATCTTCTGCTGGAGCATCGAGCAACAAGTTGTTGTCACCGGTGGTGCGCAAGTTGGTGAACGACAACGGACTTGATGTGAACACGATCGCTGGCACGGGGCCGAATGGCCGCATAACTCGTGACGACGTGCTTGATGCCATCGACAAGCGTGGAGGTGCTGCACCGGCACCTGCTACATCTCTCACAACGCCTGCACCGGCAACGTCGGCGCCCACCGCTGCACCTGCTGCAGGTGTGTCAACTCCGGCAGCCGCACCCATCAAGGTGGTTCCGGGGGCGCGGGACGAAGTAGTCGCGCTGTCCAAAATTCGTCAACTCACGGGCTCGCACATGGTCATGAGCAAAGGTGTCAGTCCACACGCGTTCAGTGTGGTTGAGGTCGACTATGCGAATGTCGATGTCGTCCGCTCGAAGGTAAAAGACGACTTCAAGGCGACAGAAGGCTTCAGCCTCACGTACTTGCCGTTCATCGCCCGAGCAGTTGTCGATGCGCTCGCAGAGTATCCACACATGAACGCCTCGTTCGCAGGAGATTCACTAATTGTCCATCGCTACATCGACCTCGGTATCGCGGTCGACCTTGATTACCAGGGTCTTATTGTCCCGGTGGTTCGTGATGCAGGCGGAAAGCGGTTGCGTGCAATCGCCCGTGAGGTCAGCGACCTCGCGAATCGTGCACGTTCGAAGAAGTTGTCACCGACAGAAATCCAAGGTGGAACTTTCACCGTCACGAACAATGGCTCTGCGGGTTCAGTTCTTACCATGCCGATCATCAATCAGCCTCAGGTGGCGATCTTGTCCACTGATGCCGTTGTGAAGAAGCCCGTCGTCGTGTCCACATCAGCGGGAGAGAGCATTGCTATCCACCCTGTCGGGAACTTGGCGATGTCGTGGGACCATCGAGCCTTCGACGGCGCTTATGCGGCGAATTTCCTCGCCCGCGTGAAGAACATTCTCGAAACCCGGGACTGGTCGTCGGAGCTGTAACGGTGTCGGCCATGGCAACCGATGCTGTGCAACATTTGCCGGCACTCGATGTTCGTTGGCTCGGCAAAGTTTCATATGGCGAGGCACTCGCTGTTCAAGAAGCAATGTTTCGTGAGGGGCGCTCGCATCATCTGTTATTGCTCGAACATCCACACGTGTTCACTTACGGTCCGTCAGCAGACCTGTCGACCAACCTGAAGTGCGAACCGAGCCAGGTCGGAGCCGACTTTGTCGCCGTGAATCGCGGTGGAGACATCACGTATCACGGGCCCGGACAGTTGGTTGGTTATCCCTTGCTCACGCTTCCCCCCAAAGGACCCAATGGCCCTGCTGATTCCGTGGCGTACGTGTGCTCGGTGGAACAAGTTCTCATCGACACCTTGCGTGATCTTGGTCTTGACAACGCGGGTCGCCAGCAGGGATACCCAGGTGTGTGGCTCGACGCGGGTACGGATCGTGCACGAAAAATTGCCGCAATTGGTGTGCGTGTCGGTCGCCGACGTTCAATGCATGGGTTCGCGCTCAATGTGGCGACCGACCTCACGTTCATGCGCGACCACATCGTGCCATGTGGCATTGCGGAGTTCCCGGTGACGTCACTTGCTGAAGAAGACATTCACATCGACTTGCAGTCCGTTGTCGATGCGCTGGCCGTGCACGCATCTCAGCAGTGGGGTGGTGGCGTGAGTCGTCGCGCAGATGTCGCTTGGCGACACATGCCCGATGACTTGTCGGCATTCTCACGTGGCGAAGGTGCCGGCGAGCCTGTGAGGCTTCTGGGTCGGCTCGCACGCGCAGGAGTAACAGATGCGATTGAATTGTCGGAGCGCAAACCCGACTGGATTCGTCCGCACGTGAGTCATGGTGAAAGGGTCATGTCGTTGAAGCGAACGCTTCGTGATCTTCAGTTGGTGACCGTGTGTGAAGAAGCCGGGTGTCCGAATTTGTCTGAGTGTTGGAACGATGGCACTGCGACTTTCATGGTGCTTGGTGAGCGGTGTACACGTGCGTGTGGATTCTGTCTGGTCGATACACGCAAGCCGATGGCGCCAGACATCGATGAGCCACGTCGTGTCGCCGATGCGGTACGACGTATGGGGCTCTCGTATGTCGTCCTCACGATGGTGGCGCGTGACGATCTGGACGATGGCGGGATGGCTCATGTCGCTGCGTGTGTGCGCGCGATTCGCGACGTTGACTCCTCGATACAGGTCGAGGCCCTCATCTCAGATGTTCGTGGCACGCAATCGCTTGACCTTCTCCTGCGCGAGCGACCAGATGTTCTCAACCACAACATCGAGACCGTCGCTCGTCTGCAACGTGCAGTGCGTCCATCTGCCGGATATGCGCGCAGTTTGTCGGTGTTGGCGCGAGCGAAGGCGGCTGGTCTCACAACTAAGTCGGGTCTCATTGTGGGCATGGGTGAGACCGACGACGAAATCATCGACACGCTGCGCGACCTCGCAGCAATCGGCGTCGACATCGTCACTATCGGTCAATACCTGCGACCTACCTCGCACCACTTGCCGGTGTCTCGTTGGGTGACGCCTGACGCCTTCGACGACTACAAGGCCACCGGTGAGGCGCTTGGCATCGGTCATATTGAGTCGAGCCCATTGACACGTTCTAGCTATCACGCCAAAGATGCAGCAGCACATGCGGCGCCAGTTGCTGTCACAATTGGAGCTCGATGAACATCACCCATGACCCGGCGGTCTTCGAGGCTCGGATCGCACGCGTGCGGGCATTGATGAGCGAGAAGAACGTTGACTCGCTGATTCTTTCGGTCGGCCACGATCTTCCGTATCTCACCGGATATCAGGCAATGCCGCTCGAGCGGCTCACCTTGTTGATAGTGCCGCGCGATGGCATGGCCTCGATGCTTATTCCACGCCTCGAGGCCCCGCGTGTCGTCGAGATGTCGAGTGTGTTCACGCTCGTTCCGTGGAATGAGACCGATGATCCTGTCGCAATGGCGGCGCGGTTGATTGGTGCTGCACGCACGATCGCAGTCGGTGACCAGATGTGGGCTCGATTCTTGGTGGAGTTGCTCGCACACATTCCGCATGCGACGTATTTGCGGGCTGTCGACATCGTGGGCCCATTGCGTCGAGTGAAAGATGCAGCCGAAATTGCTGCGTTGCAGCGTGCAAGTGCCGCGGTGGATCGCATCGCGGCGCAGTTGCACGCAGGCGACATTCCTCTGATCGGGCGAACTGAAGCGCAGGTATCAGCTGAGTTGTCGGCTCGCATCATCGCCGAAGGACATGACAAAGTGAACTTTGCGATTGTCGCAGCCGGTGAAAATGCAGCAAGCCCGCACCATCACGCCGGCTCGCGTGTCATTCGTGAAGGCGAGATCGTGTTGTGCGACTTCGGCGGCACGATGGCCGGCTACTGCAGTGACATCACGCGCTGTGTGCATCTCGGTGATGTTCCATCGGACATTGCCGAGGCATATGAGGTGCTGAAACGTGCTCAGGCGGCAGGCGTCGCTGCCGGCAGCATCGGAGTGTCGTGTGAGGGCGTCGACGCGAGAACACGCGAAGTAATCGTCGCCGCCGGCTACGGCGAGTACTTCGTCCATCGCACGGGCCACGGCATTGGAATGGAAGAACACGAAGATCCATACATCGTGCAGGGAAACACAACGCTGCTCGAGGCCGGACACGCTTACAGCGTCGAACCTGGCATCTATATCCCTGGTCGATGGGGCATGCGTCTCGAGGACATCGTGGTTGCCACCGAGACCGGTCCGTTGTCTCTGAACAACACCAGTCACGACCTCGTTTCCCTGATTGCTTAACATCGCGGGGCTTTGCGGCCACCTGCGGAGTGGGCGAGACTACTGACCATGTACGACGTGGTCATTCGTGGTGGAGATGTCGTCGACGGCACAGGTGCTGCACCAGTGCGCGCCGACGTTGCGGTGAAAGACGGCCGTATCGCCGCGATCGGCAAGATCGAAGATTCAGCTGTCGAGACAATTGATGCAACGAATCTTGTCGTGAGTCCGGGTTTCATTGACCTGCACACCCACTACGACGCACAAGCTTTCTGGGACACGACGCTCAGTCCGTCTCCACTTCACGGCGTCACGACCGTGTTCGGAGGAAACTGTGGTTTTACCATCGCGCCGCTCACTCCCCAAGATGGTGACTATCTCATGCGTATGTTGGCTCGTGTCGAGGGTATGCCGCTGGAGAGCCTTCGTGATGGTGTGCCGTGGAACTGGACCAGCACTGCGGAGTACCTCGACAGCCTTGATGGCAAACTCATGCCCAACGCGGGTTTCCTCGTCGGCCACAGTGCACTTCGACGTGTCGTTATGCATGAGGACGCCACGAAAAGAGAGGCAACGACCGAAGAGGTCGAACAGATGGTGCAGTTGTTGCGCGCCGGGCTACAAGCGGGTGGTTGCGGATTTTCTTCTACGTGGTCCACGAGTCACAATGACCACGAAGGATCGCCTGTTCCATCTCGGCATGCAAGTCGTGATGAATTGATCGCACTGTGTCGGGAGGTGCGCAATCATCCAGGTACGACACTTGAATTCATTCCGGCAATCGGTCAGTTCTCTCGGGAAGTGTTTGAGTTGATGGGTGACATGAGTGCGGCTGCGGATCGGCCGCTCAATTGGAACTTGTTGCAGGTGTACGCCCAGAACTGGGACATGGTCCAGCACCAATTGAACGGTTTCGATGTCGCGGCGAGTCGAGGCGGCCACGTGCTTGCTCTCACACTTCCGGACACATTCCGCATGCGTCTCAACTTCAAGAGCGGATTCATTCTCGACATCCTCGCCGGGTGGGATCGACTCATGGCTTTGCCCGACGACGAGAAGTTGTCGATGTTGAAGGACCCTGCCGGCCGTGCCGAGATGGATCGACTTGCGCAGTCCACGCCCGGAAACGCACGCAACGTCGCGAACTGGGCGGCGTACGTGTTGTTGCAGACATTTACAGAGAAATGGAAGCCGTTCGAAGGTCGCACAATTGGGGACATCGCACAAGAGCGCGGTGTGACGCCGTTCGACGCATTGTGCGACATTGCGGTGGACGACAATTTGTTGACCGTGATCACGAATGTCGACAAGGGCCAAGACGACGAGACCTGGAAGCGTCGCGTTGAAGTGTGGCGTGACCATCGTGCCATCGTGGGTGCTAGCGATGCAGGCGCACACCTCGACATGATTGATAGCTACGCATTCAGCACCACATTGCTTGCTCGCGCGGTACGCGAACGTGCGCTCATGCCTGTCGAAGAAGCGGTGTACCAACTCACCGATCGACCAGCCCGTTTGTATGGGCTGAAGGGTCGCGGCCGGCTGGCAACGGGCTGGGCTGCCGACATCACTGTCTTTGATGCGACAACCATCGGGCCGGGACCAGCTGAGATGCGCTTCGACCTACCTGGTGGTGCCGGACGTGTCTACGGCGAAGCGAACGGGGTGGAGCACGTGATCATCAACGGTGTTCCATCGGTGCGTGGAAAGCAGTTGCTTGATGCACGTGCGGGAACACTGTTGCGCTCAGGTCGCGACACCGACACGGTGACCGCAGCGGCGGCGAACGGGCGGTGATCCGACTCGACGCTGCGACGGTCCTCTTGCAATGGGCTGTCGGAGGTTCGTTCTTCCTCTGGTTCACCACCAGTCGACACCACGTGAGCGCCGGTTACGGCTGGCTGTTGCGCATCACGTATGCCGTCATTGCACTTGGCGGAGTCGCAGCGGCGTTTGCAACTGAAGTCATCGCAGCGCGTGAGGGCTGCGCCATCGTTTTTGCCGCCATCTCGCTCGTCACGCTGCGACGAAAGAATGTGAACCTTGACATTGTCGCGCCGGTAGTCGGAGCTGTCGGAATGGTGATTGGTGCGGTCGCCGCTGCGGACGGGGCTGGTGACACGGTGGTGTCACTTCTGCGGGTCGTAGTGGGTGCAGCATTTCTAGGTGCAGTGAGCGATGCGATGTTGTTGGGTCATTGGTATCTCGTTCAGCCGGGTATGCCGCGAAAGACACTCAACGAACTTGTCACTGTCGTCATCTGGTTGTTGCCGTTCGAAGTCATTGCCATGTTGTTGCCAACGGGCATGTTCAGTGTGATTACGGGGACCGTCGATGACGGCTGGGACGGCACGCTTGGTTGGTTCTGGATCGCATGTGCCATCACCACCTGTGCGCTTGGTTTTGTCACACGAGCAGCGCTGAAAGAGAAGAGCTATTCCGCTGTCATGGCGGCCACAGGCCTCATGTATCTCGCGATTCTCACCGCATTCGGTACTGACCTTGTGGCACGTGCCGTGCTCGCTTGAGTCAGGTCACACCGGCGAAGACGGCGCGATGAGCGGCCACGGTTGTTCGCGCTCAAGGATCTGAGCCAACTCAAGCAGGACTTGCTCGCTGTGGTGACGTCCAATGATCTGCAGCCCGACTGGAAGTCCCTCGACGTTGCCTCCAGGGACCGAGATCGCAGGATTGCCGTACAGATTCGCCGGGAAAGTGAGGAGGCCGTTGTTTCCTGCACCGGCAGTAATGCCGCCGAATGTGTCGGGCAGCGGCCCGTCGGCATCGAACGCAACGTCCGGGTTTGATGCCGTGATGATGAGGTCAACCTCGTCGAATATCTCCGCCATGCGGTTGTTCAACGCGACACGACGTTCTTCGATCTTCGCACGGGCATCGGCCGAGTACTTGCCCGACGTCGATTCGACCCCGAATCGAATCTCTGGGGTCAATTCATCTGCGCATACCGGCCATGCATCACCCAATGCCGAGGCGATTGAGATCATTCCACTGATCGACCAGGCTGCACCCATGCGAGGGAGCGTGGTGTTGATGGCATCGACACGCGCGAGTCCGGCCCATGTGACAAGACGCTCCGCGGACGACTCAAGCACTTCCCACATTGCAGGCGACACGATGGCTCCGCCCCAATTACGAACGATGGCGACGCGCAAGCCACGCACCTCAAGGGTGCCGAGCGCCGATTCCCAACCGTTGACGCGGGGAAGACTGAGCGGGTCGCGTGAATCATGTCCATTACACACGTCGAACCAACGTGCAGTGTCACGCACGCTTCGGGTGAGTGCACCAACTGTGACGGTGAGGTTGCCGTACGTCGACCCCGGTCCGCGTGGAATGCGTCCGTATGTCGACTTCAGTCCAACAAGACCGGTGAAGCCCGCGGGGATGCGAATAGAGCCGCCACCATCGCCGCCAGTTGCCAACGCAAAGAGACCGCCGGCAACACCAGCGGCACTGCCACCTGATGATCCACCTGGTGTGCGACCCATCTGCCACGGATTATGTGTTGAACCATTCAGCACCGTGCGCGTGACGTTGACGCCACCGAATTCACTCGCAGTGGTGAGTCCGAAACGAACAGCACCACCCGCGCCACAGGCACGAGCCACATTCGTCGACGTAGTGCTTGCTACATGGTCTTTGAAAACCATCGACGCACGTGTGGCAGGCCAACCGTATACGTCGTCGAGTTCCTTCACACCAAGTGGCACGCCACCAAACGGTCTCGTTACGTCGGCTATCGCAGCATGTCGAAGTGCATGGTCGTAGTCGATGAACGAGACCGCATTCAACGCGCTCTTCTCGACCGCAGCCAGAGTGGCTTTCATTTCATCAATCGGGGTACGACGGCCGGCGCGGAATTCCTCGACCAAGGAACATGCGTCACCAGCCCACGGTGCATCAGCCATGGAGCGAACCTACCCCAGGCCCCACTCTCGGGTCAGAGCCCGAGTGGTGCAGGTGGGTAGGGTCATCTCTCGCATGGATGCACGAACGTTTCTTGGTCTCGAAAGCACCCATAACGACCGGCGGTGGCACCTGCCGGTCCATCATCGAAACACCACGAGCGGTGGATTTCTCTTTGGCGGTTGTGCCCTCGGGGCAGCCATTTCGGCAATGGAAGGCACAACGAAGCGACCGTGCGTCTGGGCGACCGCCCAATACCTGAGCTATGCGCGCCCAGGTGAGGTGCTCGATATTGACGTCATCGTCGCGAATGAAGGGAACTCAATCACCCAGGCCCGTGTCGTCGGCCACGTCGGCGAGCGCGAGATACTCACCGTGAACGCTGCTCTCGGTGAGCGAACGTTCAGTCACAATGGACAATTCGTCACCATGCCAACGGTTTCGCACCCAGACTCATTGCCGCAGCGTGAGCACATGAACGTGCTGAATGGGTCGTTCCATGACTATCTCGAAGAGCGATTCGCCAAAGGTCGCACTCTCGATCAGCTCGACGGTGTTGCAAACGACGGTCGCACCCAGATGTGGGCTCGCATCCCGTCGGTCATCGATGCGGTCGATGCGGCAACGCTTGCGATTCTCGGTGACTTCGTACCGATGGGCGTCGGGCAAGCATTTGGAATTAGGGGTGGAGGAAACAGCCTCGACAACACGTTGCGTGTGGTGCAATTGGTCTCGACTGATTGGATACTGCTTGACATCCAGATCCACGGAGTAGAGAACGGATTTGGCCACGGCGAAGTGCACATGTGGGCGGAAGACGGAACGTTGCTTGCGGTCGCCAGCCAAAGTTGTATCGCGCGCATGTGGCGTGACGAGCAGAAGCGTGAAGACCGAGTAAGGGAGACAAGATGAACGCATACGGAGCAGCAACACATCACGGCATGCCGGTGCGCCCTGGCATGACAGTTCCACTTCCAGGTCACTTGCACGCCCAAAAGGACAGATTGCACGAACTGGCTGACCTCGGATACACCGACGTGTGGTCAGCAGAAGCTGATGGTGCAGATGCATTCACGCCGCTTGCATTGACTGCTGCGTGGGAACCGAGATTGCGCCTCGGTACGGCGATTGTGCCCGCCTACACACGTAGTCCTGCGTGTTTTGCTCAGTCGGTCGCTTCGCTTGCCGATGCTGCACCCGGACGGTTCGCCATCGGTATCGGATCGTCGTCCAATGTCATTGTGGAGAAGTGGAATGGACTTCGTTTTGAAGAGCCTTTTCGAAAGGTTCGCGACATTGTCCGATTCCTGAATGATGCATTGACCGGAGAGAAGGTCACCAAGACCTACGACACCTTCGATATCCAAGGTTTTCGACTCGGTATCAGGCCCGAAGTGAAGCCCGCAATTCTGGTGGCGGCGCTTCGTGAGGGCATGTTGCGACTGGCAGCGCGCGAAGCAGACGGGGCCATCATCAACTGGCTGAGCGCCGACGACGTTCGTCAAGTCACAAAAGTGGTTACCGATGCAGCTGATGGCGCGCCGAAGGAGATTGTCGCGCGAATCTTCGTGTGCCCGAGCACCAATACCGAGCAGGTGCGTCAAGCAGCTCGGTTTGCAATTGCTGCGTACCTGAATGTGCCGGTGTACGCCGACTTCCATGCGTGGTTGGGTCGTGGTGACGATCTTCGCGGAATGTGGGACGCATGGAAAGCAGGCGACCGCAAGGCCGCACTTGCTGCGATACCTGACTCCGTCGTCGACGCACTAGTCGTGCATGGTTCGCCTGAACAGTGCCGTGACCGCATCAAGCAATATTTCGACAATGGTGTGACGACGTCATCGCTCATGATTCTCGGCCTTGATCCGGCACTCGATTTCTGGCAGGCCGTCCGTGACTTGTCGCCCTCGGCGCATCGCTGACGGCAATCAAAGCTCCACGCATGACGTTCACTAGGGAAGTTCCCCCTCATGTCGACTGACGCGCAGGCAACGCGAAGCGGATGGCGCCTACTTCGACGCACATTGCTTCAGCAGCGGCGTGGCCTCTCTGTCGGCGTGTCGATCGGCTTGTTGTGGACGCTCGGGAAAATCGCAGTGCCACAACTCACACGGTTTGCCATCGATGAGGCGATTGTCGAATCAGGTTCTCTCATCACTTGGACGATGCTGATCCTGTCGGCTGCCCTCATCGCCGGTCTGTTCTCTGGGATGCGTCGATACTTTGCGTTTCGTGAGAGCCGTCTGACCGAGACACTTATGCGCGAGAGGTTGTTCGCACACATACAAGGTCTCGATGTCGCATATCACGATCGGTCACAAACTGGTCAGCTGATGAGTCGTGCGTCGACCGACTTGCAACTGGTGCAGGGATTTGTCGTCATGCTGCCTCTTGTCATGGCGAACGTGGCACAGATCATCGGTGTCGTCATCATCTTGTTGCTCGGCGACCCGGTGTTGGCGCTTGTCGCACTATTGCCGCTTCCATTCCTTAATGTCATCGCGCAACGCTTTTCGAAGAAGATTCACCCCGCGAACCTGATCGTGCAACAAGAGCAGGCACAACTTGCGACAGTGGTCGAGGAGAGCATCGCTGGTGTCCGTGTCGTCAAAGGTTTCGGAGCAGAGGCCGTGATGTCAGATCGCTTGCGAGTCGAAGCTGATGACATTCAGCGCGCGGCGTTGGTTGCGGCACGAATTCGTAGCACATTCCTTCCTGGTATCGACCTGTTGCCGGCACTTGGTCTGGTGGCTGTTCTCGGAATCGGTGGCCACAGAGTTTTGAACGGCGACATGTCGATTGGCGAGTTGGTGGCGTTCAACACCTACGTCACTCTGCTGATCTGGCCATTGCGCAATATTGCGATGACCATTGCACTTGGCCAACGCGCAGCAACCGCACTCGTGCGCATCGATGAAGTATTGGCAGAGCAGCCCCAGATCGCCGATCCGGTGTTACCACTGCATCTTCCATCGTCGACGCCAGGTCTTGCTGTCGGCGCCGTCCAGTTCGACGATGTCACATTTTCGTATCTCACCGACGAAGGTCTTGTGCGTGTGCTATCGAACTTGTCGCTTCACGTGAAGCCTGGCGAGTCCGTCGCCATCGTTGGTGCCACTGGGTCTGGTAAGTCGACACTCGCGAGACTGTTGTTGCGCTTCTACGACCCAGAACATGGCTCAATCCGTCTTGATGATGTCGATGTGCGCAACCTTCCGCTTCGCGAGTTACGAAGCAACGTCGGAGTGGTGTTCGAGGACACCTTGCTTTTCAACGACACCGTCAGCGCAAACATCGCATTTGCCCGTCCTCACGTCGACAGCTCTGTGGTTCGCCGAGCTGCTCAGTTGGCCGGCGCCCACGACTTCATCACTGAGTTGCCCGAGGGATACGACACGATTCTCGGCGAGCGGGGATATTCGCTGAGCGGTGGTCAGCGACAGCGCATCGCAATCGCCCGAGCCATCGTGGCCGACCCCCGCGTGTTGGTACTCGATGACGCAACATCCGCTGTCGATCCAACCAAGGAGCACGAGATTCGTGACGCTCTGGTGACGGTAATGAAGGGTCGCACGACCATCGTCATCGCTCACCGGCCCGCGACTATCGAGTTGGCCGATCGCGTCGCTTTGCTTGACCATGGCTCAATCGTGGCGACAGGAACGCATCGCGACTTGTTGGACACCAATCAGCGATATCGCGACGTCCTCGCAGCCTGGAGCGCACCCGAAGTCGACGACGGTGCGGTGGTCTGATCATGTGGCGCACACCAGCAGGGGTGACCGAAGACGACAAGTTGACCCGCACCGAGACTAGGACTGTTCTCCTACGCAGCATTCGTATGGCATCCAAGTTCAAGTGGTGGGGTATCGCAACTGCCGTGCTCGTCACGGTGTCGGTTGTCTTTACACTCGCAGGCCCATTGCTTGTGCGGCATGGAATCGATGCCGGCATTCGCGCGAAAGATGCAGGTGCGTTGAACGCTGCGGTCATCGGATACTTCATCGTCACGGTCTGTGCGTATGTCGTGGGTCGAATTCAGTACCTCACCATCAACCGTGCGGGCGAAGGCTTTCTGCGGACACTGCGCATCACGGTTTTCGACCGACTTCAGCGTCAGTCGATGGCGTTCTATGACCGCGAAAAAGCCGGAGTCTTGGTGGCGAGAATGACCGCCGACATCGACTCGCTCGCGGAACTTGTGCAATGGGGACTGCTGCAGTTTATGGCAGCCGGATTGCTTCTAATTCTTGCCATGTTCTTGCTCGTGTCACTTTCATGGCAATTGACGCTCATTGCGCTACTCGTGTTGCCGATCCTCGTCCTCTCGTCAATCAAGTTCCAGCGAGATTCGAACCGCGCCTATCTTGAAGTTCGCGAACGGGTCGGTGCGAACCTGTCAAATCTTCAAGAGAGCATCGCAGCAGTTCGTGTCATCCAGGCCTATGCCCGAGAGGAAGAGCAGATTCGTCGTTTTGAAGAGAGCAACCGGGACCTGTATCGCAGTCACATGCACAGCGTCCGCGTGAGTACGTGGTACTTCGGCGTGGTCGAGTTCTCAGGCATCGCTGCCACCGCTCTCATGGTGGGTCTCGGTGGATGGCTCGTGCATCGTGGTTCGGTCACGGTGGGAACTGTGGTGGCATTCGTGTTGCTTCTGGCTACTTTGTTCGACCCCGTGCAACAACTGTCGCAGTTGTACAACACTCTTCAGTCAGCGGCGGCAGCGTTACACAAGCTGTTTGGCATCATCGACGAGGTGCCCGACGTCGTCGAGGTGCCTGGTGCCGTGACGCTTCCGGCCGCAGGTGACCTCACGATGCGAGAGGTGACATTCACATATCAAGGAGGTGCGCGAGCGGCGCTTCGAAACGTGTCACTTGTGGTTCCCTCGGGTAGCAAGCTTGCATTGGTCGGCCCCACGGGCGCTGGTAAGTCGACTGTTGCAAAGTTGATGGCACGTCTCTACGACCCCGATAGTGGGTCGGTCACGTTTGGTGGCATCGATGTGCGACGCGCTTCATTCGATTCACTGCGCGAACGCATTGTCGTGGTGCCTCAGGAGGGCTTCTTGTTCAATGGCACGGTGCGGGACAACCTGTTGGTTGCACGACCTGAAGCGACCGATGAACAAGTGCGCAATGCGCTTCAGTCACTCGGAGTTCTCGAACGGTTCGAGTCCCTCCCTGAAGGTCTCGACACCGAAGTTCGCGAACGCGGCTCTCGGTTCTCCGCAGGTGAGCGCCAGTTGGTCGCATTGGCTCGCGCCGCACTGGTCGACCCTGCTGTGTTGGTTCTCGATGAAGCGACGTCGAATCTTGACCCTGGTACTGAACGAGACATCGAGCATGCACTGGAGCAGTTGATGTCCGGTCGTACGGTGGTCGTCGTCGCGCACCGCCTCACAACGGTGCGTCGTGCCGATCAGATTGCGGTGGTGAACAATGCGACGATTGAAGAGATCGGGACGCATGAGGAGTTACTCAACGTCGGCGGCCGATATGCAGCCTTAGTGGTTGCATGGGAGGCGAGTCAGCCGACCTGAG
>DCZD01000033.1:28555-29838 GCA_002331255.1 Acidimicrobiaceae bacterium UBA2093 | reverse complement strand
GGGAGGCGAGTCAGCCGACCTGACAGCGCGTGTTCAACGTGCGACGAAGTATTTGGCGCGTGGGTGGTGGCAGATAATTGCTGACGTGGTCTGCTCTGGCTGATACTGCCAGCCAGTCTCTTCGTTCACTTCAATGCCAATTCGACCGGCTTCAAGAATTTCTGCAACTCGTGCGTTGTCCTCAAGGTCAGGACATGCGGGATAACCCCACGAGTAACGTCCGCCTCGGTATTGCTGACGGAACAGCCCTTGGACGTTGGGTCCGTCCTCGTCGACGAAGCCCCATTCGGTGCGAATGCGATGGTGCCAGTACTCGGCCAATGCTTCAGCCATCTCGACTCCGAGGCCATGCAGTACGAGATAGTCCTGATACTTGTTCGCATTGAACAGATCTGCTGCACGGTCGCTGACGGTCCGCCCCATCGTCACAATGTGGAATGCCGCATAGTCGACTTCGCCCGACTCGATTGGGCGGAAGAAGTCGGCGATACACAAGTGTGGTGCAGTTTTTTGACGTGGGTAATTGAAGCGAGTTAGTTCTTGGGTGCGTGAGGCGTCGGTCCAGATGACGAGGTCATCACCATCACCATTGGCCGCGAAGTATCCGTACACCACTTGCGGAATGAGCACTCCGTTTGCTTTCGCCATGGCCAACTGTTCGCGAAGAATCGGTCGGATGCGATCTTTAAATTGCTCGTCGGTCTCGCCGTTTTCGGGACGGTACTGCCACTGGTTACGGAAGAGTGCTGTCTCGTTGATGAACGCGGCGATGTCGTCAAGTCCGATCCCTTTGACGACTTTGGTGCCGAGAAATGGCGGTGTGAAAACAGGATTATCAGAGATGACCTCGGGGGACCGACGTGGCAGATCGACGGGGTCAATGTCGACTTTCTCGCGTTTGGGAAGTTTGCGCCCAGTCGGCACGGTACCGAAGCCAGGGTCATCGACTCCGGTGCGTTTGATCTCCATCAATTTGTCGAGTGTGCTGAGACCCTCGAATGCATCTTTTCCGTAGAAGACGCGTCCGTCGTATACCTGTCGGAGGTCATCCTCCACATAGCTGCGCGTTAACGCGGCACCACCGAGCAACACCGGAAGAGAACTCAGACCAAGGTTGTTCAACTCTTGAAGATTTTCGCGCATGATGAGAGTGCTCTTCACGAGGAGACCACTCATGCCAAGAGCATCGGCGCCGACTTCTTTCACCTTGGCCACCATGTCGCTGATGGCCACCTTGATTCCGATGTTGTGCACTTCATAGCCGTTGTTGGTGCAGATGATGT
>DCZD01000033.1:25237-28370 GCA_002331255.1 Acidimicrobiaceae bacterium UBA2093 | reverse complement strand
ATGTCGACCAAGTTCTTGCCGATGTCGTGCACGTCGCCTTTCACGGTGGCGAGCACAAGCTTTCCTTTCGCTACGGCATCGGCTTTCTCCATGTGGGGCTCAAGGTGGCTGACCGCCGACTTCATGGTCTCGGCACTCTGTAGAACGAACGGCAATTGCATCTGGCCGGAGCCGAATAGTTCACCGACTTCACGCATACCGTCGAGCAACACTTCGTTGATGATGTCGAGCGGAGCAATTCCTTGCGCCATTGCGCGGTCGAGATCGTCGTGAAGACCTTCGCGGTCTCCGTCGATGATGCGTTGCCGCAAGATTTGCTCCACGGTCCAGTCAGATTTGTCGACTTTCTCAGCGGTGACGATCGTGGCGTCGGCGAACATCTCGAGCAACGCCGATAGCGGGTCATAGTCGGCCTCTCGCCGGTCATAGATGAGGTCTTGGCAGACCTTCTTCTGTTCTTCCGACACGCGAGCAAGCGGAAGAATCTTCGACGCATGAACGATGGCGCTATCAAGACCTGCTTGGCGAGCCTCGTGCAGAAAGACACTGTTCAACACTTGACGGCTCGCCGGGTTAAGACCAAAACTCACGTTGCTGACCCCGAGAGTGGTGTACGCCCCCGGTATCTCGGACTTGATGCGACGGATTGCCTCGATGGTGTGCATCGCGTCGTGACGTAAGTCTTCGTCACCAGTTCCGAGCGGGAAGGTGAGTGCATCGAAGATGAGGTCAGAGGACGACAACCCGTAGCGCTTCGTGGCGATGTCATTGATGCGATGAGCTACAGCCATCTTCCATTTCACGTCACGTGCTTGACCGCGTTCATCGATGAGCAAGCAGATGACCGCGGCACCAAAATCCCGGGCAAGCGAAAAGACTCGATCAAGGCGCGAACCAGGAGCTTCGCCATCCTCAAGGTTCGCCGAGTTCAAGATGGCACGTCCGCCCACATGAATGAGACCCGCTTCCATGACTTCTGGCTCTGTGGAGTCGAGCACCAACGGAACGCTGGCCTGGGTTGCAAAGCGCGATGCAATCTCGTTCATGTCAACTGTGCCGTCGCGACCGACGTAGTCCACGCACACGTCGAGTACGTGGGCCCCTTCGCGAATCTGGTCTGTAGCCATCTTCACGCAGCTGTCCCAGTCTTCGCGCAACATCGCATCTCGAAAAGCTTTCGAGCCGTTCGCGTTGGTGCGCTCGCCGATGATGAGGAAGGTGTTGTCCTGTTCGATTGTGACCGGTGAATACAGAGAGGTGACTGCAGGCTCGATATCTGGCTCGCGCTGAGCGATAGTCACACCACGCACCGCTTCGACAACTTGTCGCAGATGCTCCGGCGTTGTGCCACAGCATCCTCCGACGATGTTGATGCCTAGGTCGGCAACGTGGTGGCGGTGGTACTCCGCAAGTTGTTCGGGCGTGAGGTCATAGTGCGTGCGCCCGTCAACGACACTTGGTAATCCGGCATTCGGCATGACGCTGATCGGAATGGGAGAGTGGGCGCTGAGATGACGCAGATGTTCCTGCATCTCTGCGGGTCCTGTCGCGCAGTTGATGCCGATCACATCTGGTTTCATTGCCGCGAGCGAACTGAGCGCCGCACCAATTTCCGTGCCGACCAACATGCGGCCGGTGGTCTCGATTGTTACTTGGACCTGGATCGGGACATCTCGTCCCTCAGCTGCCATCGCGCGTCGACAGGCTTGCATCGCAGCCTTGATTTGCAACAAGTCCATACACGTCTCGATGAGGAACAAATCAACGCCACCAGCGAGCAAGCCACGAGCCTGTTCGGTGTATGAGTCACGTAGCTCGGCAAAAGAGATGTGGCCGAGGCTCGGCAGTTTTGTTCCGGGCCCCATCGAGCCGGCCACGTAACGCGGGCGGCCATCGGACTCGTATTCATCGGCGACGGTGCGGGCAATGGATGCGGCAGTCTTGCTTAGCTCGTATGCCTGGTCTGCGATGTCGTACTCGGCGAGGACAGTGCTGAATGAACCGAAGCTGGCAGTCTCGATGGCGTCGACACCAGCTTCGAGAAATGCACGGTGCATGTCGGCGATGACATCTGGTCGAGTGGCGCACAACATCTCGTTGCAACCCTCAAGCGCGGCACCACCGAAGTCATCGGGACCGAGATCAATTCCTTGCACGAATGTCCCGAATGCGCCGTCAAAGACGATGACTCTTTCGCGAATCGCTTCGACGTAGGGCTGGCGTGCCATGACCGTTACAACGCTACTTCGCCCATCGTGGAGATGAGGCCTTCCAGACAATGTCTTTCCCACTGAGGTGCAGGTCAGAGCAGAGGGTTAGGGTGACGCTCGCATGGGTCATGAACGCATTTACACCCGCGAGGGCGACGACGGCACCACTGGTCTGTTGTTTGGTGGACGTGTTCCGAAGGATTCTGAATTGCCCCGCGCCTATGGGTCCGTCGATGAAGCACAAGCCGTACTGGGCCTTGTTCGAGTGACGGCAGGTCACGGGACCGAGTGTGATGAGATCTGCGTGAAGATCATGGGCGAGTTGTGGGTGCTCATGGCCGAGCTAGCGACGCTTCCCGAGAACCGTCACAAGTTGGCACCGGGTCAGTCGTGTGTGACCTCTGACATGGTCGACCGGCTTGAGCACATCATCGACGATCTCGACACTCGCTTCGAGCGACCGACGGAATTCGTCGTGCCGGGCGAACATCCCGTTGCTGCGTGGCTCGACATCGCCCGCACCGTGGTGCGCCGCGCCGAGCGCCACGCCCTCTCAGCGGCCCCGACGCCGTCATATGTGGTTCCGTACCTCAACCGGCTCTCCGACCTGTTGTGGACCATGGCCCGTTGGCAAGAGGGCAAGAGCCGGCCGGTCCGCACCGTCTAAGTTCACTGCCCATGAGCAACACAGTCATGGGCATCTCCGTCAACCTCTCGCGAACTTCGGATTCGACGACATCGGCCGTCGGTATCCCAGTCGCAGCAGATGGTCCGTTGTCAAGCGACATCGGGTTTACCCGTAAGGATCTTTCCGCACTCGGCTTCGACGCGAAGTCTGGCCAAACGCTCGTCTTGCCGGCGGCAGCTGGCTCGAAGCAAATTCGCATCCTCGTCGGAATTGGTGAAGCCAAGTCGGTGACTCC
>DCZD01000033.1:24829-24996 GCA_002331255.1 Acidimicrobiaceae bacterium UBA2093 | reverse complement strand
GTCTCTGTCGACATCACTGGTGTCGGTCGGACGTGGTGACAAGAAGGCCAATGCGCAAGCCGTCGTAGAAGGACTGCTCCTCCCGACTCACCGTTACGTCAACTTGAAGAATGACAAGTCGTCGAAGTCGAAGCTCGCGAACATCGTGTTGGTGTCCACCGACGCAG
>DCZD01000033.1:18604-24526 GCA_002331255.1 Acidimicrobiaceae bacterium UBA2093 | reverse complement strand
GCCGTCGAGATCGCGAAGGCATCGGGACTGCGAGCTCAGGTCTACAACCGTGACCAACTCGAAGCGATGGGCTGTGGCGGCATGATCGGGGTGAACAAGGGAAGTGTTGAGCCCCCGCGCATGGTGAAGCTCACGTACACGCCACGCAACGCAAAAGGAAAAGTCGTCTTGGTCGGAAAAGGTGTCATGTACGACTCGGGTGGAATCAGCTTGAAGCCGAGCGATCCGAGCCATGCGTCCATGAAGATGGACATGAGCGGAGCAGCAGCAGTGTTGTGCGCGATGGCCTCGTTGCGCGCTTTGAAAGTGCGCACAGCAGTCGTTGGTTATCTCATGTGCACCGACAACATGCCGTCAGGCAGTGCGCTTCGCATGGGGGACGTCATCACCATGCGCAATGGAAAGACGGTGGAAATTCACAACACCGATGCTGAAGGACGTTTGATCCTTGCTGACGGATTGTCGCTTGCCGTCGAGACAAAGCCAGATGCCATCGTCGACATTGCGACGTTGACCGGTGCATGCATGGCCGCGCTCGGCAAGAAGATGGCGGGCGTATTGGGCAACTCTCAGTCGTGGGTCGATCAAGTGAAAGCGTCCAGTGACCGCACCGATGAGTTGGTGTGGCAGATGCCGTTGCACAGGGACTATCGAAAACTCCTCGACTCGAATGTTGCCGATATGCGCAACATCGGAGGCCCTCTCGCTGGAACCATTACCGCTGCTTTGTTCTTGAACGAATTCGTGGCCGACGTGCCGTGGGCACATCTCGACATTGCCGGCCCGATGGATACAGACGGCGATGACGGATGGCTGAATCGTGGCGCCACGGCCTTTGGTACGCGACTTCTCATCGACGTCGTCGAAAATTTCCGCAAGCCTGCTCGTAAGTGACTACGTCACGGCACACGCCGTGATTGTCAATTTTCGAGCGGTTTCAGAATTCCTGCGGCGTCCTCTAGATGCGATGTCCAGTCGACGTGGTTATGAGCACCCATCGGGATGACCACGAACTTGCTGGCGCCGATGGCGACGAATTTTTGGATGAGCTCGACTAGTCGTGGCCATCCGACTGGCACGATGTCATTGGGGTCGACTGTGCCTGATCGACGCGCGAGGACGGTCGAGATGACTTGTTCAGGAAGTGAGTCGAGCGAGTAGGGAATCAACACGCCGAAGTGTTCTGCATCGATGTCGCGCTCGTAACGATGCGCTTCCTCCTTGACCTTGCGCCAGCCGACTGCTGCTTCGTCGGGGGTGATGAACGACGGCAGCCATCCGTCGGCTAGGCGTCCCACTCGACGCAACTCACTGTCAGCGATGCCGCCCAACCACACATCGGGTGGGTTCTGGATGGGCTTCGGCAACACCTGGACATCGTCGAATGAGAAGTGGCGCCCGTGAAACGTGACCGACTCTTGAGTCCAGCATGCGCGCATAATGTGAAGCGACTCATCGAAAATCGTCGCGCGAGTCTCCCGGGTCACAGCAAATGCATTGTGTTCGCGTGCGTCGGCGGCACCGAGGCCGAATGCCGGCAAGAGTCGACCGCCTGACATCACATCAAGTGAGGCGAGTTCTTTGGCGAGCACTACGGGGTTTCGCCCCGGCAGAACCATCACGCTCATGCCCACTTTCAGTCGGGTCGTGCGCGCCGCAGCCATCGACATGGCGACGATGGGGTCGGGAGCAAGCGAGGCGATGCGCTCGCTGACCCACAAGCTGTCGAATTGCAGTCGCTCGAGGTCATCCACCAATTTCAAGAAGTCGCCACCGTTGACAGTGGTTCGTGCACCCAAGCCGAATCCGATGCGTACCTTCACGGCGTTCATCGTCGCACATCACTCGAGTGCGTTTCCCACCGAGGGGGCGATCGATGTGTCGGTGACATTGCTTGTGTCGCTGACGTGGGCTCTAGCCTCAGGGCATGCCTGAGAATCTCGAACCAATGTCAGTGTTTGACATGTCGGGTCGGGTCGTGATCGTCACGGGTGCATCCTCTGGGCTTGGCGCTCGATTCGCTCGCGTACTGCACGCGGTTGGTGCGACCGTCGTCGCTGTCGCTCGACGACAATCGCGGCTCGACGAACTTGCCGAAGGTCTGCCGGGACTTATCACGATGGTGTGCGATGTCTCAGATGCTTCACAGCGCGAGACATTGGTACATGAGGTGATTCGGCGTTGCGGTCGAGTCGATGTGCTGGTGAACAACGCCGGAATTGGGCACACAGTTGCCGTTGAAGACGAGACAGTCGAGCAATTCCGAGAGGTGCTCGAAGTGAACGTCACGGCTGTATGGCATCTCAGCAAACTCTGCGGCGAGCACATGGTTGCCAACGGTCGAGGTTCAATTGTCAACATCGCGAGCGTTCTCGGTCTTGTGGGTTCGGCTCCGATCAAACAGGCCAACTACGTTGCTAGTAAAGCGGCTGTCGTGAATCTGTCTCGCGAACTTGCATTGCAATGGGCACGAAAGGGAGTGCGAGTGAATGCACTGTGTCCTGGCTGGTTTCCGTCGGAGATGACCGAGCCGATGCAAGGTGATGCCGGATCTCGACGTTTCCTTGAACGCAACAGTCCCATGCCGCGGATGGGTGAGGTCCATGAATTGGACGGTGCGCTGCTCTTTCTCGCGAGCAATGCAAGCAGCTACATGACAGGGCAGACCCTCGTCGTCGACGGGGGATGGACTGCCCGATGACCAGTGACCCATCACACACCGGTTCGTCGTCCGCGTTGACGTTGACAGCGCGTGACGTGTTGGCATCGCCATCGGTTCTCGCATTCCTTGTGTCGCAGTTCGTCGTGACGACCGGTGTCATGTTGCAGGCTGCAGCGCTGGGAAAGCATGTCTACGACATCACCGGTGACGAAATCAACATTGGTTGGTTGGGCCTCGCTGAGTTTCTACCAGCGGCTGTTCTCGTGCTGGTGACAGGAACAGTCGCTGATCGATTCAATCGAAAGTACGTGGGCATGATGGCGCTCGTCGGCGAAGCGATGAGCGCGGTGGCACTTTTGTTGTACGCGCGCACGAACCCGACATCTGCTGCTCCGATGTTTCTGATTGCAGTGGTGTTCGGCGCAAGTCGAGCGTTCGCAGCGCCATCCATCCGGTCGATTGTCCCCATGATTGCCCCTGAAGGCGGACTTCCGCGTGTCGTCGCGTTGTACAGCGCGACGTGGACAAGTGCGGCGATCATTGGTCCAGCGGTGAGCGGATTTCTCTACTCAGTTGACCCAAGCGTCGCATATGGCGGCGCAGTGGTGCTCATGACGATCGGCATTGCGGCGCTTAGTCGCGTTCCGGTGCCTCATGTGCGAGTTCCACGTGAAGAACAGGAGCGACCAACGCTTCGTCATGCACTCGAAGGATTGCACTTCATACGTCGCACACCGGTGTTGTTCGCGGCGATTTCGTTGGATTTATTCGCCGTATTGTTCGGTGGTGCGGTCGCACTCCTCCCAGTTATCGCCGAAGAACGACTCGGTGTTGGAGATGTGGCATACGGATGGTTGCGCGCCGCGGGCGGAATCGGAGCAGCCATCATGGCTCTGGCGCTTGCTTCATATCCGATCCGGCGGCGTATCGGACGCATTCTGTATCTCGTCGTCGCCATCTTCGGTCTGGCGACAATCGTGCTCGGTCTTACTCGGTCGTTCTGGGTTGCCTTCTTTGCGGTCATTGTGGCGAGTGCAGCTGACATGGTGAGTGTCTTCATTCGCGGATCACTTGTCCCGCTAGTGACCCCAGATGACAAGCGTGGGCGAGTGAACGCTGTGGAGAACGTGTTCATCGGCGCTTCGAATGAACTTGGGGCATTTGAATCCGGCGTCGTATCGAGTGCGATTGGCACTCCGGCGACTGTTGTCGGAGGCGGCATTGCAACGGTCGCCATTGTCGGAGCGTTCTGGGTGGGGTTCCCCGCATTGCGGGATGTGGACCGTTTCGAGGACCTCGAAACGCAATAATTGATTCGTGCCGGAAATACCTGATCTCGGAGTCGTCGAAGTTGCCAAGAAAGCTCGTGGATTCGCCGCCGAATTCCGGGAGTTCATCAATCGCGGAAACGTCGTCGATGTTGGCGTGGCCTTCGTCATCGGTGCATCGTTCAAGACCGTTATCGACGCCTTCGCTGGGGACGGCAAAGACAACCCCGGACTGCTCGGTGGCTTAATTGGGTCGATCTTCGGCGGCAGTACCCCGAACTTCAATGACAAGAAGATCACGATTAATGGAAGTGAGCTTCCCATCGGTGCGTTGGTCACGGCCTCTCTCAACTTCATCATCGTGGCATTTGCACTATTTCTCATCGTGCGTACGTATAACCGTTTCCGTGACGTGAAGTCCGAGGTGACCACCAATGAATTGTTGGCTGAGATCCGTGACGAACTTCGACAGTCGCGAGCTGCGAACCATGGGGATGACGCGAACTGAGGTGGCGTCTGGAGTTGAATGGGAGGCGGATGCGCCCCCTCAACATTCATCGACATCGAATTCTGGCGAACCTGATGGTGGTATTGACTATCGGAGTCGCCGCATGTTCGACGGATTCGTCACGGTCATCAAGCCTGCTTGACGGCATCGGCGTCATTCCGGGTAATGACTTCGTGGGGCAGGCCACCTTGCCACCAACGCTTGCCGCATCGATCAAGTTTCCGCCCATTCAAGGACCGCTCGTCGGTTCTGTCGCCAAGGGCAATCGCCTGCTCGTCATTGGTGACTCGATTATTGCGTCGACAGCCAGTCGATACGGAGGCGAGATGTGCAGGGCATTGCTGCCTCTCGGGTGGCAAGTCGCTGTCGAGGCTGAACCATCGCGCTTCGTGCAATTCGGTCGTGAGGTGTTGCGTGCGCGACTCTCAGATGGGTGGGATGCATCGGTGGTGTTTCTTGGCACCAACTACACCGGCCAGATTGACAAGTACACGAGTGACCTCACCGCAATCGTGACCTCACTCAAGCCACGACCTGTTCTCTTGCTCACGACGTCGCTCTTCCGTGATCGCCAGAACGAGGTGAACGGTGCTATCGCGAAAGTCGCAGCCGCGAACAACAACGTTTCAGTGCTCGACTGGGCGATGGTTTCGTCTCAGGCTGGTGTGCTGAATCGCGACAAGATTCATCCGTCACCAGATGGCCGTGCGGTATTGGTCACAGCGATCGGCAAAGGTCTGGGGTCTGCTCCAACACAACAAGGCAAATGCCTCGCCTCAACCTTCACTGACGACTCCGCTGGGGCCGATGTATTGCCAGATGTCACGAATACGGTTGACAATGGTGTGACGACCACACAAGTGCAGTCTTCTGGCACGACTAGCGCCGTGGCGAGCATTGCTCCGTCGACTGAATCGTCTTCGCTGGTGCCGACAACTTCAAGCGCGATTGTCACGACGACGACGCCATAGCGTCAAGTCGAACAACTGACGGCAGACTTGTCCGATGCTCCAGGTACGCCAACTCGTCGTTGAGGTCGGTGGCCGTGCCGTGGTGTCAGGGGCGTCGTTCACTGTCATGGCACGCGACAAGGTCGGACTCGTCGGGCGTAACGGAGCAGGAAAGACGAGCCTCTTCAAGGTGTTGGGCGGCGAGGCTGAGCCATCCGGGGGCTCTGTGCGCCGCACGGGAGGTTTCGGCTATCTCCCACAAGACCCTCGCATCGCCGGAGTGCTCGACGGGCGAACCGCCATCACGCACGTGTTGTCAGGTCGCGGCATCGATGCCGACGGGGAGCGACTCGAGAAGTTGCGTATCGCGATGGAAGAGATGCCAGATGATCGCAATGTCTCGCGGTACACCAAGGCAGAAGAAGAATTTCGTCTGAAAGGCGGATACTCGGCTGACAGCGAGGCACGTTCGATAGCGGCGGGCCTCGGCGTGACCACCAGTCGACTCGATCTTCCACTCGGAGTGTTGTCGGG
>DCZD01000033.1:7702-18351 GCA_002331255.1 Acidimicrobiaceae bacterium UBA2093 | reverse complement strand
GATGAGCCGACGAACCACCTCGACTTGGATGCAAAGAACTGGTTGTTGAACTTCCTGCGCAACTACAAGGGCGCACTTGTCGTCATCAGTCATGACCTTGAACTGCTCGATGAAGCCATCACGCGAGTACTTCACGTCGATCGTCCAGATGAAGATGGCGTCGGACATTTGGTGGAATATCGAGGCACCTACAGCCAGTACAAGTCTGCGCGAGCAGCCGATGAAGAGCGTCTCGCTCGGAAAGCTGTATTGCAAGAAAAAGAAATCGCCCGTCTCCAGACCGTCGTCGACCGGTTTGGCGCCAAGGCGTCGAAGGCATCGATGGCGCACAGCATCGAGAAGCGCATCAGTCGACTGGAAGACGACAAGGTGTCGGTCTCCAATCGCGACAGGCGGTTCACTGTTCGGTTTCCCGACCCACCGACCTCTGGAGTGACGGTCATCGAAGCCACGCACTTATCGCAGGCATACGGAGGCCCAGCGATTTTCGAGGACGTGTCGTTCGACTTGGGTCGAGGTGAGCGCTTGCTCGTACTTGGACTGAACGGAGCAGGTAAAACGTCTCTGTTGAGAATCCTTGCCGGCGAAACACAACCGAAGACCGGCGACTTCCGTTGGGGCCACAATGTGAGCACCGGTTACTACGCCCAAGAGCACGACAACCTCGACCCGCACATGTCGCTCATCGACCACATGCGCCGTGACCTGCCGTCCGGCGCATCGCTCACTGACACTCAGCTGCGTGGTCTGCTCGGCATGTTTGGTCTGCAGGGAACCAAAGTGTTTCAAGAGTCAGGCACGTTGTCTGGTGGTGAGAAGACGAAGCTTGCACTCGCGATGCTCATGATCGGGGGCAATAACGTGCTGCTACTCGACGAACCCACGAACAACCTCGATCCGCCCAGTCGAGAGGCGGTCGCTGCATCGTTGGCGGATTGGAAGGGCTCGATTATCTTCGTCAGTCACGACACTGAATTCGTGAAACATCTTGATCCCACCAAGGTATTGCTCTTGCCCGATGGCCAAGTCGACTATTTCTCTGAGGACTGGCTTGACATAGTCAGCTTGGCCTGATCGGCACATTGGCGTTCAGCACAATCACTTTCTCTGGCTTGAACCCATCCGTGATCATGCGGCTACGGTCATCACATGCGAATTGGTTTGTTCGGTGGAACAGTCAACGATGGAACGCTCGATGATGTGGTGGCGGAGGCGCGTCAAGCAGAAGCAGATGGTTTCGCCAGCTATTGGGCGCCGCAAATCTTCGGGCATGATGCCCTGACGGCTCTTGCCATCGTTGGTCGCGAGGTTCCGCGAATCGAACTGGGGACGAGTGTCGTCCCGACCTATCCACGTCATCCGATGATGTTGGCTCAGCAGTGTCATACGGTGAATGCGGCATCAGGTGGACGACTCACACTCGGTATCGGCCTCAGCCACAAAGTCGTCATCGAGAACCTGATGGGAATGTCATTCGACAAGCCAGTGCGTCACATGAAGGAGTACCTGTCGGTCCTGATGCCGCTGGCCCGCGGTGAGTCGGTCGCATTTGATGGCGAGGTCTACAAGGTGATGGCTGGTGTTTCGATCAAAGGTTCGTCACCATTCGGAGTGGTCGTGGCTGCACTTGGTCCGCAGATGTTGCGTGTGACTGCCGCACTTGCCGACGGCACGCTGACGTGGTGCACCGGTCCGAACACGTTGAAGTCACTCACAGTGCCGACCATCACGGCGGCCGCCGACGAATTCGGTCGTCCTGCACCACGCGTTATTGCAGCACTTCCGGTCTGCGTCACGAAAGACACAGACGCCGCGAAGGTACGAGCTGCGAAGGTGTTCGCGGTGTACGGGTCGCTTCCGAGTTACAGAGCCATGCTCGACCACGAGAACGCAGACGGTCCTGCGGACATCGCCATCATCGGTAGCGCGGATGAAGTGCGTGACCGAATCATGTCGCTCAAGTCGATTGGCGTCACTGACTTCGCAGCAGTCGAATTTCCTGGGACTCCCGACGAGGCCGTCGAGACCAGGGCAGTGGTGAAATCTTTGGTGTGACGCGCGCTCAGTGCAGCGCGACCGGTGTGCCGCCACCGACCATGTCAAAGAAGTCATTGCCTTTGTCATCGACCACGATGAACGCGGGAAAATCCTTCACTTCGATCTTCCACACCGCTTCCATTCCAAGCTCTGGGTACTCGAGAACGTCGACCTTGGTGATGCAGTCCTGCGCGAGTCGCGCCGCAGGTCCGCCGATCGATCCGAGATAAAAACCGCCATGAGTGGCGCAAGCATCAGTCACCTGCCGTGACCTGTTTCCCTTGGCAAGCATGACGAAGCTTCCACCAGCTGCTTGGAAGTCTGCGACGTAGGAATCCATTCGACCTGCAGTGGTCGGGCCGAATGATCCCGATGCCATGCCTTGAGGGGTCTTTGCCGGGCCGGCGTAGTACACGGCATGGTCCTTCAAGTACTGCGGAAGACCCTGACCGGTGTCGAGGCGTTCTTTCAACTTTGCGTGTGCAATGTCGCGGGCCACGACCATCGGACCAGTGAGCATGACGCGGGTCTTCACCGGATACTTGGTCAGTGTGGCGCGAATCTCCGCCATCGGTCGGTTCAAGTCGATGTGCACGACTTCACTGCTCAAGTCGTCTTCAGCCACCTCGGGCATGAAACGCGCCGGATCATGTTCGAGTTGTTCGATGAAGATGCCGTCACGTGTGATTTTGCCGAGCGCTTGGCGATCAGCGCTGCATGACACCGCAAAAGACACTGGGCAACTGGCGCCGTGGCGGGGGAGTCTGATGACACGGACGTCGTGGCAGAAGTATTTGCCACCAAATTGGGCGCCGATACCAGTCTTCTGAGAAAGCTCGAGAATCTTCTTTTCGAGATCAAGGTCGCGGAACCCGTGACCCGTTTCGCTGCCGGTCGTCGGCAATGAGTCGAGGTAGCGAGTGCTTGCCAACTTTGCTGTCTCGACAGCGTGTTCAGCAGAAGTTCCACCGATGACAATCGCCAAGTGATACGGCGGGCATGCAGCTGTTCCGAGAGTGATCATCTTCTCGAACACCCACGGAAGGAGAGTCTTCTCGTTCAACAGAGCCTTGGTTTCTTGGAACAAGTAGCTCTTGTTGGCACTGCCACCGCCCTTTGCCATGAAGAGGAATTTGTACGCATCGCCCGGTGTCGCCGCGATTTTGATTTCGGCGGGAAGGTTGTTGCCAGTGTTCTTCTCTTCGTACATAGACAGCGGCGCAAGTTGGCTGTAGCGCAAGTTGCTCGTCTGGTAAGTGTCAAAGACACCGCGTGCGATCGCTTCCTCGTCATTTCCACCGGTGAAGACGTACTGACCTTTTTTCGCTTTGACGATCGCGGTCCCTGTGTCCTGGCACATGGGCAATACGCCTCCTGCGGCGATCGATGAGTTCTTCAACAAGTCGAGAGCAACAAATCGATCGTTGGCACTTGCTTCTGGATCTTCGAGGATGTTGGCAAGTTGTTGTAGGTGGCCGGGCCGAAGAAAATGTGCAATCTCGCGCATCGCCACCTGAGTGAGAAGTGTGATCGCTTCAGGCTCAACCTTTAGGAAACTGCCCAGTGCGGTGTCGACATTTGACACGCCTTCGGTGGACAGCAACCTATAGGGCGTGTCGTCTGGGCCGAGCGGAAGTAGTTCAGTAAAGACGAAATCTGCCATGGCTCCACGCTAATTGCACCCGTTGAGCGAGCACCCATCTCGCCAACGAAGAGTCGTCTATTTGGTCGGATCGACCGGCCAGTCATGTTTTGGATATCGACCTGCCATGTCACGTCGCACCTCTGCCCATGAGCCACTCCAGAACCCTGGTAGGTCAGAAGTCACCTGAATCGGGCGGTCGGCGGGCGAGAGTAATTCCACGACAACGGGTACACGTCCCCCAAGCAGTGTCGGATGAGTTGTCATGCCAAAGACGCGCTGTACGCGAACTGAGACGACGGGCCGGTCGACATCGGAATAGTCGACCTGTGCTTCTTTGCCATTCGGTAGAACAAGCGTCGGTGGCGCGAGAGAGTCGAGTTCGGTAGATGTGTCCCAAGAAAGGCGCGCGCGTAACAGCATGTCGACATCTAGGGCCTCGATGTCGGCGCGACATGTGCACCCTGCAACGTACGGAGAGAGCCACTCGTTGACCGTGCGTACGAGATGTTTGTCGCTCACATCGGGCCACGAATCACCCAGGTGGTGTTGTGCGAATTGCATGCGACGCTGGGTTGAGCGTGCTCGGTCATCCCACGACAAGATTCCGAGCGCGCTCACGCGTACGCGTTCAACGAGCGCATGTTCGGTGTCTGGTCCGGGCAACGCGGGACCGACGCGCTCATCAAGACGCAGTGATCCACATTTCCGCGTCACCGTGCGTGCGAGGTCGTTGCGTTCCTTGTCCCACTGGACAACGACTTCTTCGACGACATCGTCACCCAACATAAGAGCAACTTGGTCGGCGTCGAGGCCTGCACCTCGCCGAATGCGAGTTGACTTGCGGTCACCGTCGACATCAGCGGCCACGATGAACGACTCAGTCGCCAACTCATCGCGTTCATTCACCCAGGCGCCGCCTCCGGCTCGCATGACGAACTGACCTTTCGTACCCCGATTCTTGGCGAGACGATCCGGGTACGCCGCCAATAGCAACGCGCCAGCGAGATGGGCAACGACCGATTCGCGAAGGGGACGTGAGTGCTCGATGTTGCGCCGACGTGCGATGTCTTTCGCGGCATCGGCGACGCGGCGAACTGCTCCGCGGTCGGCTCGGTCGTCAGAGGAAACCCCGCACACGATTGCAGCACGTAACGCCATGTCGGTGGGCAGCGAATCGGGACGCCCACGCATGATGTCGCGCTCTTCAAGAAGTGCTGAGAGCACACATGCCAGCCAGGCTGCATCGCCTCCGAGTTCCTCTTGGGCATGCACGACCATCGAAGCGAGACGAGGGTGAAGCGGTAGTGCGAGAAGTGCGCGGCCGTGTGCGGTGATGCAGTCTGCTTCGTCTATGGCGTGAATCATCCGGAGTGTCTCGCGTGCAATCTGAATCGATCGAACAGGAGGAGCGTCTGGGAAGGGAAGCTTCTCAAAGTCCGACCCCCACGCGGCGACTTCGAGTACCACCGAGCACAAGTCAACTTGTGAGATCTCAGGAGGGAGATGGGCCGGTCGTGTTGAATCTTCGATTCGGCTCCACAGCCGATAGGCGACACCAGGCCGAACACGTCCGGCACGACCACTTCGCTGCTCTGCAGATGCCCGTGACGTGGTGACTGTCGAAAGCCGAGTAAGTCCGGTGCGTTGGTCGAGTCGAGGCACTCTGGCGAGACCCGCATCGATCACCACGTTCACACCGTCGACTGTCAGAGATGTTTCCGCGATGTCAGTACTGAGGACGATGCGTCGTCGACCCTGTGGATCTGGTCGCAAAGCAGCGTCTTGTTCGTCGAACGGCAATGCACCGGCCAGCCGTTGAACGACCACGCCGGGAGGAAGAGTCGTAACGAGATGATCACGAACTCGGTTGATCTCCCCAATACCCGGGAGAAACACCAACATGTCACCGTCGTCAGTGCGAAGCGATGTCTGAACCGTCGTGGCGATTGCAGTCTCGAGTGAGTCATCTCGTCGACGAGCCATGTACCGCACGTCGACCGGGTGCATGCGACCATCTGATGTGACGATGGGGGCAGCTTGTGAATCGTCACCAAGTAAGCGGGCAAACGTGTCGGCCTCGGCAGTAGCCGACATGGCGAGCACACGAAGATCCGCTCGAAGAGTCTGACGGGCGTCCAACAGAAGAGCCAGACCGACGTCGGTCGGAACATTTCGCTCGTGCACTTCGTCGAAGATGACGAGACCGACACCATCGAGTGACGGGTCGGTCTGTAGCCGACGTGTCAGCACTCCTTCGGTGACCACTTCAATGCGCGTTCGAGCACTGATGCGACGTTCATCGCGCGTCTGAAAACCGACGAGTCCGCCGACTTCGTCGCCAATCAACTCGGCCATGCGTCGGGCTGCTGCTCGGGCAGCAAGGCGCCGTGGCTCGAGCATCACGATCTTGTTTGCAGCGAGCCATGCTTCGTCAAGCAAACGGATGGGAATAAGTGTCGTCTTTCCGGCACCGGGTGGTGCGACCAGTACTGCACCCCCACGCGTGGCGAGTGCCTCGCGCAGTTCGGTAAGAACTTCTTCTACAGGAAGAGAATCAGACAAGTGCGGGCGTGCCGCGGAACGCGCCTGGATCGCCAGGTGCTGGAATCGTCGGCTTGCTCCAACTCACGAGTGTTGCGATCTCATTCGCCACTTCTCGCCACGAATCTGCTGACCAACCTTGAGCTGCCGCGGGAATGGTGCCGTCGCCGCGCACGAGCACGAAGGCAGGGAGTTCGGTCAGGCCGAGTGTGCGGATGATGGTGCGATCCGGGTCAGTGAACACCAGAAATTCATCTGCGAGCGGACCGAGAAAGGCGCGTGCATCGTCGGCGCCGCACGTAATGATGAATCCGACGCGTACCCCAGCGCCTGCGAATTGATTCATGATTCGGGAGGCCGTCTTGAGAATCCACGCGCTCTCATTGGTGTACGGATCAATCACCACGGATGCGAGATGAAAGGTCATCAGCCACTCGCGCAGCGGACGTGCATCACCCGTGAGAGGAGTCAAAGTCACATCAAGATTCGGGTTGGGGAGTTGTGTCACGGGTATGACGCTAGTTCAGCGCCACTAGCGTGCGGAAGGTGCATCCCATCGAACATCTGCGATACGTGGCACGAGTCCACGGAGCAGACCCTGTCGAGGTGGCTCTGGAGGCCGCCGAGGGACTTGTTCACATGGTGCGCGATCCCGCCGCGGTCGTCGTGTCGGCACGTCGAATGATGGAGCATCATCCGGAGAATGCGCCGCTGTGGTGGGTGTGCGCTCATGCGGTCACATCGATGGAGCCCCGCGGTGCACTTCGCGAATGTGCGAGGGCACTCAGCTCTGACGCAACTTCAACGGTTCTTCAGTCTGAATTGCCATCTGACGGCACCGTGTGCATGGTGGGTTGGTCTGGCCATGTGGTTGACGCACTCGTTCGACGCGGGGATGTGCGAGCTCTCGTCGTGGATTCTTTGGGTGAAGGTCAAGATGCGCTGCGTGTGTTCGCGCGCCGAGGAGTAGAGGCCGAACTCATCGCTCCCGAGGGAATCGCTGCCGCCGTTCAAGCCAGTGACGTCACCATCGTGACAGCGAAGAGCACCAGTCGCGACGGCATTCTCTGCGCTGGAGGCGCACTTCCATTGGTTGCGCTCGCACGATTATTCGAGCGTCCGGCATGGTTGGTCTCAGCAGTTGGGGTCCACCTTGCACCTGCGTTGTGGCGCACGATGGTCAATGACCTGTGTGGTCGTCCCGATCCGTGGGCTGCAGGCCACGACGTGCTCGATTGGTCTCACATTGCTCATGTTGTCGATGCGACTGGTCTCGTCGCCGTCGCGAGGCATCTATCGACGGTGTCGTGCCCCGACGCACCCGAGTTGTTGCGACGTAGCGCCATCTAAGCCACCGTTCGCGGTCTAGGTTGAGGGCATGGCAAACAAACGCGGCTCCATCCAGATGACGACCGAAGAGATTGATGCATTTCTTACTGGTCGACATGTCATGAACATCGCCACAATCGGTCCGAGTGGGCATCCCCATCTCGTGGCGATGTGGTTCGCGATGATCGACGGCAAGCCAGCATTCTGGACCTTCGGCAAGTCTCAGAAGATCAACAACCTTCGTCGTGATGCGAAGATCACGGCGCTTGTCGAGGACGGGGAGCAGTACAACGAACTACGGGGCGTCGAGCTGGTCGGCACTGGTCGGATCATCGAGGACTATGACGAAATTTTGAATATCGGGCTTGTTGTCGCAGAGAAGTACAACGGAGAGATCGCGGTGAGCGAGGCGGCGTTACCGTTCGTCCGAAAGCAGGCCGAGAAGCGTCTCGGTGTCGTGATTGACGTCGAGAAAATCGTCAGCTGGGACCACAACAAACTTGGTGGCGGCTACTGAGATAACGCAGTCGCTACCGTAGGGAATCAGGCGGACAATTCAGCGATTGCTTCAGCCATGGCGATGATGCGCTCGGCGTTAGCCACGTGCAAGTTCTCAATCATCTTGCCGTCGAGCTGCACAACGCCTTTGCCCTGGCTGGTCGCTTCGGTGAACGCGGCGATGACTCGACGCGCATGGTCGACTTCGGACTCGCTCGGTGCCCACACATCGTTTGCGACACTGACCTGGTCGGGATGGATGAGGGTCTTTCCGTCAAAGCCCATGTCTTTGCCCTGGGTGCACTCATCGTGAAGGCCAGTCGCGTTTTTGATGTCGTTGAACACGCCATCGAGGATTGGTTTTCCGGCTTCGCGCGCGGCAAGTAACGCCTGGGCCAGATGAGGAATAAGTGGATGGCGGCCCGGTACTTGAGTGGCGCGTAGCTCCTTGGCGAGATCGTTCGTTCCCATGACAAGTACCGACACGCGTGGATGAGCGCAGATGGCGCGCGCATCAAAAATGGCAGTTGGAGTCTCGAGCATGCACCAGATGGTCATCGTCGCTGGTGCTCCTGCAGCATCGAGACGACGTGAGACATCGTCGAGAGTTGCGACCGAGTCGACCTTCGGAATAACGACGGCATGCGCACAGCTCTTCGCCGCGGCGACTAGGTCATCGGCACCCCACGGTGTGTCGAGGCCATTGCAGCGGATGGTAACTTCTCTATTGCCGTACGCACCAGATGATGCAGCGGCAACTGCATTGGCGCGAGCTGTTTCCTTCGCATCAGGAGACACGGCGTCTTCAAGGTCGAAGATGAGTGCGTCAGTGGCAATCGACTTGGCCTTCTCGAGCGCGCGCTCGTTGGCAGCTGGCATGTAAAGAACGGAACGGCGGGGACGTGTCTGATGCATGAAGTCCTCCGATGTCAGGACGAGAAGCCGTATCGTGCGGCCAATTCTGGGTCGCGCACAGCGAGTTGTCGAGCAAGTTCGACCACGACACGGCATTGCTTCACCGAGGCATCGTCTTCCATCTTTCCGTCAAGCATGATCGCGCCGGTGCCGTCGCCCATGGCATCAATGACACGCTGTGCTTGAGCAACATCTTCCGGGCGTGGGCTGAACACGCGCTTGGCAATGTCGATTTGAACTGGGTGGAGGCTCCAGGCTCCGACGCACCCGAGTAGGTATGCGTTACGGAACTGGTCCTCACACGCAACGACGTCCTTGATGTCGCCGAAGGGTCCGTAGAACGGAAGGATGCCGTGAGTGACGCATGCATCGACCATGCGCGCAAGCGTGTAGTGCCAGAGATCTTGCTGGAACACCGGACGCGCAGCATCGGGATTGTTCGCGTCTGGATCCTGTCGCACCACATAGTCGGGGTGGCCACCTCCAACGCGCGTGGTCTTCATGCGACGATTGGCGGCGAGGTCTGCGGGGCCGAGTGACAGTCCCTGCATGCGTGGTGACGCACCACAGATGTCGTCTATGTTGACCATTCCTCGCGCAGTCTCGAGAATTGCGTGCAAGAGAATTGGTCGTGACAACTTGGCCTTTGCTTCGAGTTGAGCCAATAGTCGGTCAACGTAGTGAATGTCTTCCGCTCCCTCGACTTTTGGAATCATGATGACGTCGATTTTGTCGCCGACCGTCGAGACGATTTCGGTGAGATCGTCGAGGAACCATGGTGAGTCGAGCGAGTTGACGCGAGTCCAAAGTTGCGTCGCGCCGAAGTCGATGCGCTTGGCGACGTCTATGAGACCACGACGAGCTGCTTCTTTGTCGGCCATCGGTATGGCATCTTCCAGGTTGCCCAAGATGATGTCGACGGTGGGAACGACTTCCGGCAACTTAGCCACGACTTTGTCGAGGTGCGGCGGGAAGAAATGGATGACTCGACTCGGTCGAAATGGAATCTCACGCATCGGCTCGGGGGCGCCGACGGCAAGAGGCTTGAAGAAATCACGGGCGGAACGCACGAGCCAAGAGTAGGTGACACCTACGCTTTCGGCATGGTTGCGCCCTTTGACGCCGTTCTCTTCGATGCCGGTGGAGTGTTGGTGGTGCCAGACCCCGTGGTGTTGAAGCCCTTGCTCGACTACTACGGGGCGATGGCCGACCATCAAGGCCATGTGCGTGCTCACTATGCCGGCATGGCAGCGAAGTCGCGAACACGGTCGAACGAGGGCGATTGGAGTCACTACAACAGCGCCTATGTCGAGAGCGTCGGCGTGCCGTCAGAGAACCATGACGACGCCGTATTCGTCTTGAGTCGCACGCGCACTGCGCACTTGTGGCGACACCCATTACCTGGGTCTACTGAAGCGCTCATCGCCTTGCACAATCGCGGTGTGCCGATTGGTGTAGTGAGTAATGCAAGTGGGCAGATTGAGGAAATCCTGAATCGAAGTGAGGTCTGCCAAGTAGGCAAAGGTCGTGGTGCACCGATGCGATGCATCATCGACAGTCATGTGGTTGGAGTCTCAAAACCAGATCCGGCGATTTTCGATCACGCACTTCCGCACTTTGAAGGCATTGAGCGTTCACGCATTGCATATGTCGGAGATTCACTGGTGATGGATGTCGAAGGTTC
>DCZD01000033.1:1105-7346 GCA_002331255.1 Acidimicrobiaceae bacterium UBA2093 | reverse complement strand
ACCTTCAGGCACAGCGTTTCGTCGGCACCTTCGAAAATCGAAAGCACACGTGCATCGACAAACAGTCGCGACACGGAGTATTCCTCGGCATAGCCGTAGCCGCCGTGGATTTGCATCGCTTCACGGGTTACCCACTCGGCTGCCTTACACACGTAGGCCTTCAGCATGCTCGCCTCCATCGCACCTTCGCCCTTGCCCATGAGGCCAGCTACTGCGTACGAGAACTGACGACTTGCCTGGGTGATGGCGGCCATGCGACCAAGTTTCACCTTCGTGAGTTCATATTCCGAGATGTTGTTTCCGAACACCATGCGGTTCTCCGCGTAGTCGCGGGCAGCTTCGTACGCGGCCTGCATTACACCGACTGCACGAGCAGCGGTCTGCAGGCGACCGTTCTCAAACCCAGCCATCTGTAGATAGAAACCTTTACCGATGCCACCCTCTTCGCCGATGAGATTTGCCGCCGGCACCCACCAATTTTCGATGGCGATTTCGTATGAGTGCATGCCGCGATACCCGATCGTGTCGATGGGACGGCCTTCCATGCGTCCGCCACGATCTTGCGTGAATACGAAACCGTGACCTTCGCCGCGTGGCTTCGGAACGATGAAAAGGCTGAGTCCACGATGCGTCTTCGAACGGTCTGGGTCGGTACGTGCGAGGAGCATAAGTACGTTCGCGCGAGCGCCGAATGTGCACCATGTCTTGACCCCGTTGATGACGTAGCCGGCTTCGCCCGATGGGCCTGCAGCAGCGGTTGCGGTCGTCTTGATTCCGGCGACGTCACTTCCGTAGTCAGGCTCGGTGACGGCGACGGCCGACATCACTTCAGTGGTCGCCAGCTTCGGCAACCATTCGTGTTTTTGCGCTTCAGTACCGCCGGCGACCAGGGCGCGAGTGAGGATCTCAGGCCGAGTGATGAGTGAGCCACCAATGCCGAGTGAGGCACGCGACAACTCTTCGGTGGCAACGACCGACGCCATGTATTCGCCTTCGCCACCTTCGCCATAGCCGCCGTACTCGGTGGGAACGCTGAGACCGAATGCACCGATTTCGGCAAGACCCGAGATGATGTCTTCTGGAACGTCTTCATTGAAACGATGAACGTGCTCGGCACGCGACGCGATCTCTTTCATCGCGAACGAACGGAATGTGTCTTGGACCATCTCGAAGTCCGCGTCAAGGTGTCTTGGGCCCTGGACAAGCGCGATAGATGCGAGAAACCTCGGATCCCGAAATTTCGTTACGAACGACTTCGATGATGAGAATTCGTCGATCGACACTCCCCACAACTCTTCGCGACCAATGAGGCGAGTGAGCAAGTCGTGGACCATGTCTGCAGCAAATGCGCAAGTAAGTGCGGCTTCATCGCTTCCTTTGGCTCCGTAGTCGAGCATTGAGCGAGCGGTCTCTACCGCCGCTGAGGCGTGGGCCAGGTCGTAGGCGAGGACCTGGTTCTTGTCGGGCCCACCTGCATTCTTCAACGTCGACACTGCGCGCTGAACGACGGACGCCGCCGATGCGATTGCGGAGGCGGCGTCTTGCAGATCTGATGCGCTGAGGGTGCTCATGGCTGGAACGCTAGTGAGCGACGAAGGACAAGGCCCCACTGTGACATGAACCAATTGCAGAGATCTGGCCGATGCGTGTGCGATGTGGCCCGTCTATTGGTCAGAATTCATCGGCGTAATCTGATGTCGTGACCACCTTTTATCGAGTGAGCCTGAGGGGTTCGTGACGATGTCCGTCGGCCCCTGGCCATCGTCGCCGCCCGACGCCGATGTGGACGCGGACACATGGAGTCTCGGGGCGTCAGCTCTGATGTCATCCGAGGCAACGACCGGTCACACCTTGGCACTCGTGGCAGTACACCGCGGCCGTGTGGTCTGCGAGCACTATGGCGAGGGTCACGATGAGTCATCGACGTTCATCTCGTGGTCGACGGCAAAGAGCATGGTCGGGGCGTTGTGCGGAATAGCCGTCGAAGAGGGGCTGGTGTCGCTCGATGCCCCCGCACCTGTGAGCACATGGGCTAAAGACGAGCGTGCCGACATCACGCTGCGGCATTTACTACAGATGACATCGGGCTTGTCGTGGGTTGAGGATTATGTGGACGGCGAAACATCACATGTCATCGACATGTTGTTTGGCTCAGGTGTCGACGATGTTGCGCGTTACGCGATTGATCGACCCGCTGCGTCGCGACCAGGGCAGCAATGGTTGTATTCATCGGGCACAACGAACATCATCTGTCGCATTCTCGGTGATGCGCTCGGCGATGTTCACGGCTCTCACGAACACTTCGAGAAGTACCTTCGCAGCCGACTCTTCGATGCTCTTGGCATGTCGTCTGCTTCTCCGAAATTCGATTCGCGCGGAACATTCGTCGGGTCGTCTTACGTGTATGCAACTGCTCGTGATTTCGCGCGTTTCGGTCAGCTCTTTCTCGACCGAGGAGCATGGGCAGGTCGACAAGTCATCCCAGAAACATGGGTCGACTTCTCGAAACAGTCTGTCGCTCACGACAGTGACAATGGCTTTGACTACGGAGCGCACTGGTGGATGTGGCCCGGCGAACGGGACTCGCTGGTCGCACTCGGGTACGAAGGTCAGTACATCTGGGTGGTGCCTGGACGAGAGCTCGTGTTGGTGCGCCTCGGTAAGACCGACGCAGCACTGCGCGACGTTCTCACATCCGAGCTCTTGAACCTTGTTCGTGTATTCCCCGAGTCGATGGGCCGCATGGACAAGAGTGGTGGTCGTGGCTGACATTGATCCCGTAGAGGGCACCGCAGAGCTACGCCGAAGTGGTTGGCGGCGCACTGTGAAATTGGTGCTCACGGCCGCAGTGCTTTATTTCTTTGTCATTCCGCTCATCCCCGGATTCCGACGTGCGATTGACGAGTTGAATGAAGTCGAACCTTCTCTCCTTGCAGCAGGTATCGGACTCCAGGCATTTTCATTGTTGTGCTACTCGTTGTTGACTCGAGCTGCGCTTGGTTCTGAAGCGCGCAACGTCAGCATCCTTCGGCTCTTTCGCATCCAGCTCAGCACCAAGGCTCTCGGAAACATCATGCCGGCAGGTAGCGCAGCCAGTTCCGCGCTCGGTTATCGCCTTCTCACGATGAGCAAGGTTCCCGGGCCTGACGCCGGTTTCGCGTTGGCGACCGCTGGAATCGGATCAGCGGTCGTGCTGAATTTCATCTTGTGGTTCGGTCTGATTGTGTCGATTCCGGTACGCGGAGTGAACCCTGTGTATGGCACAGCCGCCATCGCCGGCGTCATCCTGATGGCGGCTGCTGGTTTCATCGTGTTCGGATTGGTGGAAGGTCAGGGGAGGGCGGAACGACTGGTGCGCGTTATCGCGCGTCGACTGCGATTGAACGAACAACATGCGGCCGAGGTGCTCGAACATCTCGGCGTCCGCATTGAAGGACTCATCGCCGAGCGACGACTTCTCGCTCGAGTCCTCGTGTGGGCGACGCTCAATTGGTTGCTCGACATGGCATCACTGTGGGTTTTTCTTCAGGCGTTCGGTGCCTCAATCAGCCTTGATGGCTTGGTCGTCGCGTTCGGTCTCGCCAATGTGTTGTCAGTCGTGCCGGTCACACCTGGCGGTCTTGGAATTGTGGAAGGCATCTACATTCCGACACTCGTTGGTTTCGGCCTCACGCGAGCAAATGCGACGCTTGGTGTGTTGTCGTATCGCATCGCGCAGTACTGGCTTCCGATTCTCATCGGCTGGCTGTGTTACCTCTCACTGCGAGTTGGTCCGTTTGCAATCGACCGACGTCACCGATTGCGTCCGCTTCCGGAAGTTGCCGAGAGCGAGGCGGCCCGTAATGTCACGGCGGTGGACTGGGTCGAGAGATTCGCCCCACGAGATCGCACAGGTCAATTCACCATGCCCACGTTGACGCGCGAAGATCTTGAGTACTTCGACGACGACACGGGGCCACAGTCGCTACCGAAGTAGCGTTCGAACCATGACGACTCATGAGCGCCCGTTCGGCAGATGTCTCGAAGATTTTGTGGTGGGGGACGTGTACAAGCATTGGCCCGGCAAGACAATCACCGAGTATGACGACCATCTCTTTTGCATGATCACAATGAACCACCATCCACTTCACACCAACGATTGGTTCGCAAAGGAGAGCGTCCAAGGCCGCAATGTCGTGGTTGGGAATCTCGTCTACTCGCTGGTTCTCGGCATGAGCGTTCCCGACGTGAGCGGTGCCGCCATCGCTAATCTCGAAGTCGAGACGTTGCAGCACAAGTTCCCCACATTTCACGGTGACACCATCCACGCCGAGACGCGCGTACTTGATGTCCAGGAGAGCAAGTCAAAAAATGACCGGGGAGTCGTCACTGTCGAAACCAAAGCTTTCAATCAAGAAGGTAAGGAAGTGTGCTACTTCCGTCGCCGCGTGATGGTGTGGAAGCGAGAATTTGCCCCTACTCGCCGTCGTCCATACGACGGCGTTGACGTGTGGGAGAGCTGACTCCACGCTCCCTCGACCGGGTCACCGGCGCCCTGCTCGCATGGGGCGAAACACGACTTCGCGATCTGCCGTGGAGACGAACACGTGACCCGTGGGTCATCCTCGTCAGTGAGGTCATGCTGCAACAAACCTCGGTGGCACGCGTGTTGGCGAAATTCGACGCATTCGTGAATCGATATCCACGGCCAGGTGACTTGGCCGAGGCGCCGCTCGGCGAGGCGCTCGTGCTGTGGGAAGGTCTCGGCTATCCGCGTCGATGTCGGAACTTGCGAGACGCCGCGTCAGTAGTTCAGCGCGAACACGCAGGCCGCGTACCCGATGACCTTGACGCGCTGCTCGCATTGCCCGGCGTCGGGCCGTACACGGCACGCGCAATTCTTACTTTCGCGTATGGCAAAGATGTGGCAGTCGTCGACACAAATGTCGCACGGGTGTTGTCGCGAATCGTTGGCGAACCCATGAAGTTGGCGGTGACACAGAAGCTCGCTGACGACTTTGTGCCGACGGGCCGCTCGTGGGAGTGGAACCAGATCATGATGGACTTTGGTGCAACGTTGTGCACCGCGCGCACCCCGGCGTGTGACCGCTGTTCGGTGTCGCGATTGTGTGCATGGCGTGGTGACAACCTGCGACCAGACCCTGCAGTTTCGACGCAAGGAACGAGCAGGCCGCAGCCAAAATTCGAGGGCTCTGATCGTCAGGCACGCGGTCGCACGCTTCGCGCAGTTTCCTTGCAACCACTTCGAGTTGACGAGGTCATCGCTGCGATGGAAATGCTTGACGACCCTGAACGCGCACATCGGATTCTTGGTCAGTTACTTGAGGAAGGCCTTGTAGTTCGAGTCAACGACACCATCACTTTGCCCTGACTGCGTTCATGCGTCACGTCGCAGTGACCCAATCCACGATGAGTTGATTGACGATTTCTGGTTGTTCGACCTGCAAGAAATGTCCGGCATTGTCGACAAACTCGAGGTTGACATTCGGACACATTGCCTTTGCAGACTCAGCGACTTCTTTTCCGCAACAACCATCATTCACCCCGTGCAGATACAACGTCGGCTGTGGTGGTGCCTCGAAACAGAGCCGCTGTTCTTCATCAACAGACGGATCCTTCTTCGCGTCTCCGAGCGTGGCACGGTAATAACCGAGAGCTGCGGAAAGATTCTCCGGGTTGCGCAGACAGCGTTTCACGTTTTCAACATCATCTGCAGCGCTGAAACCTGGAGACCAGTCCGCCCACAACATGTCGATGAATGCGAGGTCATTGGCGTGCACGACAAGGTCGGCGAGTGCGTGCTGAAAAAAGAACATGTACCAACTGCGCTTCAACTGAGCTTGGTTCGTCATGAACGCGAGGCTGAATGCAGGCCCTGGTGGCACAGCCATGCCGACCACGCGCCGCCATCGGTCTGGATGGCGTCCGGCTGCGCCATATGCCGACGGGGCGCCCCAGTCGTGGCCGATGATCACAGCATCAGGCCCGCCGCCGAGGGCATCGTGTAACTCATTCGCATCCGCAGCAAGAGTTCCGGTGGCGTAGTACCCATCGGCTGCTATGCCAGTGGGGGCATAGCCCCGTGTGAAAGGTGCGACAGCTCGGAACCCAGCGTCGGCGAGAGCCGGCAGGAGGTATCGCCAACTGTGAGCACTGTCGGGAAACCCGTGCAGACATAGCGCCAGTGGCCCTTCACCACATTCGAGGTAAGTGAAATCGACGCCATTGGCAGTGATGTGTC
>DCZD01000033.1:0-914 GCA_002331255.1 Acidimicrobiaceae bacterium UBA2093 | reverse complement strand
TGTCGTGATGTGTCTGCTCGCAGTCATAGACCGCACCGTAGTCGGGGTACTTGCGACACAGGTCACGCGAGGCTCCTCTAGGCAGGTGATGCGGAGCACCTCTAGCGTGACAACTCATCGGGGGCAATGACACATTCTCAGTGACGTTCCATGGCGTCCGCGGATCGACTCCGTGCCATGGACCAGACACGCATCGCTACGGCGGGAACACATCATGTGTATCGCTGCGCGTTGGCGATGAAGCGCCGTTGATTCTCGATCTCGGAACTGGTGTGCGTTATCTCGGGCATCAACTTCGTGCCGAGGGTCGCCCGTTCGTTGGTGCGGCTTTGTTGACGCACCTGCACTGGGATCATGTGCAAGGCCTGCCGTTCTTTCCGCCGGTACTTGAGCCGGACACATGCATGGACATCTATGCGCCGACGCAAGAAGATGGCAGATCAGCCAGTGTCGCTCTCTTCGACATGATCAAGCCTCCGATGTTTCCAGTCGACATCTCGACGCTTCCCAGTACTTTGGCCATCCACACAATCGGAGATGACGAACTCATGATTGGGCACTTCTCAGTGACCGCACGATTCATCCCGCACATTGGCCCGACGCTCGGATACCGCATTGAGCATGCGGGGCGATCTATCGCGTACTTGCCAGATCATCAACAGCCTGTCGACGGAACATTCGACATCGCAGATTCGGTGGCCGAACTCGTCGAGGGCGTCGATGTCCTCATTCACGACTCGCAATACACGACTGACGAATTTCGTCATCGGGCGACATGGGGTCATTGCACCGGCGATTATGCACTGCACATAGCGCGCACCTTTGATGTGGGGACCCTCGTCATGTTCCACCACGACCCGAGCCGCACCGACAACGCCATCGAGTCCAACTTGTCACGTTGGACCAGCGAAGGC
>DCZD01000006.1:4388-6526 GCA_002331255.1 Acidimicrobiaceae bacterium UBA2093 | reverse complement strand
AGCTATGGGCGCCTTGACATCGTCGTTAATGCCATGGGTGTTGTCGCGTTTGGAGATGTCACCGCAACCACTCCTGACACCGTAGAAGAGCTCTTTATGACGAACACCTTCGCCCACATCTTTCTGTGCACAGCTGCACTTCCGAAGTTGTCGCGCGGCGGAGTCGTTGTCGGTATCTCCGGTGTCATCGCAGAACAGAACTTGCCTGGCATGGCGATTTACGGTGCGTCGAAGTCCGCCGTCAGATCGTTTGACGAAGCATTCGGTCGAGAAGCTCGGCGACAGGGAGTTCGCGTCATCAATGCCCGACCTCCGCACACCGAGACTGGCCTCGCCTCACGCGCACTTACCGGCACAGCTCCTCGTTTTCCCCATGGCCTCGATCCGGCAATTGTTGCGAAGCGTATTGTCGATGCGATTGCCGACGGCGAGACCGATCTGCCATCAACCGCATTCTGACAGTAAGGGTCATCACATGAAGAACATCATCGCTTTCAGTGGGTCAACCCGTTCAGGTTCGTTTCACACACGCATCATTCGCTCTCTAGCGGGATTGTGCCCCAAGGACATGGCTGTGACCCTCTTCGATCTCAGCGCAATTCCGTTCTACAACGAAGATCTCGAGGGCGACCAACTTCCCGCAGCGGTGCACGCACTCCGTAGTGACGTTGATGCAGCCGACGGCATCATCTTCGCTGCACCTGAATACAACTTCTCGTACTCAGCGCTCACGAAGAACACAATCGATTGGTTGACGAGGCCGAAGGGCGCAGGCGTGCTTCGGGACAAGAAGGTTGCACTCATCTGCGTGACCCCTGGCCCTGGCGGAGGCAAGAACGTCTCGAAACTGCTGGGTGACCTGCTCCCCTTCTTCGGCAACACGATCGTTTCTACCGTGACCTCACCTTCGATTGCCGAGAAGATCGCCCCTGATGCCGATGAAATCACCGACCTCGAATTTAAGGCCAGTCTCACTCAGGCTCTCGACGCTTTCGGTTGAAGTGCAACAATGATGCGCACGCCATCGACTGGCTGAGCACAAGGAACAACTGACATGGCCTACGACCCAGACACAGACACCCGCCTCGACCCTCGCGTACGGGCGATCTTAAAATTAATGCCCTCAGGTGACCCGCCCACTTACGCGTCCCGTGTCGACGTCCTTGCTGCCGCACAGTCACCTGCGGCGCTTCAACTTGTCGAGAGTCAACGCCAACTTATGGAGATCTGTGACACCGAAGATGTCGTCACGGCTCGTGGTCTCGAGATGTGGACAGAGAAGATCGAGTCGCATCCAGACGGAAATACCATTCATCTTGAGATCACTCGGCCAGTTGGTAACGATGTGGTGCCCTGCGTGTACTACATCCATGGGGGTGGCATGGCTTCTCACTCGTGCACCATGGGTAACTACCGAGCGTGGAGCAAATTCGTCGCGCACTATGGAATCTGCGTTGTCATGGTCGAGTTCCGCAACTCAATGCAGCCAAGTTCCGTCAACGACGTTGCTCCATTCCCAGGCGGTCTGAACGACTGTCTCTCTGGGCTCAAGTGGGTTCATGCAAACGCCGCATCCCTACGAATCGACCAAAGCCGCATCGTGGTAAGCGGTGAGAGCGGTGGCGGCAACTTGACGCTTGCGGTGGGGCTTCAGTTGAAGCGTGACAATCAGTTGAGTTTGATCAAAGGTCTCTATGCCTTTTGCCCCTACATCGCCGGTGAATATCCACGTCCGGAGCTTCCGAGCACAGTCGAGAACAATGGCATCTTCATCAAGCTCGGCGGCAATGGCCCGGCACTTGCCTACGGCATCGAACACCTTGAATCGCGCAATCCGATTGCGTGGCCATACTGGGCATCAATTGATGACGTGAGTGGCCTTCCTCCGACAGTCATCAGCGTGAATGAGTGTGACCCATTACGTGATGAAGGCATCGCCTTCTATCGGAAACTGCTTGCTGCGGGAGTTTCAGCACGTTGTCGCAACGTGCTTGGCACGATGCATGCGACAGAAGTGATTCCAATTGTGTGCCCGGAAATCACCGAAGACGCAGCTGCGCACTTGGCAGCATTCGCAAAGAATTGATGGTGCGCCCCCGGTAGGAATCGGACCTACGACCTGCGGTTTAGGAAACCGT
>DCZD01000006.1:1593-4129 GCA_002331255.1 Acidimicrobiaceae bacterium UBA2093 | reverse complement strand
TCATCTCTTGAAAGGTTACTCGGGGTAGCAACAAGAGGGAAGAAAAGGAGCGACTATTCCCTCTCCCAGAAATTCTGCTTTGCAGGAGCACAGATTGACGGTGTTCGAAAACACCTGACTCGCTCTTCTCATAATTGCCGAACAAGCATCGGGGCCACGTCACTTCAAGTTGTATACGCGAGCTGCCGTGTCGTGAAGAACCTTCCGACGGACATCTGGGCTCAGTGTCGAAAGTGTCGCTGCGACATCCTTCGTCATTCTGTCAGTCAACGACGTTCCGTGTGGAAAGTCTGTTTCGAACATCACCGTGTCGGCACCAAGAAAGTCGATGTTCTCTGCGAGCGCCGTCTTTTCGAACCAGAAGGATCCGAACATGTTCTGCCGATAGACGTCACTCGGCGGCATGTCGTTCCACATCTCACGCTTGTCCTGGGACTCCACATTTTCATGCCATTGGAAATCCATCGCTTCCAAGAAGAACGGCAACCAACTGATTCCCGACTCGCCAGAGACCACCTTCAATCGTGGATGTCGCATGAATATGCCACTGAAGATGAGGTTGGCTATCAACCATGAATTGCTGAGAAATGAATTGCAGGTGTAGATCGCAAGGTGCATGCCACGCCCCTTCGTCAATTGAGTCGTGACATCAAGGTTTGATTCAAGCCATGGCTTCTGGGCGCCGCCACCTGGCACTCCGATGTGAAAACTAAGAGGCACTTCATATTCTTCGCAGCGTGAGAGAAAGCGGGACCACTCCGGTTGGTTGAAAGATGGCATGCCGTGCATCTCTGGTGCACAAAACATCGTTGGGCCGGCCAGCAAACCCAATTCTGAGACTGTCCGCTCAAGCTCTTTCTCTGCCGCATCAATGTCCCACCATGGAAGTTGGGACAATGGAACCAGTCGACCACCACTTTCTGCCTGTAGCGCAGATGCTGCATCGTTGTACGTTCGAATACAGACGTTCCGCAATTCGGGATCAGCGATCTTCGTATAGAACATCTGACTACTGAATCCACCGATGTTGGGATACATGATCTGTTGATGTATCCCATGCTCGTTGAGCCAATCCACGCGAGCTCTGACGTCATAGGAACCTGCGTGCATGTCATCGAATTGTGGAAGCGCCCGCATGTTGCCCTGCGCTTTTGACCCATCTGGGCGGATCATGTTGAAGCCGATGGAGTCAAACGGCTTATCATCCACTCGCCACTCAGGTAGTCCTGCTTCGTCTTCACAAATTCGCGGAACACGGTTCTTGAAGGCAGTCGGCGCGTGGTCTTGCCAGAACGTCGGGTGAGGTGAGTAATGACTATCGACGTCGATGATGTCGATTTCATCTGGTGTGTACGGCGACTGCATGAGGACCCACGTTACTAGGGGGCCCGAAGTGGGAATTTCCCATATCCGATTGGCGTAGTTTCGGCCTGAAGTACCGAGCACCCTTCTCGACTCACATACCTCTCGTGGAGAGACCTAGATTTACAATTGACCTTCGGCCACATGTAGGTGCATGAAGTATTCAAGGGGGAACCGTGCTTGACCATCGCATTGTTGGAGCCACAATCGTCGATGGCACTGGTGCACCCGCGTATCGCGCCGACGTCGGAATTCGAGACGGTCGCATCGTGGCAATCGTTGCGCCTGGTTCATTAAGTGAGGATGCTCGAGAGACACTCGACGCCACTGGCCTTGTCATATGCCCCGGTTTCGTCGACATGCACACCCACTACGACGCACAGTTGTTTTGGGACCCATTTGCTGCACCATCCAACATTCACGGTGTCACCTCGGTCATCGGTGGCAACTGCAGCTTCAGCATCGCCCCTGTGCAGCCGAACGATGCTGACTACATCAGGCGCATGCTGGCGAAGGTCGAAGGCATGCCACTTTCGGCCCTCGAACAAGGCGTGCCGTGGTCATGGTCCACATTTGGTGAGTTCCTTGACGCACTCGAAGGAGGCATCGCTGTGAATGCCGGATTCATGGTCGGACACAGTGCACTACGTCGATACGTCCTCGGTGCTGAAGCGAACTTCCGTGCGGCAACTGAGACGGAGTTGAACGACATGCGCCGCGCTCTCGGCGAATCTCTTGAAGCAGGCGCGCTCGGGCTGTCAATGGACTGCTCAAGTTCACACAGCGATGGAAACGGCGACCCCGTTCCTGCAAAGGGCGCGGACCACGATGAGATTCTCGCCCTGTGCGAAGAGACCGGGCGATGGCCGGGGACAACTCTCGAAGGCATATTCGACGGGGCCAGCGACGGTTTTGACGAGCAAGAGCTCGACCTCTTGCCGGCAATGTCTGTTCGCGCGAATCGACCACTCAACTGGAACTTGCTCGTGGTCGATGCGCGTGATCCTGATCGCATCAATCGTCACCTTGCCGTGTCGAAGCGCGCACGTGAAATTGGTGGGCGCGTGATCGCACTCACCATGCCCGTCATCGTTCCGATGAACATGAGCTTTGGTAACTATTGCGCGTTGAACCTCATGCCTGGTTGGGGCCCGATCATGAATTCACCGATTCC
>DCZD01000006.1:0-1409 GCA_002331255.1 Acidimicrobiaceae bacterium UBA2093 | reverse complement strand
ATTCACCGATTCCTGAGCGCATCGAGAAGCTTCGCGATGTCGCGACTCGTCGCATGATGGTCGCACGCGCAGACAGTGACGAGGCAGGGATGTTCCGACGACTCGCCGGATTCGCCGATTATGTCATTGGTGACACCTTCAGCGACGCGAACAAGGGTCTCTCAGGTCGCAAAGTTCGCGACATCGCGGCAGAACGTGGTGATGCCGAACCTTTCGACACCCTCATTGACATCGTCATTGCCGACAATCTGCGAACAGTGCTGTGGCCAAGCGCACCTGATGACGACGACGCACACTGGAACTTGCGGCGAACACTGTGGGAGGACCCTGATGTGGTTCTTGGTGGCAGCGATGCAGGTGCACACCTCGACCGAATGTGCGGCGGCTCATACACCACTCGCCTACTTGCAGATTCTTTGCGGGGGCGACGACTGCTAAGCCTCGAGCGTGCTGTACAAGCGCTCACAGATGTGCCGGCACGTCATCTCGGACTTCGAGACCGTGGGCAGGTGCGCGAAGGCTGGATCGCCGACCTCGTGGTGTTCGACCCGACGACGATCGACACCGCCCCACCGACAATCGCCCGTGACCTTCCCGGTGGTGCACCTCGAATGCATGCTGAGTCAGTCGGAATCGTGCGAGTTCTCGTCGGCGGTGTCGTCACAGTGAGAGATGGGGCACCGACCGGTGAACGCCCCGGCACGGTCCTACGTTCTGGTCGCGACACAGAAACCATCACCGTTCACTGATTCGCGCCTAAGGCGTCGTCCGACGAGAGTCGGCTCATTTCACCGTGACAGTGACCCATTTCGAGGTGTTTCCAGCTCGGTCGACCACACGTACCCACAAGCGTTTCTTTGTGGTGTTGAGGCGAACTGAGCGGGATGTCGCTTTAGGGTTCGAGGTCGGCACGTCGGTGACTCTGCCATTTGATGACGTCTTCACCTGCACCGTCCCTATGCCCGAATTCGAGTCATTGGCCCGAACAGTCATCCGCACTCCACCTCGTGCAGCCGCAGCCGTCACTGCCGACGGTGAAGAAGAAGTTGAAGTTGCAGTTGCACTCGACATGGTCGGCGCGGTGGTGTCGAGGATGATGTCGTCTTGGTACGGCGTCGAAGCACTTCCAAGTCTGCTCACAAACTTCACATAGACAACTTTGGGTAGTCGCTCGTCCTTGCTCGCCACGAGTGTCCAAGGAATTTCCGCCGTGTTATCAGTGAGTGAGAACGTCTTCGAATCGGCGAAACCACCATCGTTCGACAAGATCGCTTGCGCGGAACCCGTGGTGCCGGTGACAACGACAGTCACCGAGCGAGACTTCGTGAACTCGGCTGCTTCATTGATGGACACACCCACAGGTCGGGCAGTTGTGAATGACATGACGTCACCGCGGGCGTTGCCCTGTG
>DCZD01000003.1:25106-30701 GCA_002331255.1 Acidimicrobiaceae bacterium UBA2093 | reverse complement strand
GTGAGTGACGTACTTGGTGGCTACGAAGCCATTTTGCAGCTCAACTAGCGGCGCCAGGGAAATGTTGGCTTGCGCTTGTCCTTGAAGGCAGCGATACCTTCGTCGAGCTCGCCTGAAGCCTTTGGTACCGATGCCCACGCACTGCGAGTGGCTTCGCTGACAGAACCGGTGTCAATGATCTCGGCGATCATTGCTTTGGTCGCTGTTTGAGTCAGCGCCGAACGCGACAACAACGTCGCAATAAGCAGATCGACGTGTGTGTCGAGGCTCTCAGGAGCGTACGCCTCGTGCACGATGCCGAGTCGCTGAGCAACATCCACGTCGACGATGTCACCTGTGTACAGAAGTCTTTTCGCATTTGCCGCACCAAGTGCACGCACAGCACGTTCAAGTGAATTGGTCGGATAGACAATGCCCAACTTCGCCGGCGTAATTCCAAACGTCGCAGTCGTGTCAGAAAGGCGGATGTCACAGGTGAGAGCGATGCTGACTCCGCCACCGATGCAATTGCCACGAATTACGGCGATCGTTGGTGCCGGGAAACACGTCAACTGCTCTTCGGCCCGCCAGTTGTCACGTGCGTAATCGCCATCGACCCCGTCGCCAAGCCCAGTGATGTCAGCACCGGCACAGAAGTGGCCGGCTGCACCTCGCACCACAAGCACCCGCACATGCGGATTTGCCGCCAAGTCGGCGACGGAATCACCAATCATTCGCCACATCTCGTGGGTCACCGAATTGCGTTTCTCTGGGCGATTTAGCGTGAGCGTCGCAACTCCGTCAGCAACCATGACTTCGACTCCGCTCGACATCGTCAGCCTCCGATCTGGCTCATGGTGCGCCGAGGCTTCACGAACGTGACTTGACCAATTTGATGCCCAGCCCACTTCGTGCCGACCGCACGACGGATGAGGTCGGCGATGGCGTCGTCGCTTGAACCATTGCGCAACAAGGCACGTACGTCGAACTCATTCGTGGCGAACAGACATGTGCGGAATTGACCATCAGAAGTGAGGCGGACCCGGTCGCAGTCACCACAGAACGGTTTGGTGACGGACGGTATGACACCGACGGTCCCGCCACCGTCCTCGTACTCCCAGCGATCGGCTGGCGCAGCGCCTCGTGCTGCAAGCTGACGAAGTGGATGGACTGCAGCAATAGCGGAGACGATTTCGTCTTGGCTCACCACTTTGTTTCGTTCCCACTCGTCGCTCGCATCGAGAGGCATGAACTCGATGAAACGCACCTCGACTCCGTTGTCGCGACCGAATTCAGCAAGCGCGACAATCTCGTCGTCGTTTACACCGCGCTCGATGACCGCATTCACCTTTACTGGCGCGAAACCCGCATCTTGGGCGGCACGAATTCCCTCGAGCACGTTGTGCAGTTCATCACGACGCGTCATGCGCTCGAACTTCTCGCGTTGCAAGGAATCAAGACTGATGTTGATGCGCTCGAGGCCAGCAGCATGCAACTCGGAGGCGTTGTTGCGCAAGGTCGAGCCATTGGTGGTGAGCGCGAGGTCTGGTGCCATTCCAGCGCGCGCGGTAGCGGCGTCTAGCGGCAGACGTAATGCAGCAAGCTTCCCGATGAGCACCGGAAGGTGCGCACGTACGGTCGGCTCACCGCCGGTGAGACGAAGGCTGTCAACGTGGAAATGTTCGACGCAAATTCGAGCCACTCGTTCGATTTCTTCGAACGTCAAGATGTGCGACTTATCGAGCCACACCATTCCTTCTTCTGGCATGCAGTAGGTGCAGCGAAAGTTGCATCGATCGGTCACCGAAATGCGTAAATCCCGCACCGTCCGTCCGTAAGGATCGACCAACTCCACAGCGACAGCCTATGCAGGGCCGAACAACAAAGCCCGAGCAGATTCGCCAGCTGACAAGCCATTGCCATCTGGCACTTCGAGCAATGCGTTCGTACGCGCACTTGCCGACAACTGATGACTGGCCTGGGCGTCGTTACGCCGCACGTGCAGTCGACCATCCTCATGCCAGTAGGCAAAAACCCTGTCGAAGTGAACTTTGCCGTCGGACTTTCGGCGAATATCGCTATCGACCACCACCGTTGCAGTCGAACGGAATGCGGTCGCTCGCGGATGGCCTGCCATCATGCGTAGCGCGGGCCTCGCCAGCAGCTCAAAACTCACGAACGACGACACCGGGTTTCCTGGCAGACCGAACACTGGAACACGGCGTTCGCTGTCGACAATCTCACCGAATGCAAACGGTTTTGCAGGTTTCATTGCGATCTGCATCCATTCCATGTCAGCGATACGCGATAGAACCATCTTCACGACGTCAAAGTCGCCCATGCTGACGCCACCACTTGTGACGATGGCATCACATTGCGACGCCGCGGCACGCAAGGCGTGTTCAAGTGCACTCTCATCGTCGCGGATGATGCCGTAATCCACAGGTGTGCAACCAGCTTCAGCAACGAGTCGAAGCAACATCGTGCGGTTGCTTTCTCTGATCTGTCCAAGCCGAAGTGGACCGCCATCGTCGACCAATTCATCACCTGTCGACAAGACCGCCACCCGTGGTCGTGGGTGGGCCGATGCGACACGTACATTGCAACTCGATAACACGCCCACCATCGCAGCGTTTACTTCGACTCCGGCGTCGAATAACACATCTCCCTTGGTGATGTCACTTCCCGCGCGTCGAATGCCTGCTCCGACCGGTACGGCTACTGAGACCTTCACATCACCACCGTCGCTGAGGCGCTCGGTGTCTTCGACCATGACGATTGCATCGCAACCAATTGGAAGTGGCGCCCCCGTCATGATCCGAACGGCAGTCCCGGCTTGGACGACGACATCAGGAGCCGCCCCAGCAGCCAACTCGCCCACCACACGCAGTGTGACTGGTGGCGCTGAAATGTCCGCACTGCAAACTGCATACCCGTCAACAGCTGTGTTGTCGAACGGCGGCACGCTCTCAGGAGAACTCACCTCTGCTGCGAGCACCAACCCATAGAGGTCGTCAATGCCAACAGACGTTGGAGCGAGACGTACACAGCGTGACAACACACGTTGACGGGCATCCTCGAGCGGGATCACATGAATGAAGGTACCGGCAAGAACAGATGCAAGGCTGTGCCTGTGGCCAACTATCTTGCGTTACCGCCGAGTGGGCTGACACTTCAGTGGAACTCGCCCACCGGGGAGCATGCCTGCACTGCACGATTGCGCTGGGAAAACGAGGGTTGGACCGCAGAAATCGACCTATCTGCTGAACGTGCGACGGCTGTCTTGCGTCTGTCCGCGACGTGGACCGTGCAACAGTTCCTGTTGTTTCGCGACATGGAAGACCCGGACTTGTGGCTCGCGACTGACGGTCGCGGTCGCTGGGGCGAGATGCACGGATCTGAGCGACGCGAACTCGACGGTTGTGTTGACATCGACATCGCAGGCTCTCCCTTCACCAACAGCATCGCCATTCACCGGCTGCAATTACAGATCGGCGAAAGTGCCGACGTACTCGTTATGTCAATCGACATCGAGACGCTCGCAATTGAACGTGTGTTGCAGCGCTACACACGTACGGACCAATCGAAGTGGCGCTATCCCTCGCTTGCGCTTGGTGCCGCAGTGGATGTCGATGTCGACGAGCACGGCCTCGTCATCGACGAGCCAGGTTCGTTCGTTCGCTCAGAGCCAGACGACTGACTCAACTGTCAGAATTCGACGCGACCGCGCAACCACGCCTGCAACGCATTCGAAGTGTCGGGGCGGTTGAGTGCAATGTCGATGACCGCTGTCAGCCACCCCATCGGTGTTCCCGTGTCGTATCGCGCACTCTTGTTCAGAAGTCCGGCCAGCGGAGATTCGGCAGACTGTGCGCGCAATGCATCAGTCAACTGCAATTCACCATTTGCATGGGGCGACAGCCGTGCGATCTTGTCAAAAACATCGGGCGTCAATACATAGCGACCGATGATGATGAGATTGCTCGGAGCATCCTCCATCTTCGGTTTCTCGACCACATCCACGATGCGGAATGGTCCGTCATGCGGAGCACCATCAGCTGGCGTGATGACACCGTATGAACTCACCTCGTCTCGGGCAACCCGCATGAGACCGACTGCGCCGACCCCAGTGCTGTCGACAGCGTCGACGAGACTCTGCAAGAGATGTGAATCCCCCATGAGTTCATCGGGCAATAACACCACGAATGGTTCATCTGCAACGACATCGCGCGCGCAGCCCACTGCATGACCAAGACCAAGTGGCGCATCTTGATAGACCACCGATACGCGCACGTCTGTGCCGATGCGCGCAAGTCGATCCGCAAGCTCAATGCGTCCACTCGCACGCACTCGCTGAACGACGTCGGCTGCAGGTCGCACATAGGCCTCAATGCCGGGCTTGTTCACATTCGACACAAGGACGATGTGATCAACACCCACCTCGACTGCTTCGTCCATCACCAACTGAAGGGCTGGCATGTCGATAATGGGCAAAAGTTCTTTCGGCACCGCCTTGGTGACAGGCAGGAAACGGGTGCCCAGGCCAGCGGCGGGAATTACTGCGGTGCGCGCTTTCACTCTCTGGCACCCTAGCCAGATACCATTTAGCACTCGAACCCCCCGAGTGCTAGGGGCACACCAGCTCCCAGAGGTTGCCATGCCTACCTACGTGTACAAGTTCATCGACACCGGCGAGACCATCGAGGTGCAACAGGCCTTCACTGACGACGCGCTCACCGAAGCCGTGCATCCGAGTGATGGCTCGCTACGACCAGTGAAGAAGGTGTTCACACCTGTCGGCATCACCTTCAAAGGTGGCGGCTTCTACAAGACCGACAATTCGAAGTCAGGTGGGTCTAGCTCGAGCACGTCAAGTGCCGCCGCCACGCCGGCGACATCGGACTCTTCCTCGTCATCCTCGGACTCAACAACTTCGAGCACAACGAGTTCTTCGAGCAGTACCTCCAGCACCGACTAACCAGACCTCCGGTCGAACCGCGGTACACATCAGATGAGTGCGACCGACCACGAACCGTCACATCGCTGAATTGCAAGACCGACTGCGTACAGATCGCCGACTTCAAGTCATCGTCTCACTCGTATGTGCAGTGTTCGTCGCCGTCGTCATCACGACGCACATCGTCTCGTTGCAGACATCGATACAACAGTGGACGGGCGACAATCAGGTTCTCGTCGCTATATCCGACATCGCCCCAGGTGACGCACTCACGAACGCGAACACAACGTCACGGCCGATTCCTCACAGCATCACACCACGAAATGCGCTCACATCAATCCGAGACGAAACCGTTGCCACGTCACTAATTGTGTCGGGGCAGGTCATCAGCGAACATCACATCGGTGTGGCAACATCAATGACTCCGGTCGGCTGGAAAACCGTCGCACTACCCGAAGATGTGATGCTTCCCTTAGCAGCTATCGGGGCAAAGGTCGACGTGGTCATCGATGCCCACATCGTGGTGAACAACGCAATACTCATCACCACTGCAACTGAAATTCACTCAGCAACCATCGCAGTACCGGAACAACACGCACCTGCAGTTGCCATCGCAGCGCAGCGAGGAGCGCTCACCCTTGTTGGCTCGTAGTTGGCTC
>DCZD01000003.1:20162-24921 GCA_002331255.1 Acidimicrobiaceae bacterium UBA2093 | reverse complement strand
GTTGGCTCGTAGTTGGCTCCGTCCAGAGGACGAATTGTTCAACGAAGTGCAACAAGTGAGAGAACGATGGCACCAAAGACAATTCGATACACGACGAACACTCCGAGACCCCGCATGCTGACGAGTCGCACGAGCCCCCAAACTGCTAACCAACCGGATACTGCTGACGACACCACGCCAATGACAATTGCCGTCACGAAACCTTCGGGCAGGACAGTTGCGTCGAGCGAGACAAGTTTGTAAGCGATTGCACCAGAGATGACCGGCACGCTCATCAGAAACGACAGTCGCGCTGTCGCTACACGCGAGAACCCGAGAAACCTGCTCGCCGTCATGGTTATCCCCGAGCGCGAAGTTCCAGGATTAAATGCCAGCACTTGCGCCGCACCAACGAGGACCGCATCACGCAAGCTGAACTCCCCGATTGAACGTTCACCTTCTCTTCGGTCGGCTGCAGCGAGTAGCAACCCGAAAGCGACCATCGAGATGGCAATGATCACGGGCGTACCAAGCGACCCGTCGATCCAACTCTCGAGAAGTGCGCCGACTGCGGCCGCTGGAACCGAGGATGCAAAGAGCAACCAGGCAAGCCGACCATCTGCAGATCGCCTATTCGAATCGACGACGTGCAGCGCACCAGCACAAATGAGTCGATTGAGATCACGTCGGTAATAGGCCACGACCGCGAACAATGTTCCGAGATGAAGGGCTACATCAAAAGCCTTCGCAGTACCCGGGTCTTCAAAGTGGTTCCAATCAAACAACCACGGGACCACGATGAGATGGCCACTCGAAGAAATCGGGAGGAATTCAGTGAGGCCTTGGACAATTCCCAATAGAACGGCGTGAAGCCACGGCACCGATCAAGCTCCGCTCATGGTGACGTCACGAATGACGAGACTGAGGCCCGCTGCACGCATCGGCAGCCAATCAATGTCACCACCGATTGCAATGATGTCTTGCAACATGCGCTGCAGCGTCGAGGCGATCGTGAACTCACGAACCGGCTCGGCTGTCGCGCCGTTGCGGATCATGAGGCCTGAGGCACCAGTCGAAAAGTCGCCTGAGATCGGGTTCACGCCGCTGTGCAAACCTTGCACCATCTGGATGAGCACACCATCATCGATGTCTTCGATGAGTTGTTGTTGTGTCGAGTGTCCCGGTACAAGCTGCAGCGCCAAGCAACCAACACCAGGCGAACCACCAAGACCACCGCGTGTGGCGTTTCCGGTGCTCTTTGTTCCTGCACGTCGTGCGCTGTAAGAGGAATGAACAAACTGTTTCAGCTGACCCTGCTCGATGAGCACATTGCGTCTGGCGGCAAGTCCTTCGCCATCAAGGTCAGTGGCGGTGTATGCACGAGAATCTGTGGGGTCATCGATCAATGTCACCATTGACGATGCCACAGTCTCACCCAAACGTTCCTTGAAGAGACTGCGTCCCTTGATGACGCTCTCACCATTCAACGTCGACCCAATAATCGACAAGAATTGCGCGGTGACATACGGGTCGAGCACCACAGTGGTGCGCTTACTTGGTGGCTTCACGGCTCCCAATAGGCGTGTTGCACGCTCGGCCGCCTCACGACCGGCCTTGTCCAGGTCGAACTCACCCGGCCATTTGCCGACTGAGAATCCGAAGCCTGTCTGCGTTTCGTCACCGTCGTCGGCCAATGTGCCGACCGATGCATAGCAGCCGTTCTCACGACCTCCGGAACGCACTCCTGTGGTGGTTGCAAACGCTTCTTCTGCGAACACGTCGCTGTAACTCGCATCCTCGACCCGTACACGTGCATCAGCAGCAAGCGCAATTTTCTCGAGACGCTTAGCGATGGCAATCTTCTCTTCTGTTGGAAAGTGCTCGAGTTGTTCGTTCCACAACTGCTGTGGAACTACCGGCACCCCATCGGGCTCTGCAAGGCCGGCCCATTCATCGACTGAACCGAGTTCCGCATTTTCGCGGGCCTCGGCGAGTACTTCTTCCAAGGCACTCATTTCAAGAGTACCGGCATACGACGTGCCTGTGCGCCCGCTGCGGATGATGCGAACTCCGACACCTTCGCTCTGCGCGCTCACGAAATGTTCAATTTCGCCTTCATAAATTCGAATGTCGGTCTCGCGTGCACGTGACACGTATGCCTCAATCTGTTCGCCAGGGCGAGCTTGCGCCACGATGCGATCAGCAATGTCTTGCAGGTGCCTAACTGAATCGGGCGTGGACTCTGACCCTTTCGAAGTGGTCGACATGGTCAGGCGGCCGTTCCACCGATGGTGAGGCTCTTCACCCGCAAGGTGGGTTGACCATCTCCGACAGGCACGCCTTGTCCGTCTTTTCCGCAAGTTCCAGGGTTCCCCATTGCGAAGTCGTTGCCGAGCATGTCGATGTCAGCGAGCACCTGTGGGCCATTCCCAATGAGATTTCCTTCTCGAATGGGCTCGGTGATCTGGCCGTTCTCGATGAGGTAGGCCTCAGTCATCCCGAAGACGAAGTCACCAGTTGCGGTGTCGACACTTCCGCCGCCAAGTTTGGCGACGTACACGCCGTGGTCGGTGTTCTTCACGATGTCGTCGGGTTCACTATCGCCGTTCATGACGAACGTGTTGGTCATTCGCACCATCGGCAAATCGGCATATGACTGCCGACGCCCATTGCCACTTTGTGCGCGCTTATCGTTTCGCGCGCGCAAGTAGTCCCACATGTAGTCGGTGAGCACGCCGTCCTTGATGAGCACATTGCGCTGGCTCTCATGCCCCTCGTCGTCGATACCGATGGCACCCCACTCGGCAGTCATGGTGCCGTCGTCAACAAGCGTCACTAGTGGTGACGCAACGAGCTCGCCGACACGATTGCGATAGACGCTTGCACCTTTGGCCACTAGGTCGGCTTCGAGACCATGTCCACACGCTTCATGAAACAACACACCGCCAGTGCCGCACTTGATGACCACGGGCATGGCACCAGACGGCGCAGGACGTGCGCGCAACTTTGTGACCGCCTGTCGAGCTGCAGTTACTGCGAGGTCGCCGACATCGTTGTCTTCGAACAACTCGTATCCGATGGTGTGCCCCATCGACTCGTAGCCAGTCTGCATGCCGAGGTCACCGTCAGCCACGACACTGATGCGAAACAACGAACGCACCTGTTCGTCGGATGCGAGCACGCCATCACTGTTCGCCACCAAGATGCGACGCACACTGTCGGCATATCCGGCAGAAACCTGCACGATCGCGCCATGTACGCCTCGAGCTGCGTCGTTGGCGCGCATGAGAAGTGCAACCTTGTCGGACTTCGGTACCGAGCCTGGCAGTACTCGCACAACGTTCACGGGGTGACGACGGGGTGCTGACAATGCGACCTTTTTTGTGCCGCCACCACCAGAGCGCGCTGCCGCTGCCGCTGCCTGGGCAGCTTCAATGAGTCCTCGCTCGGAGAGGTCTGCTGTGTGCGCAAAGCCTGTGGTGTCACCGGCAACGACTCGAATTCCGGCCCCGCGGTTTCTTCCACTCGTGACCTGCTCGACTTTTCCGTCATCAAGTCCGGCCGATACTGATCGCTTGTCTTCGAGGAACACCTCGGAAAAATCTGCCCCCATCGACCGGCCGGCATCGAGAACTCGCGCCAAGGTGTCGGGGTCGAACTCGCTGGTGAGGTCAACCATTGTCACGTATCTGAGCCTACAGAGACCGTGCTTGCCCGTGCCCAGACGAGCGCGTCGTATCCTCTCTGGGGAATCTATGAGCGTCGAAGTTCCTCCCGTCGTGATCGTGCAGAACGAGCGCGAACACGTCACCAGATGGTGGAAAGAAGCTCTCGTTATGGCGACGTTCTACGCCATCTATACCGCAACACGAAACAGGTTCGGTTCAGCCGGTGTGGGCGACACCGATGTTCCACTTCACGCATTCAACAATGCCGTACGAATCATCCGCATAGAACGGGCACTAGGCCTGTACCACGAGGAATCCATTCAAGATCTCTTTCTTCCATATCGAACTCTCATTCAAGCGATGAACACGTTCTATGGAACCGCACACTTTGTCGTCACCATCGGCGTCTTCTTCGTGCTCTATCGCAAGCGCAAAGACGTGTTCCCGCTGTTTCGCAATGCCCTCGCAGCCACCACTGCGCTAGCCATCGTTGGGTTCGCACTCTTTCCTCTCATGCCGCCGCGTCTCCTTGACGTGCCATGCCCACCCGACGGATTCGGTGCGGCGTGCATCCAACATGAAATGCGCAATTACAACGGTGCCTCGAGCTTCGGTTACGTCGACACGCTCAAAGACTTCGGCGGTCCATGGGACTTTGACTCTGGTGGCATGGCGAAGTTGTCCAACCAATACGCAGCGATGCCGAGCCTTCACATCGGCTGGGCATCGTGGTGCGCCTTCGGATTGTGGCCACTGTGGCGAAGAAAGTGGATACGTGCTGCGGTGTTGTTGTACCCAGCGCTCACCTTGTTCTGCATCGTCGTGACGGGCAATCACTTCTGGCTGGACGGAGTCGGTGGCCTCATCGCACTTGGCGTCGGGTTCCTCATCGGCGAACGAATGCACACCTGGAACCAGCGTCGTCTCGATCGGAAGTTTGCTGACCACATCGCTGCGCACCCTGCATCTGGTGCGTGACCTCCGACCACCTTGCGGCCAACTCGAACTGGCTTCCCACAGCGACCGGTTGGTGACCCACGGGTAGCCTGATCATGCATGGCTCTGCTCGACTCCATTCGTGAACCGGCCGATTTGCGTGCCCTCACGACGCC
>DCZD01000003.1:19522-19873 GCA_002331255.1 Acidimicrobiaceae bacterium UBA2093 | reverse complement strand
TTGCGCTGCACCGAGTTTTCCAGAGCCCCGTCGATGCCGTGCTCTGGGACACTGGTCATCAGGCGTATGTGCACAAGATCGTCACTGGTCGCCAAGGCGGGTTCAGTCACCTTCGACAAGCCAACGGCATTTCTGGCTATCCCAGTCGCGAAGAGAGCAAACACGACTTCATCGAGAACAGCCACGCATCGACAGTGCTCAGCTACGCACACGGTCTCGCAGTCGCTCGCGACATGGGCGCCAACTCGCACGGTCACATCGTCGCCATCATCGGCGACGGATCCATGACCGGCGGCATGGCGTATGAAGCGCTCAACAACCTTGGTCACAGCAAGCGCAAAGTCATCATCG
>DCZD01000003.1:17127-19249 GCA_002331255.1 Acidimicrobiaceae bacterium UBA2093 | reverse complement strand
CTACCCGAGCGAATCACTGGCAAGTTGTCCGAGACTCTCGTCAACATTCGACTAAATCCGGTGTACTTGCGACGCCAGCGCAAGCTCGAGCAATTCCTCCGTGAGTTGCCCGTTGTTGGCCGACAAGCCGAGCAAGGAATGGAGGCATTCAAGGCAGCTGTCCGCGAATTTCTGCAACCGCCGTCATTCTTCGAGGCACTCGGCGTGCATTACGTCGGCCCCGTCGACGGGCACGACATCGAAGCTCTCGAGTCAGCGTTCAGATCCGCAATCGATCGCGAAGCTGAAGGACCAATTGTCGTACATGTGCTGACAACCAAGGGCAAGGGATACCCGCCTGCAGAAGATGATGACGAGAAGCACCTTCACGACACACCAACGTTCGACCCGGTGAACGGACCTGCGCAAAGTGGCCCGTCTGGTTACACCGCTGCATTCGGTGATGCCATCGTCAAGGAGGCTGAACTCGACTCACGCGTCGTTGCCATCACTGCAGCCATGCCGGGTCCGACTGGTTTGTTGAAATTCAAAGACCACTTCCCTGACCGCTTCCTCGATGTCGGAATTGCGGAACAACACGCTGTCACCATGGCGGCCGGTATGGCGATGGGTGGGCTGCGACCAATTGTGGCGTTGTATTCCACTTTCCTCTCACGAGCGTGGGACCAAGTCGTGTACGACGTCGCATTGCATCGTCTTCCGGTTGTGTTCTGTCTTGATCGGTCCGGCATCACCGGTGACGACGGACCGAGCCACCACGGCATCTACGACATGACGCTGCTTTCGAAGGTTCCCGGCATGCGAGTCCTCGCACCAAGCAGCACACAAGAGCTCGAGGTCATGTTGCATGACGCCATGTCACTTGCAAACGACGGACCGGTCGTGATTCGTTATCCGAAAGGTCTTGCCCGTAGTACTCCAGATGCACCCCTCGGAAGCGGCGTACGGGCGCGAAAGTTGATCGACGGAGATGGTCGCATCTGCATTTTGGCCGTGGGCAAGTTGGTAGCCGCCGCCGAACGTGCATCAACAATGCTTGCTGCAGAGGGCATCCAAGCCGAACTTTGGGATGTTCGCTCTTGCGCACCACTAGATGACGACATGTTGGCCAGTGCTGCACGGCATGCACATGTATTGACTTTTGAAGATGGTCTACGAGACGGTGGAATCGGCATGTCGATCGCTGACCGCATTGCATCAATCGACTCTGAAGTGAACGTGCGAGTGCATGGTGTGCCTACCAAGTTCATTCCACAAGCGAAACCTGATGCGATTCTCGCCCAACTTGGCCTTGACGCCGATGGGGTCGCGGCTGCTGTACGCCGCGCACTGAACAACTAACCGTGTCAAACGAATTCGCCACTGACCTCGTGTTGGCACTCGAGCTTGCCGATGCCGCAGATGCCTTCACGCTTCCTCGGTTTCGCGAACGTTCCTTCTCGGTGAACCTGAAAGAGAATCTCACGGAGGTCACCGAAGTAGACCGTGGCGCAGAGTCACTCATCATGGACATCATTCGTCGCGAGCGTCCGCGCCATGGCTGGTACGGCGAAGAACATGGCAGCGGGGTCGGCGATGGTTGGACATGGGTCATCGATCCCATCGATGGCACGAGCAACTTTGTACGAGGTGTACCCGTATGGGCCACACTTATCGCGCTCGTACACGAAGACATCGGACCCGTCCTTGGCGTGGTGTCGGCACCGGCGCTTGACTCTCGCTGGTGGGGCGTCATCGACGATGCCGCTTTCAAGAACGGCTCTCCCATACGTGTCAGTCAAGAAGGCGACATCATGAATGCGCACGCGAGCCTCACGCCCAACTCATCGTGGAACACTGCAGGCAAGTCTCAAAACCTGCACCGCTTACAGAACATGGTGAAGCGAGTACGGGGTTTCGGCGACTTCTGGCAACACATGTTGGTGGCTGACGGAAGCATCGACATTGCAGTCGATGCGATCGGTCTCGAGCCCTACGACATCGCAGCTCTTGTTCCCATCGTGCATGCCGCTGGGGGTCGCCTGACGGACCGCCATGGAAATTCAGACTGGCGTGCCAACTCTGCCGTGTCGTCGAACGGGTTACTTCACGATTCTGTGATTGCAGTGCTCAATAGCTGACT
>DCZD01000003.1:10003-16889 GCA_002331255.1 Acidimicrobiaceae bacterium UBA2093 | reverse complement strand
GTCGTCGTCCTCGACGACTATCACGGGGTCGCCACATCTCTTGGCCCATGGCAGCAGCTCAGAGATCAAGTTGACCTCACCGTTCACACCGATCACGTCGCCGACGACGAAGCAGTCATCGACCGACTCGCCAAAGCCCATGTCGTCGTCGTGATGCGTGAACGCACACCGCTCACACGCGTCCGGCTTGAACGATTAGACAACCTAAAGCTCATCGTCACCACCGGAATGGAAAACCGGGCAATCGACATGGGGTGCGCACATGAACGAGGCGTCACCGTGTGTGGCACTCGCGGTGGCCTCTCGAATGCAGTCGAACACACATGGGCGCTCATCTTGTCCTTGCTTCGCAATCTTCCAACCGAAGAGAACAACATTCGTAATGGTGGCTGGCAAACCACAATTGGCCGCGACTTGTTCGGGTCTACGCTTGGTCTTGTTGGTCTCGGGCGCACTGGCACTCGAATGGCGCGTGTCGCACGGGCATTCGACATGAACATTCTCGCGTGGAGCCCGCATCTCACGCCGGAGGTCGCCGAGACACACGGCGCGACAGCAGTGTCTAAGGACAGACTGTTCGCTGAGAGCGACATCGTGTCAGTGCATCTTCAACTCAGCGACTCGACACGTGGAATTGTCACCGCGACCGACCTTAGCCGCATGAAGAAATCCTCAGTGTTTGTGAATACGTCACGCGGGGCGCTAGTGGACGAGGCCGCGCTCGAGAAAGCGGTACGAGCAGGTTCTATTGCAGGCGCGGCGCTCGATGTGTTCGCCAACGAACCCTTGCCTGTTGACTCCACGATGAGGTCACTGCCAAACAGCATCCTCACACCTCACGTGGGGTATGTGACCGAGGGTCTCTACCGCCGCTTCTTCTCCGACATCGTCGAAGACATTGCCATGCACCTTGCCGGAACTCCGGTCAGGGTGTTGAACAGCTAACTGCGACGTTCTAGAACGCGTCGGGGTTAGCGACGATTTCTGCCGGGATGTCGAGCCTAAATAGGCGTTCTGCGTTCTGCCAAGTGAACTTACGGACCACGTCTTCCGGAATGCCTTCGAAGTGCTGGCGAAGCATCTGTTGTGTGCGTGGCCACGTGGTGTCGGCATGCGGATAATCGGATTCAACCATGATGTTGTCCGCGCCGATTACGTCGTACTGCGGGAACGATGACGGATCTTCAATCGCGCAGAACCAGAAGTTGCGCTTGAACACCTCCGAAGGTGACAACTCGACGTCGTTCCATGTTCCATACATTTTGTTGTACGAGTTCATGTGCTCGAGGCGATCAATGAGTCCGGCGACCCAGCCGATTCCACCTTCAGACAGACACAGTTTGATGTTCGGGAAGCGCACCGGAACTTTCGAAAATAACCAGTCGGTCGCGGCGAACATGGCATAAGCAAAGAACAGAGTGCCGACGGCATCACTTGGCGCATCAGGTGCGGTTGCGGGTGAAGAACCCGACGATCCGACGTGCAGACACACGACCGTTTCTGTCTCTTCGCACGCCTGAAGCAAAGGATCCCAGTGACCGGTGTGCAACGAGGGAAACCCAAGCATGTGCGGACCTTCAGAGAACGACAATGCACGGAACCCGCGTGCAGCGTTCTTGCGAACTTCTTCTGCTGCTTCCTTCGGATCTGACCAGATTGGCAACTGCATGGGGATGAACCGCCCTGGCGCACTGCCGCACCATTCCTCGAGCATCCAGTCATTCCAGGCGCGTGTCATTGCCTTCGACAATTCGACATCGCTCGTGATTTGGTACAACCGCTGGCCAGCGAACCCGGGAATGAACGACGGAAAACACAATGAGGAGTAGATGCCATTTAGGTCCATGTCCTTCACACGTGCGATGGGGTCCCACGATCCACGGCGCATGTGCTCGAAGCGCGTTGGATCAAAACTGAATTCATCAACGGGACGACCAACGACGGCGTTGAACCCGACGTTCGGGAGCTCTAAACCATCAACGACCCAGGTCTCGGTGCCGTCTTCTTTCTCGATCACTCGCGGTGCGCGGTCACTGAACTTCGCGGGAAGGCGACCTTCAAACGTGGTCGGGGGCTCAACGACATGGTCGTCACAGGACACCACTGTGTAGTGCCTCTTTGCCCTTTCTGGCTCGGGCAGGAAAGTCACTTTGCCCTTCACATTGTTGGTGAAGGACGAATTCTGCGTGAGTTCGTCGAATGACAAGGCCATGGTGGTCTCCTTAGTTAAGAACTTCTGGTTCGTTTGTGATGATGGGCCTGACTGCACCATCGAAGTAAGCAAAACTCGCTCGCTCAACTTGTGAGGCTTTGATGCCTTTCATCGGATCGGTCGGAATCGGCAGTGGTTTCTTGCCAGTCTGCAGAACTTTCCAATAGAGCTCGCACGCTCGTTCGAATTGTGCGGCCTTGTACAAGCCTTCTTCCATCGTCGGTGCAGTAACGACGACGCCATGGCTCGCGAGCACGGCTACCGACGCATCACCGATGTGTCGAACGAGTTCAGCTGCAACGGTCGGCGTGTTCAACTCACCGTCGTACTCATGCACCATCACCATTTCGTCCATGATGATCGCGGAGTTTTGATGCACAATCTCTGGCAAGACACCAATAGCCGCCAACACAGAGCAGTAAATCGGGTGATTGTGAATCACCACACGTGCATCGGGACGCGCTTTATGCAACTCAGTGTGTAGATGGAACGCGGGCGTGACGTCCCATTTTCCGCGCACCACTTTGCCCGTCGAATCAATTTCGAGAATGTCACTTGCCTTGGTCTCGCCCCACCACAAACCCCACGGGTTCACCAACAGAGTGTCCTTACCCTCGCGCTGCCACGTGATGTGCCCCGACAGGTTCTCGCAGAACCCAAGATCATCAAGATGTCGAAGTGCGAGTGCAAGAACTTGTTCGTCTGTCAGGTCGCGTCCGACACCTGGCATCGCACCGGGCATCCAAGCCGCAGCACCACCACGTGGCTCATCCATGTCGTCCTCCCGTTTGCCAATCTGTCACGCCGTCAATTGCATGACTGGACGCTTCGTCTTCAGTCTTCCCTGAATCAACGCTGCGTGCAACAGTGCGGACACTATTTGCAATGTGGTGATTGCAATGCGGTCACTTCGAGCCCGCTCGACGAAGTGAGCCCTCGTTGTGACGCTTGAGGACGTCGTCCTTCAGAGTGCCCTTGGCCACTTTCCCACCAGATGCCATCGGCAGCGAGTCGACCACGATGAAGTACTCCGGGAAGTACTCCTTTGAATATCCCTGAGAATCCAGGTGAGCGAGTAGTTCGGCCTCTGTAGCGGAGCGTCCTTCGTGAAACACCACATAGACGCCTACGCGCTGGCCGAACACATCATCTGGCACCGCGACGGCTGCTGACAGCGCGACGGTGGGGTGCGTGGCGACTTGCTCCTCCACCACACGCGCACTGATGTTCTTTCCTCCGCGGATGATGAAGTCTGACTTGCGACCTTCGACGCGCAAGTAGCCATCCTCGGCAATGCTGACGATGTCTCCCATGAGCATCCAGCCGTCGGCGGTAAACAACTCATCGTTTGCAGCAGAATCGTCGTAGTAGCCAGCGCATGTCACCGGGCCTCGTACACCTGGCACACCGGATTGGCCTGTTCCGGTCACGTCCTCGCCGGTGTCGGGATGAAACAGTCTGGTCTCCATCACCGGAATCGGCTTGCCGCACGTTGACAGACGCAGCTCGCGAGTGTCATGAATTGATGTTGCGCTGACTGCTCCGGTCTCATTCGATCCGAAGAACTGCAACACGAATGCACCTGTGCGCTCTTCGAACTCAGCAGCGCGCGCATATGGCACCGTTTCGCCTCCAGTCCACATGACCCTCAATGATGAAAAATCGTGTTTGGCGACTTCGGAGTCGTTCAGCATCAAGATGAACTGCGTTGTCACTGCCGCCAAGAGACTGACATTGTGTTTCTCGAGCGCGTCGATCATCGTCTTCGGCGAGAACCTCGGCAGTACGACACACGGAATGCCAAGCATTGTTGGCGTGAAGTGTGAGGTCCAGAGACCGAATCCGAACTGAGCAGGAACGACTGACATCATCACATCGTCTGGGCCAACTTCGGCAAGCTGCTCGACGATCTTGTGATACGCCATCCACCTCTGCATGTACTGAGTAACGCACTTCGGCATACCCGTCGTGCCTGACGTCGAGTTCAACAACCACAGATCGTTCGGACCCAGTCGACGTTTCGTGATGTCGTCGTGAAGAATCTCCGTTCGGTCAATAGCAACATTCCCGTTCACGGTGATGTTGTCGTGTGAGTCGCTTCGATCGGGCACACAGATGTGCCTGTCAATCGTGACACCTCTGCGACGCAGACCTTCGAGCAACTCCTCCGCTGGTCGACCATTCACGACCGCATGGGTCGCGAAGTTCGCTGCTCCTGTTTTGCGAAGTAGATACTCAATTTCGGCTTCACCGGCTCGAGGTCCGATGCCCACCGCGACGACCCCCGCCTTCTCAGTGCCCACGAACGCAGCGTGTACCGAGGGGCCGTCGGGCAACATGACCGCCACTTTCTGGTCGGTGTCGATTCCAGACGAGATCAGTGAACTGGCAAAAATAGATGAATAATTACTATATTGAGCCCAGGAGAGGATCTCGTCGTCGGCGATGAACGCAGGGGCGTCGGGTCGTTCGGACACATTTTTGTCGATGTAGTCGGCAATTGAGAGTGTTCCCCACCATCCATTGGCTTCGAACTCTGCAGCACGGTCGCGTGGATCCCTCACGTCTCAATCTCCCTTAATGATTCGTCAATCAATTGCTTATTGCAAACACCACCGCACGGTGCGTCGCTTGACAGAACTTGTGTACCTCCGTAGGTTTAGCACTCGTACACATGTCGTTCGGTCGTTGTTGACCGTACGGTTACCCCGGGGGGAAAACAAAATGACAACACGTCACCGACGTCGTCTTCTTGTTCCGATCATCGGCCTCCTCGCAGCAACGGTTCTGGGTTCAGCGCCATTGCATGCGAGTTCAGGTTCGACTGATCGCACAGTGAAGTTGAAGACGACAACTGCATTCCGTACGGAAGGCACAAACCAGATCATGACCACAACAGCGGTCCAGATCAACACACGTACCGAAGCATCAGCTGATGGAGTGAAGAAGAAGACGACCACCACGTCGAAAGACAAGAAGGTCCAGAACTTCCCGAAGCGCGCAACGGTCGTGACGACCCTCACTGAGGTCACCAAGACCGTCGATGTCGACACCACAACGATCGTGAAGCGCACGACCGTCATCACAGAAGTAACGACCAAAGATGCCAACGCCGGAGCCAAGCTCGTAAAGGGCTGCGAAGGCACAGGTTGGAGCAGCCCAGACGACTTGTCGTTCACCCGCAAGGTGGCACGTTGCAAGCCGGGGTTCCCAGCACCGAAGCCACTCGCCACCAAAGAAAAAGTGAAGGTGTCCTCAAGCTTCAAGCTCGAGTTCAACTCACCGTTGCTCTTGGCAATCAGCCTCGGCGAATTCGCCAAAGAGAACATCGAAATTGAGTGGATCAACATTCCGTTCGCGACCGCTGCTCCCCAGCTCGGAACAGGTGCAATCGACGTCGCAGTTGGTGGCTTTGAAGTCGCCCTCTACAACGCTGCTTCACAAGGCCTACCTGTGAAGGTCGCACTCGCGAACTACTTCCCGCCCAAGGCCGGTGACTACAAGACAGCTCAGACTGGTCTGTGGTGCCGTCGCTCGTACTTCTCGAACCCGACCAACCCCAACTTCAAAGAGCTCGAGAACGGCTCACGTTGGGGCACCTCAGTCGGCAAGGGTTCGTCCGCCGTGTACTACTCGGTGACCGAATTGCGTAAGAAGGTGCCGAACTTCAACCCGAAGAACATCACCTTCAGCGTTGTTCCATCGTCATCAGCATGGGATGCCTTGAAGAACAAGGCGCAGGACTGCATGGTCATGCTCGACCCGCTGTGGACGCTCCCAGCTGGCGAACCACAGAACTATGTGCAGGCAGCAACCCAGACTCCCGGCGAGCCGCTCGGCATCTACGCCTACGGTAAGCGTCTATTGGAAGATCGTCGCGACGTCGGAGTCGCGTTTGCACGTGCCTTCATTCGTACGGTGAACACCTACTTCCAGGCCGACTACCACAACGATGCATTCACAGCAGCGGAAATCAAGAAGCAGGTCCCTGCTTATGACATCGAGGCGAACAAGAAGTACGACTCGTTGACCATGGACTGGGAAATCCGCAGTGGCACAACCACGAAGATGCAGAAGTTGTTCAAGGACATCGGAGCACTCACGATTCCAGTTGTTCCTGAGGACAAACTTGTTGACCGCGAGTTCTACGAGATTGCGGTTGGCAAGAAGAAGGGCTGACCTTCATCTGATCAACACGAAGAGACCCGCACCGAAAGGTGCGGGTCTCTTTTGTTTTCCGATGAACCTTGGGAGAACAGAAAGTGTGAGTGGTAGTTTTTAGGCACGGTCTCATCAGGAGGGTTTGATGGCTGCAAAAATCATGGCATCACAGGTCATGCGTTACTTCGGTAGCAAAGACGACAGGGTGCACGCCGTCGGAGAGTTAAACCTCGAGATCAACGATGGTGAGTTCGTATGCATCGTCGGACCGTCAGGTTGTGGCAAGTCAACGTTCTTGCGCATGGTTGCAGACCTCATTCGGCCCAGCGAGGGCGAGGTGCGCATCAACTCTTCGAAGTCCCGTCCCGCCGCAATGGTGTTCCAGGACTATTCCATCTATCCGTGGAAGCGCGTCATCGACAATGCACGCTTTGGTCTTGACATTGCCGGTGTGCCGAAGAAAGAGGGCAATGAGCGTGCGCTGAAGTACCTCGCAAAGCTCGGTCTCGCAGA
>DCZD01000003.1:5418-9812 GCA_002331255.1 Acidimicrobiaceae bacterium UBA2093 | reverse complement strand
CGGGCTCGTAGCTACCCCGCCACGTTGTCCGGCGGCATGAAACAACGTGTTGCGATTGCTCGAGCTCTTGCCGTGGAACCGGAAATCTTGTTGATGGACGAACCATTCGCAGCTGTCGATGCTCAATTGCGTGAGATTCTGCAAGAGGAATTGTTGGCGTTATGGCAAGCGGATCAACGCACAGTGTTGTTCATCACCCACTCTCTTGATGAAGCAATCCTTCTTGCCGACCGGGTGTTGGTGATGTCGGCTCGACCTGGACGCATCATTGCCGACATCAAGGTGCCATTCGCACGCCCCCGTGACCCATCGGTGCGCTCGAGTGCCGAGTTCGCAAAACTTGAAGGCGAACTACGCGAATTACTTCGCAATGAAGTCAACTCCCACCTTGCCAGCTTGGAGGCAAAGTAATCATGGTCGCTGAACAGAAAAATGCCATCGTTCTTACTCCTCGGGCAGCTGACCGCGACCCGGTCAAGTACAACCGCCGTCGGCGCACAACCGAGGTCACTCTCGCGGTCGCAGTCCCGGTTGTCCTGCTCATCTTCTTGCAGTTGGGGGCAGACAATGCTTGGTGGAGCCGAATCTTCTACCCGTCAGTCACAGACGTAGTTCGTGAATTGCAATCCATGTTTGCTGACCGCGGATTCGCCTATGACTTGTGGGTCACTATTCGACGTCTCATGCTTGGCTACATCTTTGGTTCTCTTGTGGGACTGCTCTTCGGCTTTGTACTCGGCCTAAACCGACTGACAAGAAAGGCTCTCGAGCCACTTCTGAACGCCCTGTACACAGTGCCGAAGATCGCCCTCCTGTCGCCGTTGCTCATCGCATTCGGCTTCTACGACAAGCCAATCGTGGTACTTATCGCCATCACCGTGTTTTTCTTCGTGTGGGTTCCCACACAATCATCGGTCATGAGCGTGCAGGCAAGCTTTCGCGAAGCCGCAACAGTGTTTGGCGTGAATCGCTGGCAGATGTTCCGTCACGTGATGTTGCCGGCAACCCTGCCAAGCATTTTTGTCACCCTGCGGGTGGCAATCAGCGTTGCAATTCTCACGGTCATCGGTGTCGAATTCGTGTTTGCCCCGGAAGCACGTGGACTTGGTTACGTCATCAATGACGCTCGGTCTACCCTCAGCTCACGCGTCGCCTGGGCTGGAATTCTGATCGCATCCGTACTGGGTGTCAGCTTCACCTGGATTGTTCGCATCGCCGAAAAACTGTTGCTTCCTTGGAACAAGGAAGATCAAGGCAGCAAAGACTGACTTCGCCGCTTCACCCACATGGGTGGAGCGTCACAAAGAATCTATGTACGACTGAACCGTCGACAAGTCGTTCGGAAGTGCTTTGGTGCGCTCGGGCAGCGTCATGAGATCTGCAAGATGCTCGGGCAACTTCGGGCGCACACCGGTGGCACGCTCAACAGCGTCTGGGAACTTGGCCGGATGTGCTGTCGCCATGGTCACCATAGGCACACCAGTCTCGGACCACTGCCGCGCCACCGACACACCGACTGCTGTGTGCGGGTCGATGAGCATTCCGGTCGATTCATGCACCGACCTGATGGTTCTAAGAGTCTGGTCATCGTCACAACGTCCTGCCCTGAACGTCGGCGCTATCCATGTGCTGAATTGGTCGGGCTCAAGCACAAGATGCCCAGTTGACCGGAACCGAGAGAGTTGCTGAGCCGTGACCCCACCGTCACGGTCGTTCATCTCGAACAAAAGCCGCTCGAAATTCGACGACACTTGAATGTCCATGCTGGGACTCAGAGTCGGCTCGACACCAGTGACAGCCATGTCGCGGGACTCGAAGAACCTCGTGAGAATGTCGTTCGAATTCGATGCGACTACTAGGTGACGTATATCCGCACCCATTTGCTTGGCGATCCAACCACTCAATACGTTCCCAAAGTTCCCGGTGGGCACAGTGACATCGATTGTGCGCCCAATTCGATGCGCTGCTTCGACGTAGTAGACAACTTGAGCCACGATTCGTGCCCAGTTGATTGAGTTCACCGCAGAAAGGTTGTGTCGCTCACGAAAAGGCATGTCGTTGAACATTGCTTTTACGAGATCTTGGCAGTCGTCGAATGTGCCGTCGACGGCGATGGTATGCACGTTTGGTGAGTCGACGGTTGTCATCTGTCGGCGTTGCACCTCGCTGACCCGACCATTCGGATACAAGATGACGATGTCGACGTTTGAGCAGTGCTTTACCCCATCGATTGCAGCACTGCCCGTGTCGCCGCTGGTGGCCCCCACGATGCGGACGCGTTCGTTTTTGGCTGACAAGATGTGATCGAACAACTGACCGAGCAACTGCAAAGCGACATCTTTAAAGGCAAGGGTCGGCCCATGGAACAACTCCATGAGGTGGTGGCCATCCTCGAGAGACACGAGTGGCACCACTTCTTCGTGTCGGAATGACGAATATGCCGCTCGAGACAACCCGAGAAGAGTTGTCGAATTGATGTCCGGTGCTGCATACGGAGCAATGACGGCTGTAGCTAGAGACGCATAATCATTCGGCAAGTCGGCTGACAGTTGTGGCCACGATTGCGGCACATACAGACCACCGTCGATGGCGAGCCCAGCAAGAACTGTGTCTGAAAAACTGAGCTCCGGCGCGCCTCCGCGCGTACTGACGTAGCGCATGCGGGTTCAGCCGCCGATGACGCGGAGCAATCCGCTCGTGCGCTTCACCACGTCGAGCGTGCGGAACTCGCGCAGGCACGCCTGCACATCAGCCTCGCGAGCGGTGTGCGTGATGAAGACGAGGCGCGCGTTTTCACCCATGCCCTCTTGTTCTGCGGTGCGGATGCTGACTCCGTGCCGAGCAAACACGCCGGTGACGGCATGCAACACACCTGGTCGGTCAGCCACGTCGAGACCGACCAAGTACTCCGAAGTGGTTTGGTCGATCGGACTAATGGGCATGCGAGCAAATGTGCCGATGGTGGCGTGGGCACCTTTACGCAGGTTGATGGCGGCGTCGATGACGTCACCGAGTACGGCACTTGCCGTGGGGAACCCACCTGCGCCACGTCCGTAGAACATGAGCGAGTCGACGGCTTTTCCTTCGACAAACACGGCGTTGAAACTGTCTCGCACGCTGGCGAGTGGATGGGTGTTCTTCACCATCGCTGGATGCACACGAACGGCAACTTCGCCATCAGGTGAAACTTCGGCGATGGCAAGCAACTTGACCACGTAACCGAGACGCTTCGCGATTGAGATATCGGCAGCAGTGACACCGCTGATGCCCTCGTTGTAGACGTCACCAGCGACGACGCGTGCACCGAAAGCAATGGTCGCAATGATGGCTGCCTTCGCGGCCGCATCGAGACCTTCAACGTCTGCTGTTGGATCACGTTCGGCGAAACCAAGTCGCTGTGCTTCGGCGAGTGCAACTGTGTAGTCGGCACCGTCTTCGGTCATCTTGGTGAGTATGTAGTTGGTGGTGCCGTTCACGATGCCAAGCACGCGAGTGATGGGCTCACCGCGCAAGCTCTCGCGCAACACACGGATGAGCGGTATGCCACCGGCCACCGCAGCTTCGAACAAGAGGTCGACACCAGCGGTATCGGAGACCGCGAAGAGTTCGGTGCCGACGTTGGCGAGCAGTTCTTTGTTGGCCGTCACAACTGGCTTGCCCTTGCCGAGTGCGGTCGAGATGAGTTCGCGGGCCGGCTCGATGCCACCCATGACCTCGACCACCAGGTCGACATTGGGGTCGTCGACGACGGCATGTGCGTCGCGCGTGACCATGTCGGGGTTGAGCGTGACGTCGCGCTCGCGACTGACATTGCGTACTGCGACTCGGGAGATTTCAAGACGTACGCCCGTGCGTGCTTCGATGATGGCAGCCTGGTCGTTCACCAGTTGAATGAATGCGGAACCGACGTTGCCGCAGCCGAGAACCCCGATGCGGACAGTCGAATGTTGTGAAGTCGGCTGGGCGGCCATGCCCTCATGTTATAGGGAGACCGTCTTCTCGCTCTCTGGAATAACCCGCACGTCATGGCCGAGCTTCTTCTGAACAGTAGGTGCACCGCCCCATGACACATACACCAGTCGTTGCCACCAGTTCATGTCGCGTCGCGGATCGAGGGATGTGGGGATGAGAGTGGTGGCACCAAGTGATTGCGCAGTGCGAGCGACTCGACGTGGTCCGGATGTGGCAGGAATGATGACTGCACGGACACCACGCACAGGCGCGAGAAATGCATCTACAGGCCCAGCATCACGCGACAATCGACGCGACGGCAGATGAGCATCAAGGAAGAGGCGCTTACCAGATCGCTGATCATGAAAGACATAGGCGTATGCAAAGAGCGACAGTGGCCAACCGGTGCGCACAACCGTCACGTCGATTGCTCCGTCACCTTT
>DCZD01000003.1:3650-5176 GCA_002331255.1 Acidimicrobiaceae bacterium UBA2093 | reverse complement strand
CTTTGCGAGCAATTTTTGCCGCTGCACGAGGACCATGTACCGGAATGTCTTTCGGCAACAGAGCCAACGAGGCTGGTCGACAGTGATCTTCAACATGTGTGCACAACACGACCGCATGGATGTCTGGCAGTTGATCGATTGACGTGAAGCCGGATTCGTGTACACGGTCGAAACCACCAGAGATGCGCTCGGCAGTGAGCCACGGATCGATGAGAACGTTCATGTCCCCGTTCGACAAAAGCCACGACTGATAGTCGTCAAGGCGTGTCAGCTGCATAGTGTCACGCGCGCACCAAGCGGCCCGGTCGTGCGCCCGTGTCACGGCCGTCACGTCGGGTCACTTCCCCGTTCACGATTGTTGCCTTGTAACCCGACGCCATCTGGAGAAGGCGCGTGCCACCAGCCGGCAAATCGTTCTGAGCGTGCGGGAAGTGGATTCGTAGATTCTCGAAATCGATGATGTTGATGTCGGCACGCTTCCCTACCGCCAACACACCACGGTCTGCAAAGCCGGCAAAGTCTGCGGTGGCGGACGTCTGCAAGCGCACTGCTTCCTCAAGTGAGATACGCGGCCCACGTCGGCGATCGCGAGCCCAGTGGGTGAGCATGTACGTCGTCATCGATGCGTCACAGATCATGCGCACATGTGCGCCACCGTCGCCAAGACCACTGATGGCCGCGGGATGGGTGAGCATGTCGTAGATGGCATCGTGATTACCGTCTTCATAGTTAAAGAAAGGAAACATCAAGAATGAATTGCCATTGCTCTCATTCATGAGGTCGTATGCCATCTCGAGTGGAGTCACATCAAGATGTTGTGCCATGGCCGCAACGGTGCGATCAGGAAGTGGTTCGTAGTCGACGTCCTCACCCATCACGTAGATGCGGTCGAGCACCATCTGGAACAGACCTCCGATACCGTCGAAGGGCACGCTCGGATCTGGTGCTACGTCAGCTTCTGACAAGATGCTGGCGCGAACAGCAGGTGAAGACAATTCCTGACGCAGTTCCTCTCCCATGAGACGCGACGAGAGATCCATAAACGTTGGGCGCTTCAAGAACGGGTTGTAACTTGCCCAACCAATCATCATTCCGAACGGGCGCGCTGCGACTTGCGGCCTCAGATACCCACCGTCGTCGAGTGTCTTTTGACTGAACTCGAGTGCGTCGCGCCAAATGGTCGGGGTCTGACTGTTCTGCAATAACAAGTACGACACCTTCAACTCAGTCGAAAGCGCCATCTCGCGCATCCAACCAAGCTCGCTCATGAACCCCCCGGCGCCATCAGCATCGGCGGGCAACACTTCGGGCGCGATCTCAAAGATTCCGCCGCCACCAGCTTCGAGTGCAGCCGCGATTGCTCTCATCTCGTCCATGTCAGCAAACGTTCCCGGTACAGGTTCGCCGTCACGTGCCTTGTGGGCCATCGTGCGGCTCGTCGAGAAACCGACGGCACCGGCTTCGCGGGCTTCGCGCACGATGCGAGCCATCTCGCGCAGATCATCATCGGTTGCTTTCTCATTGCG
>DCZD01000003.1:0-3255 GCA_002331255.1 Acidimicrobiaceae bacterium UBA2093 | reverse complement strand
ACACCATTGCTACTTGACGGGTCAAGAACTGCGTCCCAACTGACCTGGCCGTCATAGTGAGTGTGGACGTCAACGAAACCAGGGGTGACGATGTGTCCCGCCGCATCGATGACTTCACGTGAGTCACCATCAATGCGTGGCTCGATAGCGACAATCCTTCCGTCACGCACAGCGATGTCTGCAACGAATGCTCTCCGGCCGGTTCCGTCGACTACGGACCCACCGCGGATGATGAGATCGAACATGCTTCCCCCAAGAGTCTTCGACTTGTAGAAATCCTAGGACGCCACCGTCCGGCAGCGATCAGTCGAGCCCACGCAGCACTTGAAGGCACGGGCCTTGGGCGATTACTCGGCCTTAGCGGGCGAAGATCGCCACCAGCACGGGGGTGACCAGCAAACCTGGGAGAAGAGACCCCAGCCGGATCCGTTTCAACTCCAACAGGTTCACGCCGATCGCGATGACCGCCAACCCGCCAGCTGCAAACAATTCAATGCGCATCCGGTCATCAAGCGCAGAATCAAGCAGGGTCCCCAGAAGAGTGAGTGTTCCCTGCACCACGAACACACTTAGTGCACTAAAGGCAACACCGATTCCGTATGTCGCAGTGAAGATAATTGCAATGAAACCGTCGAGTGAGCCCTTGATGATGTACAGCTGCGGCGTCTGACCGGTCGCGTCTTCGATTGCACCAAGAATGGTGAGCGGGCCCACGCAGAACAACAGTGTCGCCGTGACAAATCCGGTCACGAAACTCCGCTCACTGTTCTCCGCCCCCGAGTCAGGGGCAGACTTGGCGAACCGACCCTGCAGTACACGACCGAGAGACTCGAGGCGTTCTTCGATGTGCAGTAGCTCGCCGATGATCGCACCGATGACCATGCCCACCAGAGGGAACACCATGTTGTGCGTTCCGATTGCGTCGCTGACACCCAGCGCGATGGTGACCAGACCAACGGTCTGGACCACAGTCACGCGGACTTTCTCGTCTATGCGGTGCCCTACGAAGTAGCCAACACCACTGCCGGCCAGCACGAGCACCGTGTTGATGATCGTTCCTAGCCCGCGCACCTCGCCAGACTACTGAGTGACACCTGAATGTCACCTCGAATGACTCCATGCGCGACGTCAGCAATTGGACGGCGCGTCTCCCGGGCCATTTGCCTTAGCCGCTGGAAGGCTTTTGACATGTCGGTCTCACAGCGCTCAGCAATGACTCCTTTTGCCTGCTCAATCACCACACGACTATCCAGAGCATCCTGGAGCTGCCGAGCAAGCGTGCGCGACTCGTCGATGTGTCGAGCTTGCAACATTGCCGACGTCGCCACGTCAACGACACCTTGGGCAACCACCAACTGGCATGCATCGACAATCGCTTCGTCTTTTGAGAGCAACACAATTGCTCCGTTGATGTCATCGTGCGAGCGAAGGGGCAGAACGTACTCGTGTCGAAAACCCATCGACACAGCAGAGGCCACATACGCGTCAAAATGCATGTCGGCGGGGTTGATGTCTCGAGTGCAATGTAGACCCGAGGCCAGAACACCCGCGACGGAACCACGGTTGCTAGCCATCTGGGATGTGACTAGCTCGGCTACTTCTGCACTTGAGGCAGCCGCAATGCGGGGACGACGATCGGCATCAATTAACACCAGAACACCATCTTCGATGTGGGTTAATTCCGCACACCGCATGAGCAAAGTCAGATACCCATTTGTGTCGACACTTTCTAGGAAGACATCAACGACCTCAACGAAAGCTTCGACGATGTTCTCTGGGTCGAGATCCTCACGTGCAGAAGTCGATGGTCCAGTCGTCATACGGCTTCCATCATTCCGGTCATACGTGCGTTAGAGACCATCAGTGCAAGTTGCGTCCGATTCGATTTGCCCAACATCGACAACAACCGAGACACTCTGTTACGTACGGTCTGCGGGCTCAAGTACACTTGTTGGCTGATCTCCTTGTCGGTGAGACCATTCGAGATGTGACACAGAATGTTTCGATCAGTCTCTCCGAGGGTTGCGAGCGCGAGCACCCCCGAATTCGCCAATCGAGCCTTCGCTGCCCGAAGATCATCGGGCGCAATGAACTTCTCTCCTTGTGCCACCCCATGGATTTTCCTGATCAGGTCCTCCGTGGGTGAACTCTTCGGCAACACACATGACACACCTGCTTTTTCTGCTTCAAGCAACAGCGCGTCGTTCTCGAATGGTGTGAGGAGTAGGACCTTTGTGTCTGGAAGATTCCCGCGAATCCAGCTCGCTAGAGCAGTTCCCCGCTCATCGTTCAGGTTGGCGTCGACAATTGCGACGTCAACAGGCTTTGACTGGAGAATTCGCCGTGCTTCGCCGGCATCTCCGGCGAGCCCGGCAACATTTATCTCCTTTGAATGACCGAGTATCCATGCGATTGATTCACGGACCATCGCATGTCTGTCACAGACGAGTGTGTTGATCATTGGTACCTCCTTGTAGGTGACACCACTTCACAACGCATTCGTCATCACTTCAAGAGATGAATGTCCCTCACCATGACTCATTTGTCCCTATGACGAAAGTTCTGCCCGTGCAATCTCTGCAATGTATGCATCGGCTAGTCGTTCAAAAGCCGTGAGGGTCATTCCGTAGACCGCTTCGAATGCTTCGGCAAAGTTCAGACGGAGGTTGTTCTCTTCCCACAACTTGAGAAGATTCGGCAGACCACCGAAATCAGCCACCAAGTACTCGACAGCCAATGGACCAACGTAGTACTCGCATCCGTTCACGCTCTCGGTATCTCCTCGATAGCGGCGCAAGGACTCGGTACAACGACTTGCCCAATCTGCAAATCGCCTAAGTCGCAAAATATGAAACGTCTTGTAGGACATCTTGTCGCGAAATGTCTGGACGCGCGCGATGCCACTCATGAATTCTGCAAATCCCTCTTTGATCCACGCAGGCTCCCCTGGCGGAACTGCACCAGTTCCGCTTGCCGAACGGGCGATGTGTGCCCACTCGTGTGCCAGTCCAGACAGATTTCGGTCGACGATGTAGCTCGAAGTGCGCGAGATAGCCGGCTCGCGTCTCTTCTCTAACGCTTCAGTAAGTGATTGGGTAGCCGAAACCAAGAAGAAATAGCCAGTCAGGTTGATCACGATGAATCGTCGGCTGCACACAGCTGATGCCATAAGGAACACGCCGTTCGTACGGTCAAGTTCTGGGATGCATCCGCGTCTCCTCACTTCTTCTTGGAGGAAAGCTTGTGTGCGCCCAA
>DCZD01000024.1:40082-63684 GCA_002331255.1 Acidimicrobiaceae bacterium UBA2093 | reverse complement strand
CCCATTGAATCTTTGAGCCAGCTCTGTGCCGCTAGTTGCTGCGGCGCTCGTGAGCCGTGACGCACAGATGAGGGCAGGCAGGACGGTGGTGATGATCTTTCGAGAATCTCGGCGAATCCGTCGCCACTTGGCACCACGCGCGCTTTCCTCCACTCGCCATCGAAGACCCAGAGTTGGAAGGGAAGATTGTCGAGCAATTCGTTTGCGATGATGATTCCATTGTCGATGCGTGCCGGCATCGCGTCGGTTGACGTGATGCCATCAGGATGCATTGCGCGCTGAGATGCCGAGGCCTCGACGGCCACATATCGAAGTGCGGACGAACACTTCGGCGACGCAGCCAGGACCGATCGAGCCAAAGTGCCAGGGCCTGCGCCTGCATCGACGACAGTGAACGTTGAAGGGCAACCGCAACGATGCCATTCGTTGTCAATGTGTCGAGCGAGCAGTTGACCAAAGAGTGGGCCAACTTCCGGCGATGTAATGAAGTCGCCCCGACGACCCGCTCTTCCTGTGCCGTCAGTGCGTGTGTAGAAGCCGTGTCGGCCATACAACGCAATCGACATGAAGGTTGCAAAATCGATGCTCCCATCGCCTGCTGCGATGGCTGTCGCTAGGTCGTCAGCCGCTGAAGGCACTGGACAAACTGGCGAGGTCACCGAAGTGCGACACGATGCCAGGAAGCGTTCCGAGCACCAAAGTCGCCACACCGGTGATACCAAGTGCGACCGCAATGGCTGGCTGAATCACCACTGGTGCAGTGTCACCATCAGGCACCGGACGCATCCAGATTTCGCGCAGAACATTTCCGTAGTAACCGAAGGCAACCACCGAGTTCACCGCACCGATCACGGCGATGGCGTAGCCCCAATTCGTCTCTGCAGACAGCACTGCTTGGAACGCGGCGAACTTGCCGAACCAACCGCCAAGTGGCGGAATTCCGGCGAGCGATGCCATGAAGATCGTCATCAGTGCCGCCAAACCGGGTGCGTACGAGAACAGACCTCCATACGACGCAATTGCACCGCTGCGCGTCTTGCGCGCGACTGCGATGACGATGGCGAACACACCTAGGTTCGTGGCCGCGTACAGCATGAGATACACGACCACGGCGCGAAGAGCCGACTGTCCGGTCGTTCCCTCGCCGGCGACAGCGAGTGGCATGAGGATAAATCCGCCTTGGCTAATAGATGAGTACGCCAGCATGCGCACGAAGTTCGTCTGACGAAGTGCGAGCACGTTTCCCACCGTCATCGTGAGTACAGAGAGGATCCATATGACTGGCTGCCAGACATCACTCGCATACGGAAAGGCCACATAAATGACAGTCACCAGAGCAACAAAGCCGGCTGCTTTTGATGCGACCGAGAGGAACGCAGTGACTGGAGTGGGTGCACCTTCATATGTGTCGGGAGCCCACGTGTGGAATGGAACCGCAGAAACTTTGAACGCGAAACCGATAATCACGAACAAAATGGCAAGCGCGCGGATTGATGTCATCTCGCTAGACAAGGTCTCACCGATGTCCGTGAGCAAGGTCGAGTTGGCGATGCCATAGAGAAGCGACATGCCGTACAGCATGATCGCTGACGCGAAAACACCGAGCAGGTAGTACTTCACACCTGCTTCGTTGCTCTTCAGGTCACGTTTACGCCACGCAGCCAACATGTACGCCGGAATCGACAGGAACTCGAGCGCGACAAAGATACTGACGAGGTCGCGGCTTGACGCCATCATCACCATTCCGAGGATGCTGGTAAGAACCAGGAACCAATACTCCCCTTGGTAGTAGTCACCTTCACGCAGATAATCAGTGGAGATGAGCACGACGACATAGCCAGCGAGAATAAACAGGCCTTTGATAACCAAGGAAAATTCATCGACCACATAGCGACCATCAAACAACTCGCGCATCGTGTTGTCGCTCAGTGCGATGGTGACGACCGGAATGAAAGCTCCCAACAGAGAGAAACTGGCGAGCGGTGCAACCAGCCACTTGTTCGTCTCACTAGTGAAGAGGTCGACAAGCAGTACGATGACAATTCCGGCTGCAAGCACGATCTCTGGTGCGAGGGCGTGATAATCGATGGTCGGACTCACCCAGTCGCTCGCAGCGACAACGGACAGGAGCGATGAAAGCACCGGTCAGCCTCCGAACGCCGCGAGGGTTGCTTTGACTGCCGGGTCGAGCACATCGAACATCAATTGCGGATACACGCCGAACACCACGATGCTGATGAGCAACGGCGTCCATGCGATCCACTCGAACTTTGTGACGTCATGAATGTCGTCATGGCCGTCACCGTGACCGCTGAACTCCGCACTTGGCTCTCCGAATGCCGTGCGCTGGTAGAGCCACAGCAAATAACCAGCCGCGAACACAGTTCCAATAGCGGCGATGACCATGAACGTACGGAAAGTCTCTTCTGGCAGACCTTCGGCCGGGCTGTACGCGGACAAGATCGCGGGGAATTCACCCCAGAAGCCAGCGAGTCCTGGCAAGCCGAGCGAAGCCATCGCACAGAAGCCCATGATCCAGCCAAGGCGCGGAACTTGCTTCAACATTCCAGAGAGACGCTTGATTTCGAGCGTGTGGTAGCGCTCTTTCACGCTTCCGGCGACGAAGAACAACATGCCGGTGATGAGTCCGTGCGCGACCATTCCAAACAGCGCCGCATTGAAACCGAACGGCGTGAGCGTGGAGATACCAAGCATGACGAAGCCCATGTGCGCGACCGAAGAGAATGCGATGAGTCGCTTCATGTCGGTCTGTGCCAGACATCCGAGTGCGCCGTAGATGATGCCGATGACCGCGAGCAACCCGATCCACGGTGCCCACTCTTTCGCCGCTTCGGGCAACACAGGAATCGCGATACGGATGAAGCCGTACGTTCCGAGTTTCAGCAGGATCGCAGCAAGAATGACCGAACCCTGAGTCGGTGCCTGGGTGTGGGCGTCGGGCAACCATGTATGGAAGGGAAACATTGGAACCTTCACTGCGAATCCGATGAACATTCCGGCAAAGATCCATATCTGAGTGTTACGTGCGATTGATGCACCGTTTTCGACGAGATACGGAATTGCGAAGCTCTCGGCACCAGTCTTGAAGAACAGCGCGAGGAACGCCACGAGCATGAGCGCTGATCCGAACATCGTGTACAAGAAAAACTTCAGCGATGCATATTGACGCTGTTCACCACCCCACACGCCGATCATGAAGTACATCGGCAACAGCACCACTTCGAAGAACACGAAGAACAACACCAGATCTTGTGCGATGAATGTTCCGGCCATTCCCGTCTGCAGAATCAGCATAAGGATGAGGAAGGCTTTTGGATTGCCCGGGCTCGGAATGTGGTCCCAGCTGTAGATCATTACCAACACAGTGACGACCATCGACAAGAAGTACATCGGGAGACTGATGCCATCTAGACCGATGAGGTACGAACTCTTGATGATCGAGATCCACTCAACGTCTGCCACGAACTGCAACTTCTCGGCTTGTCCGTAGTCGAACAGCACGAGCGTCCACACGCCGACTGCCAATGTGGCGACCGCCGTTGTTAGTGCGACTGCCTTTTGGGCTACCTCGTCAGCCTTCGGGATGAAGAGCATGATGAGGACACCGACCATCGGCAGAAAAGTGCCGACCGTTAGTACCCAGTTGTTGTCACGCAGGAGTTCCATATCTTCCAGCTCCCTCAGGTGTTGATGATGACGAGTACAAGGGCGCCGATGGCGGCTGCGCCGAACAAGAGCGCCCCGTACTGATTGACTTTTCCGGACTGAACAGGCCGCAAGGCTGAACCTGCCCCTTGGGCTGCTGCCCCCGAGCTGTTCACCGTGCCATCGACCACTCGCTGGTCGATGTTGCGATAGACCCAACCTGCAGACACGCGAGCGACGATTCCTGCTCCGTTGACAGCACCGTCAAGCACTTTCTGGTTGACCCAGTAAGCGCCGCGGGAGATTGGATACGCGATGGCTTTGACGATGACGTTCTCGTACAACGCATCGAGGTAGTACTTGTTGGCGAGCAGCTTGTAACCCGCACCGAGCAATTTGTTTCGCTGTGTGAGACCAACCAGCGCCTTGTTCTTGCGCTCGTAGAGCTGCATCGACAGGAACCAACTGATGAGAATGCCAGCGAACACGATGATGAGCGACAAGGCGGCTTTCGACCACTTGAACTTCGCGTGATTCAGCTGTGGCGCCACACACACGCCGTCGGTCGGAGTCTCGGACCCACATGGCGACGAATGATGACCCTCCTCCGACTCCTCCGCAGCAGGTAGTGACTTCGCTTCGCCAGGTCCTCCGTGGGCAACCAACGCAACGCTGGTTGGATCGACCACTTCTGCACGTGGCTCGACCCACACCTTCAACTTCTCCCACTTCTCACCGAATGGTGTGGCGTTCAGGAAGCCAGACCCGATCGCAAGAACCGCAAGGATGATGAGAGGAACGGTGATCAACTTTCCACTCTCACGCGGACCATGCGACGAATGGTCGTCATGGACGTCATGTGCATCGTGTGCCTGCGCATCATGACCGTGGTCGTCATGGGTGTCGTGGCTGCCGTGTGCATCGTCATGATGCTCCCCAGCTGACGCACCGCGTGGAGTGCCAAAGAACGTGAGATACGTGGCACGGGTCATGTAAGCGGCCGTCAGGAATGCTCCGACTAGGCCGACGATCATAAACACGTTGTAACCGTTGTGACCGACATTGTCGATGATCTCGTCCTTGGAGAAGAACCCAGAGAACGGAAACACTCCGCACAACGCGAGGGTGCTGATGATCCAGGTGATGAAGGTGATCGGCATGTACTTACGCAGGCCACCCATGTCCTTCTTCATGTCGAATGAATGATGAGACGCGCTGTGGCTGATTGAGCCAGCGCCAAGGAACAAGCATGCTTTGAAGAATGCGTGCGTGAAAATGTGGAACACCGCCGGCAACCATGCACCAGCGCCGAGACCCATCATCATGTAGCCGAGCTGCGACACGGTCGAGTACGCGAGAACTTTCTTGATGTCGTTCTGAACGAATGCCAGCGCTGCGGCAATGATGATGGTGATGCCACCGATGACGACGATGAAATTCACGTTCGTTCCGAGGATGTTCATGCCCTCGAAGAACACGGGGTAAAGACGCGCCACCAGGAACACGCCTGCCACGACCATCGTCGACGAGTGCAAGAGCGAACTGACCGGCGTAGGTCCCGCCATTGCATCAGGCAACCACGTGTGCAGCGGGAACTGACCACTCTTTCCAATGCAGGCGATGAAGAGCGCGACTGCGCCAACGGTGATAGCTGTCGAGCTGGGTTCGCCCGACAAAGCCCACGCAGACAAACCACGGATGGTAAAGCCGGAGATGCCGAGGGTCTTTTGTGTCCACTCATTCGCGGCAAAGAACAACACCGATGTGCCAACGAGCAACCCGATGTCACCGGTGCGTGTCGTGAAGAAGGCCTTCAGAGCTGCTCGGCTGTTCGCGCCGTCTTCCCACCAGTGACCGATAAGCATGAACGAGCAGAGCCCCATGATTTCCCAGCCGAGAATGAGCTGCAGCATGTTCTCAGCGATGACCATGTTCATCATTCCGGCAGAGAACAAAGTTAGTGATGCGAAGAAATGGGTGTAACGCCGGTCTCCATGCAGGTATTCGACCGAATAGATCTGAACCAGTGTGGAGATAAAGGCGACGACACAGAGCACGATTAGTGCAAGTCCGTCGATGTGCTGACCGATGCCGAACGAGAATCCGTCACTTGACCACCACGTCCATGCCTTGATCACCGGGGGTACGAACACTTCTTTTTCGACAGCTTCAACGCGATTAACCCATTGGTACGCGGCAGCGGCGGACATTGCAAGCGTCGCGAGCATGGAGACAATTCCGAGCTCGCTTCCCTTCATCGGAAGGCGCTTGCCAAAAAAGATGATGAGCGCGAAGGCCACCGCGGGGATGATCGGCACGATCCAGACGTGATCGAGGAACCAACCCGAGGTGAAGACGGCCTCTGCGGCTTCGGTGCTTGCAGACAGCATCGGCTCAGCCCTTCATCTCTGCGAGTTCGTCCAATGCAATGGACTTTCGATTGCGATACACGAGCAACACCATCGCCAGACCGACTCCGACTTCAGCCGCAGCAACAGCGATGACGTAGAGGGCGAAGGTGTGGCCATCAGCTGAACCATTGCGCAGTGCAAATGCGAGAAGGTTGATGTTCACCGAATTCAGAATGAGCTCGATCGACATGAGCACGAGAACAGCGTTGCGACGTGCGATGACGCCATACACACCGATACAGAAGAGCACGGCTCCGAGCATGAGGAACTGGTTCACCAACATGGTCAGTCCCTCCTCGCCAGAACAATTGCGCCGATGACGGCAGCTAGGAGAACGAACGAGAGAGCCCAGAACGGCAATAGGTATGGGCCGAAGATCTGGTCAGAGATCATCTGAGTGTTCACAAGAGTGTCTGGGTCAGCCGGCAGTTCTTCGCTCCCGAAGCCATCGTTCAAGGCAATCAACATGGTGGCGAGCAGAAGCACCGCAATCGGCACTCCCATGAACCAGTTCTTGTTGTTGACTTCCTTCTCAGATCCGATGCGAGCACGTGTGAGCATTGTTCCGAACAGAAACAACACCATGACGGCCCCGATGTAAACGAGAACTTGTGTAACAGCAACGAATTCGGCTGCGAGCAACACATACTGTGCTGCGGCACCGGCAAGCACCGTGACTAACCAGAGAGCAGCATGCACAACATTTGATGTCGTCACCACACGCAAGGCACCAACAACCATGATCACGGCAATAATGCCGAACCCGATGTTCTGGGCGACGAGCAGGTCGGCAGCCAACATCACTTCTTGCCCTTCTTGTCAGCACCGGCTTCGAGCTCTGGTGCCTCGGGAACGGTCTGCATCCATTCACCCAACTTCGCCTTGTCGTGCAAAAGGTCGGCGATTCGTGGTTCTGAATACTCGTACTCAGGGCTCCAGAACAGCGCATCAAAAGGACATACTTCGACGCATATGCCGCAATACATGCAAAGTGCGTAGTCGATGTCGAATCGGTCGAGCTTGTTGACCGAACGTGGCTTTCCGCCAGCACGCCGCGGAGGAGCAAGTTCTTTGTGTCCCTCAATGTAGATGCACCAGTCCGGGCAGGAACGCGCGCACAACATGCACGATGTGCAATTACCTTCGTGCAACGCGATGACTCCACGCGCACGAATCGGTGGGGTCTCCTTCTCGTGCGGATACTGCACAGTGTTCGCACCTTGGGTCACGGTGCGTGACAAGGTGCCGAGCGTGACACCCAGGCCTTTGAACAATCCAGGAATCTTGGGCATCAGAAGGCCACCTTCAAGATTGCCGTCACCATGATGTTGACGAGCGAGATCGGGATGAGGACTTTCCAGGCGAAGCGCTGCAGTTGGTCTTCGCGGAATCGTGGGTAACTGAAGCGCACCCACATGATGACGAACACCACGAGCATCATCTTGGTGAACAAGATGAGTGGTCCGACGATGTTCATCCAGTTGTCGATGGAATCGATGTCGCTCCATCCGAACCAAGCAAATGGCACTCCCCAGCCACCTAGGAAGAGAATCGAGGCGATCATCGCGAACACGCCTGCAGTAGCGAATTCACCGATGAAGAATATAAGGAAGCGAAAACCGGAGTACTCGGTCATGTATCCGGACACGAGTTCCGACTCGGCAATCGGCATGTCGAATGGTGCCTGTGTGAGCTCGGCCTGCACTGCGATCATGAACACCACGAAACCGACGAACTGCGTGAGCACATACGGGTTGCCGAGACCATCCCATCCGAACATGGAACCTGTGTTCTGCGCGAGCACGATGTCCTGCAGGTTCATCGAACCTGCCTGGATGACCACGCCGATGACAGCGAGAATCATCGGAAGTTCGTACGCGATCAACTGACCGGCTGCACGCAGACCACCGAGCAACGAGTACTTGTTCGCACTCGCCCAACCAGCAATGAGGATGCCGAGCACCGACACCGACGACACCGCTAGTGCGTAAAAGATGCCCGCTTCAAAGTTGGTGAACCATGCGTCGGGACCGAACGGCACAACAGCGACGAGCAGGAACGTGCTTGCCAGCACGATGAGAGGTGCCAGTTTGAAGATGAACTTGTCAGCGCGCTCGGGGTAGATGTCTTCTTTCTGAAGCCACTTACCAACTTCGGCAAACAACTGCATCGAACCAAAAGGGCCGGCTTCCATCGGGCCAAGACGACTCTGCATGAACGACATCATCTTGAAGAGGAACACGTACACAATCGTTCCGGCTGGCAACAGCACCGCGACCAGGCCACCGAGGACGCGCAACAAAGACTGCGCCCAATACGGAAGGTCGACAGCGAGTACGGACATGGTCGACATCAGCGATCGATGTCTCCAAGAATGAAATACAGCGACGCGAGAATCGTGATGATGTCGGGCACGTACACGCCCTTCAACAACCACGGAGTGATCGACATGTTGTTGAACGATGCACTGCGAATCTTCACTCGGAAAGGACCGAGGTCACCCTTTGACACGACGTAGTAGCCCATCTCGCCGAGAGGGTTCTCAGTTGCCACCCATGCTTCACCTTCTGGAACCTTGATAATGCGAGGCACTTTGGTCATGACCGGACCGGCAGGGATGGTCTCGATGAGTTGATCGACGATCTTCGTGGACTCGCGCACTTCTTGGAGGCGCACCCAACAACGTGCGAATGAGTCGCCGTCATTGTGAGTCCATACTTTCCAATCGACTTTGTTCCATGCCATTGGCAATGACTGGTCTCGACGCAAGTCCCAGTCCACACCAGACGCGCGAAGATTCGCGCCTGACAGCCCGTATTGCATCGCGACGTCGCGAGGAATGACACCGATGCCGCGAGTACGGGACTGGAAGATTTCGTTGCCGAAGAGCAAGTTCTCGATTTCGTCGCAGAAGTTGCGCAACTTCTTCATGACGCTGCGTGTCTCATCGATCCAGCCAGCAGGCAAGTCGTCTTTCAGGCCACCAATTCGGTCGAAGTTCGGATGGAAGCGACCACCGGTGGCGCCTTCAATGAGGTTCAACACGTATTCGCGATCGCGGAAGGCCATAAACACCGGCGTTATTGCGCCCAACTGCACACCAAGGTCGCCGAGGAACAGTGACACGTTCGCAATGCGTGACAACTCGAACAAGATGGTGCGGATGTGCTGGGCTCGAGCAGGTGCCTCGATGCCCATCAACTTCTCAGCAGCGAGAATGAACGGCACTTCGTTGGCAAAACTTCCCAACCAGTCAATGCGGTTGATAAGAGCGGTGACTTGCGGGAATGTGCGAACTTCGGTGAGTTTTTCGTAGCCACGGTGCATGTAGCCACATGAAGGCTCAGCCCACACAACTTGTTCACCATCGAGTCGAGCGATGATGCGCAAAGTTCCATGTGTGGCCGGGTGCTGTGGCCCGATGTTGAGAGTCATACCCTCGGTCTCGAGTTCGAGGTTCACGCGCGCATCAGCTGCCTGTGCGGCGATGTACGACAGTTGTTGCCTGTCTGTGAGCATCGTCATCTATTCACCAGCCTCGTCGTCTGACCCACCACCGGGCAACGGTTCGACATCGACGATTCCGGGCCAAGGCTTCACGATGCGTGCGAGCAACGGGAAGTCTTTGCGAAGCGGATGGCCTTCGAAGTCGGTGGGCAAGTACATGTTGCGCAAATCAGGGTGCCCGGCGAAGCGAATGCCGAACATCTCCCATGCTTCGCGTTCGTGCCAGTTCGCACCGGCAAACACCGTTACCCAACTGTCAATCACCGGTGAATCATCTGCCACATCGGCCTTCAAGTTGACGCCGATGGTCGTCGTCGGATCGACAACGCGCGCCAACACTTGCATACGAGTTTCACCACCGGCGTAACCCTGACGCACGGTCATGTCGCGCTCTGGTGCAGGTTCGGTCGGGTCGTCTTCGCCACGACCATAGGGCGACGGCATCCAGTCGATTGCTGAGAGAAAGTCGAAATAAACGAAGCCGAGTTCGCGCGCGACATCTCCGACAGCGCGCCATGCATCGGTGCGCACGCGAATCCACACATCGTCACCTGGTTTCACCAGTGAATCAACGACAGCGTCTCCAAGCGCGGCAGAAAATCGAGCAACGATCGCATTGCGTGTTTCATCAACAGCGACCGGCGTTTCAGTGTCAGTGGCTGACAACGGGAACACCTCCCCGTTCGGCGCTCTCGCCATCGACGCGTGTCGATGGGTCTTTTGCCATCAGTTGAGTTCCTTCACCACGCCAACGTGCGCCCATGTCCTCGTTCTTGATGCGTTGCTGCAACATGACGACACCTTCGAGCAGCGCTTCGGGACGTGGTGGACAACCGGGCACGTACACGTCGACAGGAATGATCTGATCGACACCCTTTGTTACTGAGTAACTGTCCCAATACGGTCCACCACAGTTGGCGCAACTGCCCATCGAGATGACGTACTTCGGCTCTGGCATCTGCTCGTACAGACGCTTCACAGCAGGGGCCATTTTGTCCGTGACTGTTCCAGAAATGACAACCAAGTCGGCTTGACGCGGTGATGCAGGCAACGGAATGACTCCGAGTCGCATGACGTCGTAGCGCGGCGAACCAAACGCCGCGCCCATTTCAATAGCGCAACACGCGAGTCCCCATTGATACACCCACAAGCTGTACGAGCGACCCAAGTTGAATAGTGATGTCAGCGGCTTGGGCAGGCGGCCACGATCTACAAGTCCCATACGTGTTGCCTCAGATCCAGCGCAAGACGCCCTTGCGCCACGCGTACACGAGGCCCAGCAAGAGCACAGCTACGAACACACCCATCTCGACGAGGCCGAAACCGGCGTATCGCTCGAGCTGAGTTGCCCACGGGAAAATGAACACCGCTTCAACGTCGAAGATGACGAAGAGAAGCGCAAAAACGTAATAGCGAATCTGGCTTTGGGACCAGCCTTCACCAACCGGGTCGACACCACTTTCGTAGGCCATGAGTTTTTCCCGTGTCGGACGGTTCGGTCTCAACAGTGCCGACAAGCCCAGCAACAGAGAGGCGATCAAGAAGGCGGCCAAGCCGAACCACACGACAGTGAGATACGACCGGAGGAACTGGGACATCGCCCATCGAAACTACTACGGGGGCCAAAGTTGACCCCAACTTCCCCAGCCTCGATAGGTCCGGAAATGCCCATCAAATCGGGGTTATGTGCCTTTGTGACGTGGCACGTGAACGGGTGTCACACGCTCACAGTCAACTCGTTAGGTTCGCGACGCTGCGAAGGAACCAATCGACGAGAATTTGGCATCGTTCTTCGGCATCCGCGGCCGCCGCACGGGTCTCAACCATCAGTGAGTCGTAGTCGACTCCGACGTCAGCCAATTCACCTCTACCCTCACCAGATGACCATCGTGCGACAATTGACTCCGTCGCTTCTGGGTGGAATTGCACGGCAAGCGATGACCCAAGACGGAACGCCTGTACCGCCCGATCACTCTCGGCCAATGTCGTGGCCCCTGACGGCACTTCGACACAGTCGTAGTGCCACTGCATCCACTTTCCGGCCAGCGGTGATGCGTCATGTGACGCTTCGCGTGCCAGCCGAACGTCGCACCAGCCAATTTCATGCTCTGTCGCGCGTCGAACAGCTCCCCCGGCTGCATGGGCAAGTATCTGTGCACCGAAGCAAATGCCGAGGACCGGGACATTGGTCTCCAATGCCTGACGCAGCACGGCAGTTTCCGCAGCCACGGGACCACTATTTGCCTGCCAGTACACGCTCCATGACGAGCCGAGGGACAACACCATGTCGACGCCTTCCAAGCCGCCAGAAAGAAGGGAACTCCACCCCTCATGTTGTTCCCTGATGAGCTCGGTGAAGGCAAAACCTCGCTCACGCAGTGCATGGCCAACAAAACCAGCGTCGGCATCGGTTGCATTTGCAATCATGAGGGCCCGCATCGGCAAGTACCGTAGGCGATGAATGGGCAAGCAAGCCATTGGTATCGAGGACATCATCGCTGCACGGGCGGTGGGTCGGGGCATCGTCAAACACACGCCCATCACCGAGTCATATGCCCTGTCGGACATGTGCGGTGGAAGTGTCATCTTCAAGGCCGAGAATCTCCAGCGCACCGGGTCATTCAAGGTTCGTGGCGCTCTTAACAAGTTGCACTCGCTCGGCTCCGGTGTCGGTGCCGGCGTCACAGCTGGTAGCGCAGGAAACCACGCTCAGGCCATCGCTTTCGCGGCACGCCACCATGGAGTGCCCTGCCAAATATTCGTACCGGCAGGGGCGAGCCTGTCGAAGATCGAACAGTGTCGAACATACGGCGCCACCGTGGTCGAAGGTGGCGACACTCTCGACGACGCCGTGGCACGCGCGAAAGAACATTCAGCAAACACAGGCATGCATTTCTGTCACCCGTTCGATGACCCAGTGGTCGTCGCCGGCCAAGGAACACTTGGCCTAGAGCTACTCGAAGACATTGCCGATCTGCACACCGTGATCATCCCGCTCGGCGGTGGTGGACTGACTACCGGTACTGCAATCGCAGTGAAATCGCAGCGTCCGAGTGTGCGTGTCATCGGTGTTCAAGTGGCAGCCTGCGCACCGTACGCAGGTCGACCACCTGCAGAAGGCCCGATTGTCACGCTGGCAGATGGCATCGCAGTGAAACGACCCGGAAAGGTCACCGGTCCCCTCGTCGAAACGTTTGTCGATGAGGTTGTCATCGTGCCGGAAGACACTGTCGCTGATGCAATGGTCTTGTTGATGGATCGTGGAAAGTTCTATGTGGAAGGTGGCGGCGCAGTCGGTGTGTCGGCTTTGTTGACACGAGCCGTTGTCCCTTCGACACAAGGCACAACGTGCGTGGTGTTGTCGGGAGGCAACGTGGACCTTGGTGTCGTGCCAAATCTCATTCGGCGTCACGAAACGCAAGCCGGTCGTCGCCTCATCGTGTTCGCCCGAATCTCCGACCGGCCCGGCGGTCTCGCCCGACTGCTCACGTTGTTCGCACAAGCCGGCGCGAATCTCATCGAAGTCGAACATGTGCGCGAAGGCGTGGACCTGCATGTGCGCGAGACGGGTGTCCAAGCGGTGCTCGAGATTCGCGGAAAGGAACACGAAGACACCGTGCTCGCTGCAGCCCGTGATGCCGGCTACGACGTGCAAAAAGTCGTCGGTCACTGAAGATGTTGCGACCGGTCATCGCACATCTCGCCCGTTTCGCCGACACTGCTGACACTTTTTCGAGCGCAGTTGCGGCTGGGGGCCGTCATTACATCGACTCAATCGTGCGTGCAGGAGGACTACCCGTGTTGATTCCCCCCACTCGTGATGCATCACACATCAGTGACATATTGTCCCGCGTCGATGGGGTTCTCATCGCCGGCGGGGGCGATGTCAATCCGTCCATTTATGGTGAGGAGCCGCATCCCACCGTGTACAACGTCGATGACCTGAACGATGAGTTTGAGATTGCCGTCGTGCAGGCGTGTGTTCGTTCAGACAAACCGCTGTTGGCGATTTGCCGTGGACACCAAGTGTTGAATGTGGCTCTCGGTGGCACCTTGGTCCAGCACCTCGACAATCACGAGGAGCATCGTGGTGTTGTTCGCACAGCATTGATAGCCGACGACAGTCTCCTTGCCGAGGCCATGGGAACGACAACCGCACGCGGACTGTGTTGGCATCATCAAGCAGTTTGCACACCCGGCAGTTCACTCCGAGTTGTCGCCCACGCAGAGGACGGCACCATCGAGGCTGTCCAACACGGGACGGCCAGTTGGATCGTCGGGGTGCAATGGCACCCCGAACAGACTGCTGCTACCGACAGTCAACAACAAGGTCTGTTCGATGAATTGGTGCGCCGCGCGGCCATTCGTTGACCCGAGCGCTTTAAGCCTCGGTCAGTTACGCACCCAGAAAAGTGGTGGCCTTGTCAGCCAAAGTGAGCAACCATCCTGGGAACACACCGACTGCGATCGTGAACACCACACAGAAACTGACTGCAATGCCGAGTCCGGTCGGCACTTCAATCGGAATGTCGTCGGTGCTGTCAGCAAGCCACGCACTGACCATGATGCGCAAGTACAGATACGCAGCAATCACGGCAGCCAGCATGGCGATGATCGCCAGGGCGTAACTCTCGGCATCGACTGATGCAGTGATGACTCCGAATTTGGCGATGAACCCACTTGTCACCGGAACACCTGCTTGCGCAATGAGGAACACGGTGAGAGCCACAGCCAACATCGGACGACGCCGAGCAAGTCCACGCAAATCTTCTAGTGATGTGGCGTCATCACCGCGACCAGAGACTGCAGTGACGACTGCGAACGAGCCGATGACGAGCACCGTGTATAGGAACAGATACACCACCACCGACGAAACCGCATCTGTGGAGTCTGTATGCGCCGCAGCTTCCACACCAACGAGGATGAAGCCAGCGTGACTGATCGATGAGAAAGCAAGCATGCGCTTGACATTTGTCTGAACGATGGCCATCACCGAACCGCCAACAAGAGTCAGGACAGCCAACACCCAGATGACGGGCTGCCAGTCGTCGACTCGTGACGGGAGTGCAACGATGAGCACGCGCACAAGCGCGGCGAACGCAGCAACCTTGCCAGCAGAGGCCATGAATCCGGTGACCGGTGACGGTGCTCCCTGATAGACGTCTGGTGTCCAGACTTGGAACGGCACTGCTGACACTTTGAACGCAAACCCGACAATGAGCAGTCCGATGCCGACGAGGAGTAGTGCATCGTTCGAATTCACGTCAATGGAACCGCGGAGAGCATCGTTGATGGCAGGAAGCTTGGTGGCGCCACTTGCCCCGTAGATGAACGCAATGCCGTACAAAAAGAATGCGGAAGCAAAACCACCAAGGACGAAGTACTTGAGGCCGGCTTCCTGGCTTTCCGTACGACGACGGTGACTTGCAGCGAGCAAATACAACGAGAGACTGAGCGTCTCAAGACCGAGAAACAACACAATCAGATCGTTTGCCACAATCATGACCGATGCACCGAGTGCAGCCGTCAAGTAGAGCGCGTACATTTCGGGCCCGTCATACTCTTCTCGACGCAGATAACCATCGGTCACCAGTACCGTCAGGAACACAGACACCAATACGGCGACGAGCGAGAACACCGCGAAATGGTCGAAAGCAATCGAGTCGGCAATCGCAGAGGCCATCCCATCATCGGTGACACGGCCCCACAAGATCACCAGAAACACAAACGACACCACTGCGGTTAGCGCAGTGAAAGTTGCGTACAGACCCTTGCGCCAGCGCGGCACAATGGCTCCGATGATCAATAGCAGCGATGTACCCGCAAGAAGAGTCAATGCCCAGCCCAGATCAAGCCAGGGGATCTCGGGACCAGCAAGCGTCTCGGCGAGCATCAGCCTTCTCCCTCTGAATGTTCGATCTCAGGCTGCGTGTAATCACTGCGCTCTTCGACATGCTCAATGAGCTTCTTCACACTTGGCTCGATTCGTTCGAGCATCGGCTTCGGATAGAGACCAGTGAACACAATTGCCGCGATGAACACCGCGAGCAATGCGCCTTCACGAGGCTTCAACTCTGCAAAGGATGAGTTTGCTTCGTCTGGCTCACCATGGAATACGCGTTGATACGCCCAGAGCAGATACAGCGCCGCGAGGATGACACCAGTCGCGGCAATCACGACCCACCATCGAGCGGTACTGAACGAGCCGATGAGAATGAGGAATTCTCCGACGAAACCGTTCAGACCTGGGACACCTATCGATGACAGCATGACCACCATGAATGCCGCTGCAAAGATCGGGGCGACCTGTTGCAGACCTCTCAACTCGGCGATTACGCGAGTGTGGCGGCGCTCGTAGATCATGCCCACGAGCAAGAACAATGCACCAGTAGACACACCATGGTTGACCATCTGCATGACCCCACCGGTGAGGGCCTGATCGGTGAACGCAAATGTTCCGAGCACGATGAAACCGAGGTGCGCGACAGACGAGTACGCGACGAGTCGCTTTAGATCTGTCTGCATGGTCGCAGCAATTGCCCCGTAGATGATTCCGATCGTCGCAAGCGTGAGAAACAACGGACGGGCCCACACAGCAGCTTCCGGGAACAAGTACAACCCGAACCGCAAGAAACCATATGTTCCCATCTTCAACAGCACACCAGCAAGGATGACCGAACCACCTGTCGGCGCTTGTGTGTGAGCATCAGGTAACCATGTGTGCAACGGGAATACCGGCACCTTGACCGCGAAGGCGATGGCAAACGACATGAACAACCACCGCGCCGTGTCGGTAGCGAACGATGATTTCTCAGCCAGAGTCACCAGATCGAAAGTGACATAGCCGAGGTCGTTGCGCGCCAACAATGCGGTCGCAACGATGCCAACCAACATAAAGGCCGACCCGAACATCGTGTACAAGAAGAACTTCGTTGCGGCATAGATGCGGTTGTCGTATCCCCATCCGCCGATGAGGAAGTACATCGGCACCAAGACGATCTCAAAGAACAAGAAGAAGAGCACGAGATCGAGGCTGAGGAAGCTGCCCATGACACCGGCCTCGAGCAACAGCAGCCAGGCGAGGTAACGCTTTTCGTCATGGTGTGGATCAATGCCTGCAATGACCAACGGAAACAGGACCCCTGTCAACACGACGAGGAACAGCGAGATGCCGTCGATACCTAAGTGCCACGAGATGCCCCAAGGCTCAATCCACGGGTGACGCGACACGAACTGGAAACCAGCATCATGGGTTTCGAACGCTGCGAGCACCCACAGGCTGATTGCACCAGTCGCGACGCTTGTGAGAAGTGCTGCGAGCTTCACATATTCGGCGCGCCGCTCGGAGAGCAACGCGACGAGAACCGAGCCGATGATCGGCAGGATGATCAGCAGCGAAAGCGCTGGGAATGATACTGCTGCACCGGACGCCGCGATCATGCCGATACTCCCCTGAATAGGAACCATGCCAACACAAGGAGGACTCCGATCGACAGAATGACCGCGTACGAGCGAACAAAACCAGTCTGCACTTTGCGTACGACGCCACTCGTTGAACGAGTCACGTTTCCGGCACCATTCACCGCGCCATCAACGACCTTGGCATCGAACAAAGCAAGAGCGTGGAACGCGGCCTTTCCTGGACCACCGACGAAGGACGACACTGCGGAGTCGTATCGCCATGCATCGGCCAAGATTGGCGGCTCAATCGCCTTTGCTTTCTTCTTTGAATAGACCGCGATTGAAGCCATGATGCCGACGAGTGCCACGACGACCGCGAGACCGAGCAGCAACCACTTGTTGTCATAGGCCCATGTCTTCTTTATGTCGGCTTCACCGAACTCAATGACGGGCTCCAGCCAATGTTCGAGAAAGTGCGTTGACTTCGAGAATGGAAGCTGCATGACACCGCCGACTGCTGACAGGACTGCAAGAACGACGAGCGGCAACAACATGATCTTCGGGCTCTCATGCGGCTTGAAGTCGCCGTGAGCACCATGATCGTCGCTGTGGTCGTTCCAACGTGCCTCGCCGTAGAACACCATGATCACCTGACGAGTCATGTAATAAGCGGTAAGCAACGCTGTCACCACGCCGATCACGTATAGCGCACGGTTGTTGGCGAATGCGAACAACAGGATTTCGTCTTTCGACCAGAATCCGGCAAAAGGTGGAACTCCGGCGATAGCCAACCAGCCGATGATGAAAGTAAATGCCGTGATGGGCATAACTTTGCGCAACGCACCCATACGACGCATGTCTTGCTCGTGATGCATGCCATGAATCACGGAACCCGAACCAAGGAAGAGCAACGCTTTGAAGAATGCATGCGTGACCATGTGGAAAATGGCCGCGACGTATGCACCAGAGCCAACGGCAAGGAACATGAAGCCCAGCTGTGAAACGGTCGAATACGCGAGCACCTTCTTGATGTCGTTCTGGGCCACTGCGATAGTGGCCGCGAACAGTGCGGTGATCGCACCGATGGTTGCAATCGTCGTCGGTGCCCAGTCATACGACACCTTCAGGACTGGGTTCACTCGGGTCATGAGGAACACACCTGAGGTGACCATCGTGGCTGCGTGGATGAGCGCTGACACGGGTGTCGGGCCTTCCATCGCATCAGGTAGCCACAGATACAACGGCAACTGAGCACTCTTTCCGCACGCGCCGATGAAGAGCATCATCGCAATTGCTGTCGCGGTGACCGGAGCCAAATGTCCCATCTCTGCGGCTTCATTGATTCCGCTGTACGACACTGTGCCAACAGTTGTGAACGCGAGGAACATCGCGATCATGACACCCCAGTCACCAACACGGTTGGTCACGAATGCTTTCTTGCCCGCGGTCGCAGCCGAATCGCGGGTGTGCCAGAAAGAAATGAGGAAGTACGAACAGGCACCGACACCTTCCCAACCGAGGAAAGTGACGAGCAAGTTCTCACCAAGCACCAGCATCAGCATCGAGAAGACGAAAAGGTTGAGATACAAGAAGAACTTCGAGAATTTCGGGTCACCATGCATGTAGCCGACCGCATAGAAGTGGATGAGCGAGCCGATACCGGTTATGAAGAGTGCCATCGTCACCGACAGCGGGTCGACGAGAAACGCCATGTCGATGTGCAACGATCCGACTGGCACCCAAGAGAACAAGGTGATCACATGGTGGCGTTCTTCGGCCTCACGTGACAACAAGTCGAAATACACGAAAGCGGTGACCAAGAAGGATGCTGCCGGCATTAGTGCAGCAAATAGCCCTGCCTTGGGGTCGCCGAGGCGACGACCGAACAGCAAGATCGTCAGAAAGCCGACGAGCGGCAACGCAGGGATGAGCCATGCAAGTTCGACCATGCCTCAGCCCTTCAACTCCGCCACGTCATCGACTGTGGCATGGATACGTCCTCGCATGATGGACACAATGATGCCGAGACCAACCACGACCTCTGCTGCAGCAACGACCAACACGAAGAACACCGCGGTCTGTCCGTCGATGTTTGCAACTCTTGGTGCGAGCGATACGAACGAGAGATTGACCGCGTTCAACATGAGTTCGATGCACATGAACATGACGAGCGGGTTGCGCCGAATCATGACTCCGACCATGCCAATGACAAACAACAACGCCGACAGCAACAGGTACCAGGTGGTCGTGGGCTCAGTCGCCGCAATCACTTCGACACCATCCCATCACGACGTTGACGGCGGGTCAACAACACTGTCCCGACAACTGCGACGAGCAACAGAATCGACACGACTTCGAAGGCGAACACATAGTCACCAAAAATCGATCGAGCGATTTGGCGGATGTTCGCGTCGGGATCAGATGCCTCGGTCACGCTGAGTCCTTCACCGCGACGCACGACAGACTCCGTCGAAGTCACGATTGCTGCTGCGAGTACAGCGAAGACTCCGACTCCCAACACCAGTGCCAGCGGACGCTGGGCGGTGAGTGGTTCGGTCTTGATGTCTTCGGCCTTGTCTACTCCGAGGAGCATGATGACGAAGAGGAAGAGGACGACAATTGCGCCGGCATACACGATGACCTGCACCGCTGCGAGGAAGTGCGCGTCTTGGGCAACGAACAACACGGCTACTCCGAAGAGTGTCAACACCAGACTGAGCGCTGCATGCACCGGGTTACTGCGCAGAATGACGCCGAGCGCGCCAAGCAACACCATGAAGGCAGCACAGATAAAGACAAAGAGTTCCACGGACTATTCGCCGTCCTGCCCAGGTTCTGGGGCACGCGTGCCGTAACCCAGCTCGCCACTCCATGACACGATTCCGCGGAAGTCGGCGTCGCCAGACGGTGCTGTCGCGCGCATCCACCCGCTGGTGTTCAGGTCCTCACCCTCGCGCCAGTCTTCCCATGGCATGTGCTGCGGCTTGCCGTCTTCATCAACTAGCAACTCGGTCTTCGTGTAGATCGCGTCGCGGCGATTCGTGAACGAGAACTCGAACAATTTCGTCTCAGTGATCGCTTCGGTCGGGCACGCCTCGACGCACAAATCACAGTGGATGCAACGGAGGTAGTTGATCTCATAGACGAATCCGAATCGCTCACCTGGCGATGTCGGATTCATCGGATCGTTGTCCTTACCGCGCACATAGATACATCGTGCAGGGCACACACCGGCACACAGTTCGCAACCAATGCACTTCTCCATGCCGTCTTCGTATCGATTCAGAACATGGCGACCGTGCAGGCGCTCGGGTTTGTCGATCTTCTGATCTTTCTTGTCATTGTGCTTTTTCCGCCACACACGACCACCCGAGTATTCGGTGGTGACGCGGTTGCGTCGACCGTGCTGACGCACCGTGACGAGAAATCCTCCGAGGTAACCCATCAGAACATCGCTCCTTCCCGCTCACGCTCGAGACGGCTGGTGCGCAACGCCAGTTGCAGCAACGAGTACGACACGAGCAACACAATTGCAGCGACAACTGTTGTGATTACCGGGTCCCAGCCGGCAACGTCGCCTACACGTTGTGCGGCAAGCAACATGAACCAACCGAGCGATGCCGGAATAAGGACCTTCCATCCGAGGTCCATGAGTTGGTCGTAACGAAGTCGTGGAAACGTCGCACGGAACCAGACGAAGACGTACAGGAAGGCGAACATCTTCAGCACTACCCACACGGTTCCCTCAAGCGCTCCGGGAATGAGCGGGATGTTGATGACCGTGTCACCGAAAGCTATAGGGTTCGGACCGCCGAAGAACAAGGTCGACAGCAAAAGCGACATCGTGATGGGGTTCATGAACTCACCAAGAAAGAAAAGTCCGAAGCGAATGGACGAGTACTCAGTGTTGTAGCCACCGACGAGCTCTTGCTCTGCTTCGACCAAGTCGAAGGGCGGCAAATTCATCTCTGCAGTTGACGCGATGAGGAAAATGACAAAGGGGATGATTCCAGTGGTGACCAAATGCCACGTGCCGATTGTCGTCTGATTGGCGACGATGCCACTGGTTGACAATGTTCCGGCAACCAACACCACGGTTGCAAGACTCATACCGAGTGCCGCTTCATAGCTGACCATCTGCGCCGATGCGCGCACGGAACCAAGCAACGGATACTTCGATCCACTCGCCCAACCAGCGAGCATGATCCCGTACACGGCGATTGACGAGATCGCGACGGCAAACAGCACTCCGACGGGAGGATCAGCCAACTGCACTCGGGTCACTTCGCCGAACCACGTGACGGTGCCATCACTTCCTCCGGTGAAGTCACCACCCAAGGGGACAATTGCAAAAGCCAAAAACGCAGGCACAAAGGTGAGATACGGCGCGAGGCGGAACACGAAGTTGTCCGCCCGCTCGGGAATGAGATCTTCTTTGAAGAACAACTTGATGCCGTCGGCCAGGGTCTGCAAGAGGCCGAAAGGGCCGGTCTTGTTCGGGCCGACACGGTTCTGCATACCAGCAATCACTTTGCGTAGAAACCACACGTTCAGCATGGTCGCGAGGAGGCCGACAGCGAAGATAACGAGCACTTTCAGGAGCACGATGAGCAATGGAGTCCACAGCACATCGCCAACGAGGAGCGGGTCGATACCGAGAAGCCCGATCATGAGATGCCTTCGATTCGCACGTCGGTGACAACCTGGTCGTACCTGATCAACTCGCGCACATCGGCACCCGCAAGATTGAACGGCACAAACGCTGTGCCGCGAACGACTGCTGTCGATGCTCGCACCGGCAACGCGATGGCACCAGAGCTAGAGCTCACACGCACCGATGCGCCTTCGGGTTTGCCGACACGTTCAAGGTCTAGTGGATGCACATACACCGCCGCGTTTTCGGCAAGGTTCACCAGTGACTGGCTCGTGGCTGTGCTGATTGCCTTGTCGTACAACTTGCGACCAGTAACGAGACGGAACTCATAAGAGTTGCGCGTGCCGACTGAGGTAGACGCGGGTGTCGCCGATGCGGCCGCGGTGGTGGGCACAACGATGCCATTTCGACGAAGTGCGACTGTGACATTCTCCGTCTGCATCTGGGGAATCGAAGCGATCATGTGCGCCTGCACTTCCTCAACACGCGTCAGAGGAATGTCGTAGCCAAGTGCATGCGCAAGTTCGATCGCGATCATCCAGTCGGGTCGAGAGGTGCCCCGCGGTGTGACTTTCTGAGACACGTTCGTCACGCGACCTTCGAGGTTCGTAGTCGAGCCGTTCTTCTCACCGAAGGCTGCTGCCGGCAACACGACTGATGCGCTCTGTACGGACTGGTTCATGAACATGTCGATTGCGACGATGCTTCGCACCGATGCAAACGCACGACGGACCAAGTCGGCATCCGGGTGGTCGGACAACGGATCACTGCCAAGCAACACGAGACATTCGACCTCGCCACTGACAGCGGCCTTCAGAATTTGTGTCGCGTCATTGCCGTCAGTTGGCGCGAGTCCCACAGTGAGTGCCCCGCGCACGTTGCCACGGCGAAGAGCCGGCAACACACTGACATTTGCCACCGAACCGACAATCACGTCAAGCGCGGACATGATGTGTGCTTCACTCTCGGCAAGGCTCGAGCGTCCGGCAATGATGACGACGGGTCCCTTGGCAAGTTGCGCTGCTATGTCTGCGTCTGTAAGTGCTGCGCGTACGGCCTCAACTTGATGTCCTGGCTCATGATGGATGCTCTTCCACGCATACTTGGTGAGACCCGAATCATGAGATGTGATCTCTACGACTCGGCTCCGACCCTTTTCGACAGCGTCACGGACACGCAAATAAAGGACCGGTAGTTCTTCCTTCAGGTCAGGTGACAACAAGATGATTGTCGGTGCTGAACAAGCGGAATCGATTGTTGCCTGCGGATATGTGAAGACCTTGGCAGGAAGTCCGTCACCCACCTGCGCATCGCGCATGCTGAACTTCGCCAGATCCGCAAGTTGTGCCCACGCCCAAGCGTCTTCATTCGTACCGCGTGCACCACCGACCAATGCGACTTTCCCATTCGCGGCTGAGATGAGTTGTGCGGCGCGGGTCAATGCGTCAACCCAGGTGGTCTCCGCGAGCAATTGTCCATCGCGAACGTGAGGCGTGGTGATGCGGTCATCGGATGATGCGGACTGGAAGTTGAATCGGCCACGGTCACACAACCAGCCCCAGTTCACTGGGTCACTGTCGACACCTTGGTAACGGACCAATTCATCTCGACTGGACTGCACCGCGATGCGACAGCCGACCGAACACGTCGTGCATGTGCTCTCGCGCTCTTCCAAGTCCCATGGGCGAGCCTTGAATCGATAGGGCTGGGCGGTAAGTGCACCGACGGGGCAAATCTGCACTGTGTTACCGGAGAAATACGATGCGAACGGTTCGTCTGGGAAGGTGAGCACCTGCGTGTTATTGCCACGATGGGTGAAGCTGATCAGCGGATCACCAGCAACTTCCTTGGCAAAACGAGTACAGCGATCACACAAGATGCAACGCTCGCGGTCGAGGAACACGAGGTCGCTGATCGGAATTGGCTTCTCGTAGTGGCGCTTCTCTTCGACGTATCGACTTTC
>DCZD01000024.1:38301-39838 GCA_002331255.1 Acidimicrobiaceae bacterium UBA2093 | reverse complement strand
ACCGGACAGTCGAGCGGATGGTTCGCGAGCAACAGCTCGAGCACGCCCTCTTGGGCTTTTTTCACTTGTTCGGTGTCGGTGCGCACCACTTGACCATCAGCTACTGGCGTCATACATGACACGACCATCATCGGCCCACGAGGTCCTTCGACTTCAACCAAGCATTGACGACACATACCGACGGGCTTCATGCGCGGGTGATAACAAAAACGTGGAATGAAGTCGGCGGTGCGGTCCGCAGCAGCGATGATCATCTCGCCTTTCGTCGCACTCACGGTTCGACCATTGATGGTGATGTTCACCGCGTTCGGATCGACAACCACCTCTTCATCGCGTGATTCAGTCGTGCTCATTCACCAACTCCCACTGCAGTGACCGGAATGTGGGTGCGCTTCGTGATGCGCGCCTCGAACTCCTCGGGGAACAGCGTTAGCGCCGAGTGGACCGGTGTATATGCGCTTGGTCCGACAAAACAAATAGTCGTCATCTTGTACGGGAATGGAACGGCGGCTAGACCGAGACGAGTACTCGAGGCATGTGGGAAATCGCCAGGGCAGATGGATGTTCCGACCTCGATGAGCTGCTGAAGGTCGGCATCGGTGCCCTTGCCATCGACAACGCGACGCAAGATGCGCTCGAGCCATGTTCCACCTTCTCGACACGGAGTGCACTTGCCACATGACTCATGTGCGTAGAAACGAGTGAGCGTTAGTGCCGCAGCGGGAATGTCGGTGGTGCTGTCCATCACCATGATGGCGCCCGATCCGAGCATTGAGCCAGCAGCACCGGCCTGCGGGCCTTCGAATGGAATATCCAACTGATCCGGTGTGAACCACGGGGCGGACCCGCCACCAGGAACGAATGCCTTTAGTTCATTTCCACCACGAATGCCTTGGCAGAAGTCGTCACCGTAGATGAGGTCTCGGAAGGTGGTCGTTCCGTTGATGATCTCATAGACACCCGGGCGCTTCACGTGACCTGACACCGCGACCATACGAGTACCTGGTGATGTCGCCGTGCCGATAGCGGTATATGCCTCCGCGCCATGAGTCGCAATCCACGGCAAGTTCGACAGAGTCTCAACGTTGTTCACAATGGTCGGCTTGCCGTACAAGCCAATTGCTGCTGGAAAGAACGGCGGCTTCAAACGCGGCATACCGCGATTGCCCTCGAGGCTTTCGATGAGGGCGGTCTCTTCTCCAACCACATACGCTCCGGCACCCCAGTGCAAAACGACATCAACGGAGAACTTTGACCCAAGAATGTTCTTGCCCACATAGCCAGCGGCATAGGCCTCATTTAGTGCGGCAGCGACGCGCTCTTGAGCGTCAGCCATCTCACCTCTTATATAGAGGAAGCACTGCGAGAGCCCGGCTGCATAACAAGCAATAACGCAACCCTCAATCAGTTGGTGGGGATCACGCTCCATGAGAAGTCTGTCTTTGTACGTTCCAGGTTCGCTCTCGTCACCGTTGACAACGAGATAGCGCGGGAAGACACCCTCGGGCGTGAGTCCCCACTTTGTTCCCGCCGGAAA
>DCZD01000024.1:37752-38031 GCA_002331255.1 Acidimicrobiaceae bacterium UBA2093 | reverse complement strand
TAACCACCGGTGGCGAGATACCGCTCGAGAGTGAACGAGTCGGCATGTTCAAAACGTGAGGTGACGATGCGTGGACGATCGCCCGTATAGAAGCCTGCTGCGTGCGCGTACGTTCCGGTCACAGCGCGGCCTTTCCNNGTCCCCACTTTGTTCCCGCCGGAAAACCGGCTCCACCGCGACCAAGCACGGTCGCCTTCTTGACTTCGTCGTGCACTTCTGCCGAGGGACGCGCAAGTGCCTTACGAAGACCCTCGTAACCACCGGTGGCGAGATACCGCT
>DCZD01000024.1:36709-37480 GCA_002331255.1 Acidimicrobiaceae bacterium UBA2093 | reverse complement strand
GTTCCGGTCACAGCGCGGCCTTTCCATCGAACCATGCTGGAGCCGTAGTCGCTGCTTCAGGTGCGACGGCACCGACACCGCGATCAGCGGGTATGTGTTGTCGCACTTTTGCCAATGTTCCATGTGCAGGGATTTCATCGGAAAGTTTTCCGGCGCGAAGATCGTCAACAAGCGAATCAATGTCGGCGGGCGTTACTCGGAAGCGATAGCGGTAATTCACCTGAAGACAGGGTGCTTCTGTGCAGGCTGCTTGGCATTCGGCGTGCTCGAGTGTGATGAGTCCGTCGGGAGTTGTTCCACCGGCCTTGATGCCGAGCTTGTGCTCTGCGCGATGCAAAAGCTCTTCAGAACCCATCAATGCACAACTCAGAGTGCCACAGATGTTGATGACGTACTTGCCGACTGGCTCGAACTTGAACATCTCGTAGAACGAAGCGGTGCCATAAACCTCGGCTGACGTGACACCGACGAGTTCAGCCAGGTGAGCCATCGCCTCGTTCGTGATGTATCCGTTCTGCTCCTGTGACAGATGGAGCAATGGAATGAGTGCAGACTTCGGGCGCGGATAGCGAGCGATGATTTCTTTGGCAATGGCGACGTTGGTGTCGTTTAGACGGCTCATCGGTCGACCTCCCCCAACACGGGGTCGACGGACGAGATAACTGCAACCGCATCGGCGATGAGACTTCCACGCATCATGTGTGGCATCGACTGGATGTTGACAAAGGAAGGCGCGCGCATGTGCATGCGGTAAGGCTTCGATGATCCGTC
>DCZD01000024.1:33215-36462 GCA_002331255.1 Acidimicrobiaceae bacterium UBA2093 | reverse complement strand
CCTTCAGTGAAGATCTTGAAATGGTGAATAAGTGCTTCCATCGACTCGTCGATACGTGCACGGGGCGGTGGCGTGACCTTCTTGTCCTGTATGCGATAGTCACCCTTCGGCATCTTGTCGAGAATCTGGTACACGATGCGCATTGATTCACGGATTTCATTCAGACGAATGGCGTAACGGTCATACGCGTCACCGTACGAACCCACCACGACATCGAATTCGAGATCGTCGTAACGCAGATACGGCATGTCGCGGCGAAGGTCCCATGGCACTCCGGTCGAGCGCAGGATCGGTCCGGTGGCACCAAGAGCGACTGCTTCGCGCGCAGTGATGACGCCCACTCCTTGCAGACGCTCGCGCCAGATCGGCTGGCCCGTCATGAGGGTGTCGTACTCATCGAGACGATCAGGGAGCATCTCGAGAATGTCGAGTACATCGTCGCGCCAACCTGGCGGAAGATCTGCCGCGAGGCCGCCAGGTCGAATGAAGTTGTGGTTCATTCGAAGTCCGGTGACCTTCTGGAAGAAGCGCAACACCTCTTCACGTTCACGCCATCCGTACAACATCATTGAAATGGCACCGATGTCCATACCGTTCGTGGCAAGAAACAAAATGTGGCTACTCATACGGTTCAGTTCAGAGAGCAACATGCGCATCCACACGGCGCGCTCTGGGATGTCGCCTTCGATGCCAAGCAACTTCTCGACTGCCATCGAGAACACCAATTCATTGTTCAAAGGCGACAGGTAGTCCATGCGCGTGACGTTCGTGCCACCTTGCATGTACGTCAGCTGCTCGGCGGTCTTCTCCATACCGGTGTGCAGATATCCGATGATCGGCTTGCACCTGAGCACGGTCTCACCCTGCAACTCAAGCATGAGACGCAACACGCCGTGCGTGCTCGGGTGCTGTGGACCCATGTTGATGATCATCGACTGGTCTTCTCCGACGTCCTGCTGAACGTCGGCAAGAGCAGCGGCCTCAGATTCACTCATGCGCAACACGGCACCGGCTTCGCGCAACAGTTCCTTCGAAGTCAATTCACTGCGTGACCGCAGCTCTTGACCACCTTCATCGGTACCGGCTGAGGCAAATGACGGCTCGTCAATGACGGTCATGCCGGCGCACCTTTGAATTGAACCGGGATGCGGCCGACTTCGTAGTCCTTACGTAACGGATGACCGTCCCAATCCTCGGGCATGAGAATGCGGGTCATGTCGGGATGACCATCGAACGTGATGCCGAACATGTCGAACACCTCACGCTCCATTGCCTCGGTACCGGGATGCAAATCGAAAAGGGACGGCATCGTGGTATCGGACTCAGGAACTTGCACGCGGACACGCAGACGCTCACGACGAGTCATCGACAAAAGATTGACGACCAGTTCATAACGTTCGGGCGCGACGCCTACACCGACGGTGCGGTCTGGCATGAGCAAGTAGTCGACTGCCGTGAGATCGATGCACATATCGAAAGAGTCGTCAGCGAGCTTCTTCAGAACCTGTACATACGAAGCGCGATCGACCAGCAAAACCTTTTGACCTCGCGACTGCACGACTGGAAAACCATGCAATGTTTCTGCAGTCTCGTGCCCTTGTTCCGTCGAATCACTCATGGTTACTTCGTCCCCAAGGCAACCGACACCGCAGCTGCGGCCTCGGTAGGAAGTTCAAGATGCACGCCAGCGCCGCCAGAATTGGCTTCGCGACGACGCATCAATTCGCCGTCCTCGATGAGTTGATGCAAGGTCTCGATGGCGTGGATGAGCGTCTCTGGCGTCGGAGGACAACCGGGCGCATACACATCGACCGGCACGATCTGGTCGACACCTTGGACGATGGCGTAGTTGTTGAACATGCCACCACTCGATGCGCACACACCCATCGAGATGACCCATTTCGGTTCCATCATCTGGTCATAGACCTGACGCAACACTGGCGACATCTTCTGGCTCACTCGACCAGCGACGATCATGATGTCGGCTTGACGTGGAGACGCACGGAACACTTCCATGCCGAAACGTGCGAGGTCGTAGTGCGGTGCACCCGTTCCCATCATCTCAATGGCACAACATGCAAGACCGAATGTGACACCCCAACTAGAGCGCGAGCGCGACCACTTGACGAGGTCTTCCAGACGTGCAGTCACGAAGTTGTGCTGCAGGCCAGCAATGCCGTCGTCGAGGACGTTCTGAACAATTCCCATCAGGCGGCCGTCACTTCTTCAGCACGGCGACCCTCGTGACCGACCCGTCGAACAGTGGTGCGCGGATTGGGGGTGCTCGGAACTTGGGAGTTTGCAATGTCGTGCAGCGACTTGTAGCGCTGCAGTGGGCCCCAATCGAGTGCACCACGAGCCACCACGTACACAAACGCAACGAAGAACACCGCACTGAATGCGAGCATCTCAACGAGGCCGTACGTTCCGAGGAATTCATGATCGACTGCGTACGGATAGATGAAGATGATTTCAATGTCGAACATGATGAACAACATCGCAATGACATAGAAGCTCACCGGAAAGCGGTCCGGCGGTTCCTTGCTCGGCACAATGCCACACTCGTACGGAGCTTCCTTAGCGGTGTTCGGGCGCTTAGGTGCCAGCAGACCCGATGCGACGAAACTCAACACTCCGAACAGAATGACGAGGACCGTCAACACCACTATGGGAAGGTACTGACCCATTGGTCACGCCTTGACAGTAGCCACAGAAGTGCGGTTGGAAAGCACGTACGCCTCGCGTCGATGCAACACCCAACACAAGAGCAGGAAGATGATTCCTGATCCCAACGCGATGAACATTGCTGGCTGACGCTTGTTTCCAAGATCACGCAACATCACCACGTATCTGTGCGACTGTGCTTCGTCCACCACAGGACGTGCAGGAGCGCGACCAGGTTCGGTGCGCTGCTGAATGACAGGTGCGACTTCGACCACGGCGTAGCGCGGCTTGTGAAAGAACGCCAAGAAGTCAAGTGACTCGTTGATCTTCGGCCAGCGCTCACCACCGCGGTCATAGACCGCAACTGTGAGGTACTCACCTGCTTTGAACTCTTCGGCTTTATTCTGCAAAAGGTCATCGGACGACGCTGCGGCTTGTCCACGACGCGGATCGGCGTCGTCAAGCTTGACCCAGCCTTCGGCAATCATCTGCTCTGTTGCCGCCGCTGCCGCGTCAGTTGTCGACATTCCTTCGGTCTTCACCGATGTTTCGATGACTTCAGCAGAGTGGAGATTCGCCGGGT
>DCZD01000024.1:29136-32903 GCA_002331255.1 Acidimicrobiaceae bacterium UBA2093 | reverse complement strand
AGACGTGCACCGAGGTTGGTGCCGACGATGAGATAGGTGCCACCGATAAGCACAACGACCATGATGAGAACAACGAGGATTCCACGAATCTCTGGCTGCCAAGCGACTGCAAACATCGACGCAATCATTTACAGCCCCCGCACATATTCAACGATGGCCTTCAACTGCTCGTCGGTGTAGATGGCACCGAACCCAGGCATGCGACCACTTCCCTGACCCTGTTCCCCGTAGCGCTTGCCGTACTCAGAACCGACCTTCAAGAACTCGATCATGTCTTGCTTGTTCGGGAACTGACGAATGGACGATCCACCAGTGAGGTTTGGACCAAACGCTCCACCACCGGTGACCTGCGGGTCGCCGTAGGAGTAACCCTTTGTGTGGCAACGCGCACACGAGTACGAACCGCCATAGAGATCGATGTTAAAGAATGCTTCACCGACTGAGCCGTAGGTTCCGTTCGCCACGAGACGTTCGGCTTCCTTCTGCAACTCATCGTTCTTCTCTTTCGGCAACTTGCCGTCAGAACATGTTCGTGAATCTTCCTTGGGATCAGCACATCCCTCGCGCGGAATCTGGATTGTCGCGAGGTAGTCGATGAGGTTCTGCACCGACTGGTCGTTGAGTGGGCCACCACCGATGGTTCCCCACGCCGACATCGGCGAGAACGGGCGACCGTAGTTGAGGATGAACCGCACCTCTTCCTCGCTGAACTTGTACAGCACGGTGTTCAACGCGGGTGCTTTCCATGACACCGCTTTCACTTCACCGGTCTTCGGATCGGTGACTGCATACGGAGCGACGCCACCTGTGGCATTCATGCCACCGTGGCAGCCAGCACAGTTCATTCCGCCATCAGCCGTTGCGGCGAAGTTACGGCTTCCCCACTTGGCGAAACGCTTCTCGAAACCGAATTCGGCGCCGGCTTGACGACCTGGTTCAAGCACCCAGTACAACGGCAATCCGATGGTGATGATGACAAGGAAAGCAATTCCGAGCAATTGAGTTCGCTCGAGTTTCTTACCTTCCAACTCTTCGTCTGAGTAGTACTCCTTGCGGTTCGCCGCAAGTTCAATCTCCGCGCCGGCCTCCTCACGACCTTTACGAAGGTTGCCCAGCCCGTAGATCAGCCAACCGATACCGATGGTGAGAAAGAGAATCCAGGCGATCGATGTGTAGATGCTCGCGATCATGATCAGTGGCCTCCGCCGCCTGCACCGATGCAGTGCGGACCTTCAGCTTCTTGACCCGTGGTGTTCACGCCGATAGCGGGTCCGGCGAAAACCGAACCGGTGTCGATTGACAACACGCCGTTGTTGATTGCAACACCGAAGCGATCCATTCCGCGCGGCGCAGGACCGCCCTTCTTTTCACCGACTCGGTTGTACTGCGAACCGTGACATGGACATTCGAACCATTGCGAGCTCTTGCACTCTGGCACTCGGCAACCAAGGTGCGGGCACTTTTGATACAGCGCAACAACACCAGCTTCCATTCCCCCGATTACCGGCGCCTGATTGCCGTAGACAGCCGAGGCCTTGCCTAACGCATCCTTCGGGTACTCGGTAACCCATGCACGCGCTTCCGATAGATACAAGAAACCGTTGTTCGACCTAATCGACTGGATGACGTCGTCAATCTTGCCAACCGTGATCTTCGAGCCGAATCCGCCCGAAGCGCCCTTCCACAAAAACGCGAGCACAGCAGCACCAAAGGCGCCGATACTCGCTGACATGAGCGCGACAGACGTGCGGTTGAAGAACATCCGGCGGGTGACTCCGAGTGTCTCTTCATCTGGCGGTGACCACGGTGCCAGTTCGGCCGGAGCCACTGTCGCGAGCGCTGTTGTTTGCGCAGTTACATGTTCGGCTGCGCGCGTTGCTTCACGTGCATCGCGTTTCGCCGCGCGATCACGTTGGCGTGTCTCTCGAGACAACGCTCCTGCACCGCGAACGTCGGTTTTGCGTGCGGTGGTCAGAACAACGACAGCGCCAAGAACGACGACTGCGATGACGACAAGTGTGATGAGAAGTCCTGTGTTCATTGGTATCCGTTCCTCACAACTCGAAGAAGATTCCGTCACGCCATGGGAACGTGAAGTTGAATCCGGGTCCGCGGAAGAATGAACCGATGATGACGAGAACCGCCCAGAACATGAGATGGACCGTCATCATGGTCGTCATGAACTTGCGATCCTCGGGCTTGTTCGATGGGTTGCGGTCGAGATACGGCGCAAGGATCAACAAGATGAGTGCAACACCAGGAAGAGTCACACCAGCGATCATCGGGTGAAACATGGTGAGAAGTTCCTGTAAGCCAAGGAAGTACCACGGCGCCTTCGACGGGTTCGGTGTCTTGTTCGGATCAGCAGCTTGCAACAGCGGAGCATTCACGACCCACGAGAAGATCAGCAAGAACGCAGTGCAAGCGAGAGCAGCAACGAATTCAACTGCGAGCAAGTGCGGCCATGTGTGGACCTTGTCCACCGGTGCACCTTTCGCTTCCTGAATGGATCCCGACTTGACGACTGTCAGCAGTCGCTGGGTGTGACCACCAGGACCTGCGCCGACCGGTACTCCACCAGATGCCGGCGCCGCAGTGACAACTGATCCAGCCTTTTCTGCAACGGCAACTCCACCGCCTGCATCGCCACCTGCGCGTGCTGCTTTCGAACGATCGAGCAAGTGTTGCGGAATGCGCGGGTCGCTTGCTTCGCTCGATGGTGCTGCGGCATCGCTACCGGCGGCAGCCTTTTCACGTGCAGCCTGTGCGCGCTTGAGAAGGTGTTCGGGAATTTCAGTCATGTCAGTCTCCGATCACAGTGGCCCAGAAATGCCGCCGTCTTTGCGGACGCGCCAGAAGTGGATAGCCATGAAGATCACGATCACGAACGGAAGCATGAGCACGTGCAACACGTACCAGCGCAGCAAGGTTTCAGAACCGATTTCGACACCACCGAGCAACACGAATCGAACCTGCGACCCGAACACCGGCGTGTAACCCATCATGTTGGTTCCCACCGCAACAGCCCACAACGCCAACTGGTCCCATGGCAACAAGTAACCGGTGAAGGACAGCAGCAACGTAAGTGTGAGAAGCACGACGCCAATGACCCAGTTGAACTCACGCGGTGGCTTGTATGCACCGTGATAGAAGACGCGCGCCATGTGCAAGAACACGGACAACACCATGAGGTGGGCCGCCCATCTGTGCATGTTTCGCACGAGCAGACCGAACGTCACTGACGTCTGCAACGTCTGAATGTCCTGCCATGCGTTCGCGGCGGTGGGTCGATAGAAGAACATCAGGAAGATGCCGGTGACGGTGAGAAGAATGAAGAGGAAGAAGCTGAGTCCGCCGAGGCACAGCGTGTAGCTGACCTTGACCGCGTGACGCTTCACCTTCACCGGGTGCAAGTGGTACAGCACCGAGTTCATGATGACGTACGAACGGTTACGCGGGCTGTCGGTATAGCCCTTTCGGAAAATCGAACCAGGTCGGAAAATTGAGTTCCACGCTTGGCTGCCCTGAACTTGCTCGCCGAGTTTTGCGGCGCGCTCTTTCAGTGTGGGGCGGGGGTTATCGAGGACTTTTGCCATGTCGCTTTTCTCCTAGAGCCGCATTCCGTAGGCGTAGCCGTGATTATTGGTACGAGTGTGAGTTTCACCGGTGGCAAGTGGTGCTCCGGCTTTCCCGAGAATGATGACACCGGTTGGACAACGGTCGACGCACAATGCGCAACGAGTGCAGACGTCGTCGTCGATGATGAA
>DCZD01000024.1:27413-28875 GCA_002331255.1 Acidimicrobiaceae bacterium UBA2093 | reverse complement strand
TGGATGCACTTCCACGGACAAATGTCGACGCATCCTTCGCACATGATGCATTCGCTTTGATCGATGTGGATGAACTGCTTCGGCTTGACGGCCTTAGACAGGTAATCAGCATCGACTTCGACGAGCTGGTACTCGGTCGACCACTCTGGCATCGGTGGGTTGGCGTCTGTCTTCGCCATGAGAGCCCTACGACTTCCTCACGAGTGGGCGACCGTACGTCGACTGCTCGAGTTCTTTGGTTGTCGTTGCTCCGCGCTTTTGCCACCACGAAATGATGTAGATGGTGAGCGCGAAGAAGATGACGTGGATGACGACGACGATGACGTCACGAAGAGCTTCGTAACTGATAGTGATCGGAAAACTTCCACCGTAGGTGTCGGGCTGCAACAGGTTGAGCGGCCCGTAAATGATCTTGTCTTTGCGCCAACCGAGATCTTTGTCTGCATGGTCGATCCATTGGTGAGGTACAACACCGAATGCGAGGAACCACACGAAGAACACGTAAACAGAACCGACCATCGCCTCGCCCCACGTGACGGGCCTGCCGACCTTGCGACGCTTGCCGTAAGGAATGACTGCCAACCCCATCGCCACTGTGACAGCGAAGGAGAAGAGGAACGCCTGGTTCATTCCGGGCCACTCGAGCGGTTTGATCGCGAGCATGGGACTGTGCTGCTTCTCCGTGTGTTGGGGATTGGGTCGTTTGAGTTCTTCAACACTCTCTGTCGGGGTCGCCGACTTTGAATGCTGTGGAAATTGGTCTGTTGACCTGCGAACTAACACTAGTCACGCCCTTGCCCAGTACCGCCATTTCTCCTCTATTCATAAGGGTCAACTTCCGTCACGCTCCACGACGTTTGTGCTCGTCACTGATGTCAGTGCTTCACGAGCACACATGTCACGGGTTGTGCTCTTGTGACGGGCGACCACGATTGTCAACCAGATGAATTCAGGTATGCACCGTGAAGTTGTCTATCGTTGAGGAAGGCAGGGACTTCCTTGTCAAACATTCGATTTCTCCCAATTGTGGCGCCATGTGACAGGGGCGCGAAAGGACCGCCGTGACCGAGATTCCCGAGCATCTCCTCAAGAGGTCAAAGGATCGTCGTGCCGCCATGTCCGGCGAAGCTCCGGCAGATGCCGGTGCGTCGACGCCAGCGACGACCTCTTCCACCCCAGCGGTCGCATCAAGCGCTCCCGCCAAGGCTGCGAGCACCCCTGCTACCCCTCCGCCGCCCAAGCCAGATGCGCCGTACGTAGCAGCGGCCAAGTCCCGCAAGAAGATCCCGTTCTGGGCAATGGCTGGTCTCAGTCTCTTGCCGCTGTGGGGCTTCCTCTATCTCATCGCACTCCAACCGGTCGAAAAGGCTGTTGCTGGGCCATTAGCAGTTGGTACGGCCACTTACAGTGGTTGCGCGGGCTGCCACGGTGGTGAAGGGGCGGGTGGAGCCGGCCGAGCCCT
>DCZD01000024.1:26405-27138 GCA_002331255.1 Acidimicrobiaceae bacterium UBA2093 | reverse complement strand
TTCAAGGTCTACGGAGACCCCGACCGCGAAGGTGGGGCCCATGCACCGCTCTCCTACAACGGCAATGCCATGCCGATGCAGGGTGAGAAGGCCGGTGGCGGGCTGACTGAAGCCGAGATTCTCGGAGTCGTATGTCACGTTCGATACGACCTCAGCGGAGCAGATCCGACCAGCGAAGAGTGGGCCGCCGAATACGAGACATGGTGTTCACCAGAGTCAGAGATCTTCAAAGCGCTCGAGTCTGGCTCCACATCGTTTGACACCGTCGACAAAGACTTTGCGATGCTCGAGAACAAGCCACTCGTAGTCGGCACCACTCCACGCGACACCGTCGGCAAATAGGCGGTTGTTGCGCGTATTGCGCAATCATCGGCACCGTTGGGCTCTGACGTTGAAGCAGCCGTAGCCTCGGAATTGTCGTCACCCCCTACCGGCGACACCGAACGGTCATGAACGACGAACAGTCCCCCGACACCACACCCGACATCAACGCAGCTCCCATCGAGACTGACGTACTCGTCATCGGCGGCGGACCTGCTGGTGCAGCCGCTGGCTATTGGTTGGCGATGCAGGGTCATGACGTGACAATCGTCGAGAAGAAGACTTTCCCCCGGGAAAAGACCTGCGGTGACGGTTTGACGCCTCGCGCCGTCAAACAACTCGCCGATATGGGCCTCGAAGAAAAGTTATCGGCGTTCCATCGCTACGACGGATTACGCGCCACGGCGCACGG
>DCZD01000024.1:14418-26161 GCA_002331255.1 Acidimicrobiaceae bacterium UBA2093 | reverse complement strand
CGTCGACGCGAACTCGACATGATGGTCGCGCAGAATGCGGAGCAGGCGGGTGCACGACTTTTGCAAGGCCACGAAGCACACGCACCAATCAGCGAACTTGGCTTTGTGCGTGGTGCGACCGTGACTGACAAATTCTCGCACCAGACGTTTGAGATTCGCAGTAAGTACGTAGTTGTCGCTGACGGAGCTAATTCGCGCATCGGGCGTGCGCTCGGTACCGCGCGCACAAAACAGTGGCCATACGGAACTGCGATCCGCACGTACTGGGAGAGTCCCCGTCATGCCGAGCCGTGGATCGAGTCGGCCCTCGATGTGAAAGACAAGAACGGCAAATCGATGCCGGGCTACGGATGGATCTTTCCCGTTGGCGACGGAACCATCAACATCGGAGTCGGACTGCTCTCGACCTTCCGCGATTTCAAAAGTGTGAATACGACCCAGATTCTCGATGCGTATGCACACATGGTCGCCGACGACTGGGGAATTACCCCCGACGCGCCGACATGTCGCGCTACAAGTGGACGAATTCCGATGGGTGGCAGCGTCGGCCCGAAAGTCGGTAGCACTCACATTGTCATCGGTGACGCCGCAGGAAGTGTCAACCCATTCAACGGCGAGGGCATTGACTACGCCTACGAAACCGCGCGTATGGCGGCACAAGTTCTCCATGACGCACTCGTGAGTGGGGACCCACGCGCCATTCAGCAGTACACAACTCTTCTCGACGACGAATACGGCCAGTACTTCAAGGTGGCCCGCCTATTCGCACGAGTGATTGGGCGTCCTGCGTTGATGCGCGAGTTGTCACGCGTGGGAATGCAAAGTAGAACCCTCATGGAATGGGTGTTACGTATCATGGCGAACCTTCTGCGACCCGACGAGATCGGTCCGGCAGAAGCGGCCTACAAGGCTGCGGCAGCGATCGTGCGTCTCGCACCAAACGCCTGATAAATCAGATCAATTCGCAACGCAGACAACTTCGACAACAGCCTGAGTCTCGAGCGACATAACCGACGATGACCCCGCACCCGCATAACGATTGATGAAGTCACGCAGTGACACGGTCGGCGCGGAGTCGCATGTTCGCTTCACCGGAGTCGCGAGCGGGACCTGCCAACCATTGGGCAACACTCCGAAGTCACCGTTCTCCCGCATGTCGACGAGGCCGGGCAGTACAAGAGTCGAATCCGGGGCAACCTCATCAGCCTTCACGAAGACAAACCACACCACTGCATCTCCGAGCATGTCTGCAAGAAGTACGCACTTCTCTGTGACGAACGATGGATCACATTTACCTACGTCTCCGCTCGCACCAACGAGTGTTCCCGACACGATGTTCACGACTCGACCAGACGAAAGCGTCACGGTCATCAAGCCGGTAGTCACTTCACCTACCGAGGACCACTCTTGAGTTGCCACTGCAGAAGTAACGCGCCCGATGAGATCCACCTTGTTGTAGATAACCGTGAGCGACATATCACTCGCCCTGTTGCTCGCCAATGATGCAACAACGATTGCCAACGAACCTGCGATGCCGAGTACCGCAGCCACATTTCGGCGAATGATTTTCGTGTTCACCGCATCGATTATGACCGCGCTGCAGATGTGAGTGCGGTCATCATGCGCTCACCAATTTTGTCGATGACTTCATCGGTATGCGCAAGGCCCACGAACAACGCCTCGTACGCACCTGGGGCAAGAGCAACCCCATGTGACAATGCTGCGTGAAACACCCGAGCAAAGAGCCTCTCGTCGGTGGACTTCGCCTCGTCAAAGTTCGATGGCGCTCGTCCATTGAGAGCAGAACCAAAGTGCATACCTACGAGCGTTCCGAATACTGGAAACTGAGCTGGAACATGTGCGGCGGCACACGCATCGCGGAGCACTGCCGACAGTCGTCGTGCGCGCGCAGACAACTCCATGTACGAGTCAGCATTCAACTCATTCAGTACAGCGAGTCCTGCTGCAGTCGCGATGGGGTTTCCGGCCAGTGTTCCGGCGTGGAACACCGCACCAATCGGTGACAAGTTCGACATGATGTCGCGACGACCACCGACGGCACCAATCGGAAGTCCACCGCCAATGACTTTCCCGAAACATGTGAGGTCTGGCCGCACATCGACTTTTGCTTGTGCACCACCAAGTCCTAGTCGAAAGCCCGTGATTACTTCGTCGAACACCAAGAGTGCCCCGACACGGTCGCATTCGGCGCGAAGTCCTTCGAGGAATCCCGGTGCGGGAGGGACCAGTCCCATATTTGCCGCGACAGGCTCGACGATGACTGCGGCGACATCGCTTTCGAGCGCCGGCACTTCGTTATACGGCAACACCCATGTGTTCGCCACTGCTTCTTTCGGCACGCCTGCAGTACCTGGAAGACCGAGCGTGGCGACACCACTTCCACCCGCTGCAAGAAGTGCATCGGTCGCGCCATGGAAATTCCCATGGAATGTGACGATCTTGTCACGACCAGTGGAACCACGCGCGAGTCGGACCGCTGTGCTCGTGGCTTCGGTGCCACTGTTCATGAACCGCACCATCTCGCATGACGGCACTCTCTCGCTGATTGCCTCGGCGAGTTTCATCTCTCGTGCGGTCGGGGCTCCGTACGACGTGCCATCAACTGCTGCGGCCGAAATCGCAGCGACGATTGCCGGGTGCGCATGACCGAGAATGACTGCCCCGTAACTTTGAACGAGATCAACCAGCTCTCGACCCTCGACGTCCCAAACATGCGCACCGGTGGCTCGAGAGACGATGTATGGCGTTCCACCGACTGCTTTGAAGGCACGGATCGACGAGTTCACGCCACCCGGAATCACCTGCGCTGAGCGGTTGAAGATGCGCTCGTTCGACGCAATCCCTTTTCCTACACACACGACCGCGTCGCAGCCGGCGGCGACACACGTGGTCGGGTCACAGAACCCGATGGAGCCACTCATGAGACGTGCTCGGCATACCAACGAGTGAGGTACGTGAGGATGATGTCAGCACCGGCACGCTTAATCGCACCGAGATGTTCGAGCGCCGTCGCATCGTGATCAATCCAACCATTAGCGGCGGCGGCCTTCAACATTGAGTACTCACCGCTCACGTGATACGCCGCCAGTGGCAACGGAGTGAGCTGACGTACTTCCGCAATGACATCGAGATATGCAAGTGCAGGCTTCACCATGACGATGTCTGCACCTTGCTCGATGTCTTCAAGCACCTCTCGTACAGCTTCGCGTGCATTGCGCCAATCTTGTTGGTAACCCTTTCGGTCACCCCCACCAGCGATGCGTACATCGACAGCATCACGGAACGGTCCGTACTCGGCCGACGCATACTTCGCCGAGTACGCCATGATCGCGACATCAACAAATCCAGCGGCATCGAGCGCGGCACGAATCGCCCCGACCTGTCCGTCCATCATTCCGCTCGGTGCAACGACATGAGCACCTGCCGTGGCTTGTGCGAGTGCGGTACGACAGTAGATGTCGAGCGTCGCGTCGTTGTCGACCCGACCGGAAGTGTCGAGCACCCCGCAGTGCCCATGTGACGTGTATTCATCGACACACAAATCAGACATGATCGCGATGTCGTCTTGGAACGTGTCACGAAGCGTACGGAGAGCCTTCTGAGCTATGCCATTCGGGTCGAACGCACCAGAGCCGACATCGTCTTTCGTCGAAGGAACACCAAAGAGAATGACGCCCTTCACTCCGAGCGAGACAAGTGCGCGAACTTCCTCGATGAGGCTGGGAATGGTGTGCTGAACGACGCCCGGTAATGAGACGATCGGTTGCGGAGAGTTGATGCCCTCACGTACGAACATTGGTGCGACGAGATCAGACACATGCACTCGGGATTCAGCGGTGAGTTCCCGAAGCGCTGCTGTGGTTCGCAAACGCCGAGGACGCGACACGGGAAACATCGGAGCCAAGGCTATTGGCGGACTGGGCGATTCGGTCAGGAGGTCTGTTCGTCAGCCAAGAGCGCTGACACGACAGCATCAGCAAGGGCAACGACCGTCTGAACTTCCGCAGTCGTCGACACGTGCATGCCCAGATCGTTGGCTGTGCGCGTGGTGACCGGTCCGATCGATGCGACGACCGGTGGCGTATCGACACCAAATGAATCAAACCATGCTTGTACCGCACTCCCAGATGCAAACACCACCGCATCGGCCGTTCGAACATCTTCGCGTTGTTCGAACGTTGGCTCGAGCGTTACGGTTCGATATGCATTGACCCGAGTCACCGACCATCCCTTCGCACGTAATCCGACTTCCACCTCGTTGCCGGCACGTTCACCTTGCACGACCAACACATGACCGCGACCTTCCGGAAATTCTTCGATCAACACCGATGCTCGCGCGGGGTCGGCGGTCAACTGAGCGGGATGACCGAGTGCTCGCTCGGTCGCCAGTCCTACTGCTGCCACTTTGGGTAATTCTGAGAAGTCACCTGCTGCACCATGTGCATCAAAGAACGGGCGAACTCGGCCGGCACCATTCGGTGACGTGACGACGATCCATTCGAATTCTGTGAAGTTGTGCAGTGTTCTGTCTCGTTCTGCCCCGTCATCTTCTGGTTCGTCAATGGCAATGAGTGGCATTTCGACCACGGCGACACCATGCGCCTCAAGAGCTGCTGTGAGATCGGCACTCTGCTCTGCCGCCCTAGTGACAACCACCGTGCAGTTGGACAACTTTCGTGTCATGCAATGTCACCGTGTGCGAAGGCGTCGCCGACACTCGTGGGCGATTCCGGCACCAACCACTTTGTGGTCATCCGATGAACCAATGGAGCCTGCCAATTGCACCACTTCTCCGTCTCGAGCCATGAATGCGTGAAACACTCCGTGCACATCGAGGTGTGCTGCCACTGGAAGTGAACATCCTGCACCGAGCTCTGCGAGAAATGCCCGTTCGGCCTCTACGGCACGCCGGGTCGCCGCATGATCGAGGCGACCAAGCACCTCACGAAGGAATGCATCGTCTGTACGAGCTTCGACCGCGACACAACCCTGGCCAACCATCGGCACACACAATTCGACATCGAGAACTTGTGCGATTCGATTCGTCATTCCAAGTACTTCAAGCGCAGCAACCGCCATGACAATCGCACCGTCTTCAGGAACGCGCTCGAGTCTTGTCGGAATGTTTCCGCGCAGTTCCATGAAGGATAGATCTGGGCGTAATACGGACAACTGTGCGCGACGTCGCACCGATCCGGTTGCCACCGTCGCACCAAGTGCGAGTTCGTCGAGCGAACGTCCGACCAATGCATCTTGCGCCGAACGACGTTCCGTGAATGCTGCAATCGTGAGACCTGCGACATTTTCTGATGGCAAATCCTTCGCAGAGTGCACTGCTGCATCTGCACGACCATCGAGAACGGCGTTTTGTACCTCTTTGACGAACACACCTTGTCCACCGATTGCATGCAAGGGAACATCTGCGCGCTGGTCACCGGTGGTGTCGACGAAGACAAGTTCAACGTTGATTTCGGGGTCGTGTTCCCGGATTGAATCGGCGATGACCTGTGCCTGAGTGCGTGCTTGGAGACTGGAGCGCGTCGCCAAGCGAAGGACGCGGGACCGACTGGTCATGGAACAAGTATGGCAATCAGTCGAGGTCGAACAGCTCGCGCAGCGCACCGGCGAGTCGCGCCCCTTGTGGGCTTCCAGATGCCGACTTCAATTGGACGGTCGGTTCGTGCAACAACTTGGCGAGGATTCCCGATGTCAACGATTCGACGACCTCGCGCTGCTCGGCGCTCAACGAAGCCAACCTGGCTTCGTAGCGTGACAATTCACCCACCCGAATGGATTCTGCCAATTCACGGATCTGCGCGATGAGCGGAGCCATCTGACGAGCAGACGAGTCGATGATGTAACGCTCGACTTCATCAATAACGATGGCCTCTACTCGTGCTGCTTCTGCCGCACGAGACTCACGTCCCTTGTCAGCCCAGTCACGCAAGTGCGACAAGTCCTTCAAAGTGACTCCGGGCAAATCTCCGACCGATGACTCGACATCGCGTGGCATCGCGATGTCGACAATCATCAAAGGCTTTCTCGGATCAACACGTGCAGCTTGCACCATGTCGGTCGTCAAGATGACTGTGCCGGCTCCGGTACATGTGACGACCATGTCAACCGTGGATAGTTCGTCTTCGAAAGAATCAAAGGGGGCAATGCGCGCATTGACCGCGTTGGCCAACTCATCAGCGCGCTCTCCGGTGCGGTTGGTGACCACGATGTCGGCACCTTGACGCGCGAGTGCACCTGCGACACCGATGCCCATGTCACCTGCTCCCACGACCATCACTGTTCGACCAGACAATGAACCAATCGCATCGACCGCCATTTCGACACCGGCCTGTGACACGGATGCAGTTGAGCGACCAATCTCAGTCTCGGTCCGTGCTCGCTTCCCCGTCTCTATCGCGTGACGGAACACGAGGTTCAACTCACTGCGTGCGGTTCCTTCTCGCATCGCTTCATCCCATGCGTTTTTGACTTGACCAAGAATCTCGTGTTCGCCAAGCACAGCAGAGTCGAGGCCAGCCGCGACATTGAACAAGTGCCGAACAGCAGCTTCATCGTGTTGGTAATACAGGAACGGCTGAATGTCGTTCACATCAAGACCGCCAAGATCGCAGAACAAGCTACGAATTGCCCCGTGAGCATCGTGGAAGCGTTCGACTTTTGCATACACCTCAGTGCGGTTGCACGTCGACAACAAAACCACTTCGCGAATATCATCCAAGTTCTGGACGATGCGCAGTGTCTTTGCGACATCCGCCGGTGCGATAGCCACCTTCTCAAGCAGCGACAACGGACTAGTCCGATGGTTGATGCCGAAGACGACGAAACTCATGGCCGATCCTGACTACGCCGTCTGTCCGTCTGCCACATCGGGGACTGCACGGAGTCCCTTTGAACGCATCTGTTCGTAGTAACTGAGGATTTGCAGCTCAAGCGCCAAATCGACTTTGCGCACTCTCACATGCCGAGGCACCGAGATGACCACCGGTGCGAAGTTCAGAATTGAACCGATGCCAGCACGCACCAAGTGATCAGCGGCTTCCTGCGCATGCGTTGCCGGCGTCGCGATGACTCCGATGCTCACTGATTTCGACTGAGCGATGTTGGCCAAGTCATCGATGTGCCTGATGCGCACTCCACCGATGACCGAACCGACCTTCGATGGATCGACGTCGACGACTCCGGCAACATTGAAACCACGACCGCCAAGTCCGCCGTAGTTGGCGAGTGCTTGTCCAAGATTTCCGGCCCCGACGATGACGACGGGCCACGACTGGTTGAGACCAAGCTCACGTTGAATCTGATACGTGAGGTACTCGATGTCGTAACCGACCCCGCGAGTTCCGTAACTGCCGAGATAGGAAAGGTCCTTGCGGACTTTTGCGGCATTCACTCCGGCAAGTTGGGCTAGCTGGTCACTCGACACTTGCTGGGTTCCCTCGGCAGACAACTCGGTGAGGATGCGCAGATACATGGGCAAGCGCGCGACAGCGGCTTCAGGAATTCGACGACGGGGGAAGTCGGTCATGCGTCCCCCACGCTATTACTTCGTGCAACTTTTCACGAACTCAGCCCGCTCAGCCCTAGTGTTTCCCCCGTGACGTTGAACACGGCTCTGGCTGCCGCCTCCGCGCTCGTCGCCCTTGCATTCGGGCTGAACACCGCGGATCGATGGGCACGCCGTCGTCGTCGCCACGACCTTGCGTGGACAGTGGCGATGGGTCTGTTTGCAGTGGCTGCTTTGTCCTTGTGGTGGGCCGAAGCTCGAGGATGGAGCACGGCCTCATTCCGTATGTTCTTTGCGTTTGGCGCAGTGATCAATGTTCCCTGGCTCGCGCTCGGCACTGTCTACCTGCTTGCAGGAACACGCATCGGCGATGCAACGGCACGAGTTCTCCTCGTGTTCAGCGGATTTGCACTCGGAGTGGTGATGATGACTCCGATGTCGCCTGTTGTATCCGACGAACTACCGAAGGGTGCTGATGTCTTCCCCGCGCTTCCACGCATCCTCGCAGCGGTTGGTTCCGCACTTCCTGCAATTGTGATTTTCGCTGGCGCTACATACAGTGCGATTCAAGTTCTTCGTCGACGTTCACCATCAATGACCACATCAGCACGACGCATCGTTTCAGCACCTGGTCGCCTTGCACTTGGCAATGTGTTGGTCGCCCTGGGATCAGTCGTTCTGTCGGCGAGTGGCTCGCTCGCTGGCCGATTGGGGGAAGACACGGCGTTTGCCACGACCTTGTTCGTCGGAATCTGTGTGCTGTTCGCCGGATTTCTCGTGGCAAGTGGTTCAACTGTTGCAACTCGTCAATCACGTGCCATCGTTCGTGACCTCATCGATGAGGCATCACTTCAGCGAGTGGCGTAGCACTTTTCCGCTGACATTTTTCGGAATTTGGTCGACGAACAAAACCTTTGACGGGCATTTGTATCGCGCAAGTCGGGACCGGCAGAAATCAACAAGGGCATCTTCGTCGAGGTGTACACCGTCGCGTGTCACCACGTATGCGCGCACGGTCTCGCCGGTATGTGGATGCGGAGTGCCAACTACAACTACTTCCTTCACGTGTGGATGTTGTGCAATGACAGATTCGACCTCGGCCGGATACACGTTGAACCCGGACACGATGATGAGATCCTTGGCACGGTCCACCAGGAACAAGCGGCCATCCTCATCGACAACTCCGATGTCGCCTGTGCGTAGCCATCCGTCTGTTGTGAGCGCACGGCTTGTCGCTTGTGGGTCATTCAGGTAGCCGGAGAACACATTGAGGCCGCTCACCCACACTTCACCGGTGTCGCCGACCAACACGTCCTCGCCACTTTCATCGACGAGTCGCACATTGACACCGGGTAGTGGTTTCCCGATGCTTCCCGGAACCCATTCGTCACCAACCGATGTTGTGACGACAGGTGATGCTTCTGTGAGGCCGTATCCCTCATACACCTTCAGCCCAAAACGTCGATTCAAATGGTCCGCAATTGCTTCAGGCAATTTTGCTGCACCTGATAATGCCATGCGCACACCACCAAAAGCATCTGCAGATAGCTCTGGCATCTGCGCAAATGCAGCCCACATGCTCGGTGCACCAGGTACGACTGTCACGCCGCGTTCAGCGATGGTCTCCACCGCTGTCGCGGGGTCAAAGCGTTGCACTAACACAACACAGGCACCCATTGACAAAGCACAACCGACGACGACATTCAAACCAAAGATGTGAAATAGCGGCAGTACGCCGTAGAAGACGTCGGATTTGGTGATGGACTCGACCTCGTCTACTTGTTCGATGTTCGTTGCAAGATTGCAGTGAGTCAGCACTGCTGCCTTCGGTGCGCCCGCGGTTCCACTGGTGAACATGTACACCGCCGGTGTGTTGGGGCTGACATCGACGATGTCAACTGGAGGGTGGTTGAGCAGCGCGTCGATGTTGCTTCCTCCGGCAATCGAGCTGCCATCGGTGGTCACGACGAGGGTCAGCGAGCGCATCTTCGATTTGTCGACTCCGTTCCATGCCGATTCAGCAGCAGGCTCGATTACTGCCGCCTTCGGGTCTACGACGGCAAGCTCACTCTCCAACTCGGGTGCTGGCGATGTCGGGTTCAACGGAACGGCGATGGCACCGAGTCCGATCGTTGCAAGATACGAGACTACGAAGTAGCGACTGTTGCCGCACAAGAGAGCAACTCTGTCACCGGGGGTTACTCCGCTGTCACGTAGTGCTCCACGCATGGCAGCGACTTGCGCACGCAAAGCTCCGTAGGTGGTGGGACGTCCGCGCGAGATGAGCGAGATCGCGTCGTCTGGGTGACCGTCGATGAGGCTCCCGAGATTCACCGCGTGCTCCGCTCGTGTGCCTAGCGGAACATCAACAGATTGACGATGCCTGCGACGAGGATGACCCCGATCAACAAGGCAACTGTCAATGTGGTCGCCGGTCGCATGCGATGAGGCTACTTCTGTGGGCAGCTACTTGCGAATGCCGACTCGCGTCGTCAGGGTCGGGTCGGGCTCGTCGCCGTACGGAAAAAGCTTGACCTCGTCAGTGACACCCAGATCGAGAGCTTGGGCTGCAGACGCTCTATCCATCGACAGCGCCAGCATTCCGTATGAATCAATGACCAAACCAAGTGCACCAGTGGGGATGTCGGCATACGTGCGCACAATTCCAGCGCGTCGAACATCGTCACCAAGGACCACGCGTAGCGCATTTGGCATGTGAGCAACGTCGTCTGCACCGACATTCAATTGACAATTGCCAAAAGTGTCAACCCACGTCACCTCACACTTCACACCGGCACCAAATGAGTCGTCGCTCACTTCACTCGGCAGCGGAACAATGCCGGGCATGAGTGTGTCGACATCGAGTTGTGTGCCAACGTCCTCGATGCGACCACCATTGACGAGATGTGCGGCAACCGGAGCGAAGATGTCCCGTCCGGCAAACGTCGCCCCAGGTGCCTCGAGATGCAGCGAGGTGTTTGAAAGCTCGAAGGCCCGCTCAGCTCCTCCGGCCATCGCGACTGCGGGTGCGAGAAGCCCGTTATCAGGCCCGAGCAATACTCCGTCGCCGCCCGCAACTTCGATTGCTATTGCTCGACGCGAAGTTCCGACACCCGGATCTACGACAGCGACGATGATTCCTTTTGGCACATACTGAACAGCTCGCGCAAGCATCAGCGAGCCGCCACGCACATCAAATGGTGCGACGCCATGTGAGATGTCGGTGATATGAGCTTGTGGTGACATGTCGATGATGACGGACTTCAACACTCCGACAAATTCATCGTTTGTTCCGTAATCAGTGAGAAGTGCGATGTGTGAATGATTCATTGTTCTTGATTGACGAAAGATGTTTGATGAATAGAGGAGTCTTCGCGAGGTTACTTGTGCCCAGAAACGACTGGGGCCGGTGCCAACCCCCCGATGGCACCGGCCCGTCGGCGCGGCCCCGAGGGGCGCGACTCCCGTTCAAGCGAACCTGAACGGTGACCTAGTGACCCGTACTCTATGCACATTGCGCCGGTTATGAAAAGCGTCACGGCAATCCGTCTGAGAAATTTTCTGGACGAATCATCGACAGAAAATCGGTGCCAAAGAGGTCTGGTCGATGACCACTTGAGGGAATTTTGCACTAAATCGTCACGCCAATCGTGAAAAGACTTCGGGATTGTGCGCACGTTCACGTGACGTGGACAACTGATTACTGCCCCATCTCACGGTTGCGCTCGGCCGCACGGCGCACCACCGCCCGCACAGTGTCTCGAAATCCTTCGGACTCGAACACCTGTAACCCAGCAAACGTGACGCCGTTGGGTGACGTCACCTTGTCTTTCAACGTCGCTGCATCGTCTGGCGACGAAGCCAAAAGCTCCCCTGACCCTTTGAACAGCTGACGAATTAAAGGTTCAGCCACATCTCGTGGCAGACCCTGCTCTAGCGAAGCATCGAGAAGTGCCTCAGCGAACAAGAAGAGATATCCGGGACCCGAACCGGCAACCGCCGTCGCCACATCCATCTGGTCCTCCGTGATGTGCACCACAAGACCTACCGCCCCGAGCGTGCGCCGTGCCCATTCGACATCAGCGGCATCGATGCCATCCGCCGCACAGATAGATGTTGCACCTTGACCCACCAGAGCGGGTGTGTTTGGCATCGCGCGGATGACTGCGACGCTCGACCCAGCTGCCTCTTGCAATTGCC
>DCZD01000024.1:6665-14081 GCA_002331255.1 Acidimicrobiaceae bacterium UBA2093 | reverse complement strand
CGGCGCGCTTCTCAGCATCGACTTCGACCACGACGATGTCAGTTGGTGCAAGTCCACCTGCGATGAGGCCTTCGAGTAGCGCACTACCCATGTTGCCGCCCCCCACAATGGAAAGTACAGCGCGTTGCTCGGTCATCGCCTCAGGCTAACGCTGGACACGACGGACATTCACGGTGAATTCTCGATCAGATGTGGCGCATCATCCGCATCATGCGAACTTGCTGGCAAAGCCGATGCGGATGATGGATGGGAAGACCTGCTCGACCACTTGGAACAACGTGCCAATCGCACGGTCGAGTTCACTCTCACACAACACCGCCAAAGGCAGCTCGCCACGAAGAAAGATCGCGTCTTCGATTCCAATCGAGAAGTGGGCGCCGACCAACTTCTCGTTGCGGCGTAGCAAGTTCTCGTACAGCACGTCGGAATTTTCCTCGGGTGCTGGCATCACATAGGTCTCATACTTCAGAGTGCGCTGACCGAGCAGCAGCCAGATGGTGGTGAACTCCTTGGACTCACCCCGCATGCGTACGAACCATCTGCGTTCATCGCCGTCAAGCCTGTCAATGGCAGCGATGTTCGAATGATTGTTGGAGAACGTCGCGAGCCATTCATCTATTCGACGGGACAAGACTCCGAGTTCGGGCTCATTGAACAACTCGCTCATGGTGTACCTATAAACACATGACGCGGTCACGTGCAGCCAAGTCGGCGTACACGCGACGCAGCCTGGCAGCAGCAAAGTTCCAGGTGTATCGGCGGGCACGTTCTGCAGCGTTGATGCCGAGAGTGCGCGCGAGTACAGGCAGATCAACCAGATCTGTGACGTGTCGGGCGAACACGTCGGGATCACGATCAGCAACGAGATAGCCCGTGCGCCCGTGCTCGACAATTGTCAATAGTCCACCCACAGCGTTAGCAACCACGGGTGTTCCACATGCAGCTGCTTCAAGTGCGACAAGTCCAAAGCTTTCACTGCGACTTGGAACAAGCACGACATCAGCCGCTCGGTAATAGGTGCTGAGAATATGGTGCGGTTGTGGCTCAATAAACTTCACACGGTCAGCCACACCCAACTCGTCGATGAGAAGATGCATGCGGTGCAGTTCGTCGAGTCCTTCTGTCCCGCTCGCGCCACCAACCACCAGAAGGCGTGCATCGCGGCGCGGAACCATTGCAAGTGCACGAATGGCGACATCGAGGCCCTTCAGCGGCTGTATTCGACCGACGAACAACAACACAGGTTCATCACCTAACTGCAGAGCATGTCGCGCTCCCCGTTTGTCCCCGGGTGCGAAAAATGCATGTTCCACACCAGGCGCGACGATTTCAAGTGAGCCCGGAGGTGTGCCGTATAACTCGATGAACTGGCGTTCCTCTTCTGAGCAACTGACACAAATGGCGTCAGCACATCCGATGATGCCCATCTCTGCCTGCTCGCGAAGCAACGATTCGGGATCGCCACCTTGAGCTTTGACACGAGCGAAAGTGTGGAACGTAGTGACGAGCGGGACGTTCAGGTCGTGCTTGAGCTCGTGACCTGCGAGGCCGGACAACCAGTAATTGGCATGCACCACATCGGTACCACCATTCGCAATGACATGTTGCGCGACCTTGTCGGTGAATTCAGGAACAATTGACACAAGATCGTCTTTTGACATGTCGGGATCACCGGCAGGAACGTGCACAATGCGATGATTCGGCTCGACCTCAACGACCGGTGGGAGATCTCGACGCCACGCGCGTGTATACGTGGTGCAGTCGATGCCCGCATGGGCCAGACCGGAGACCAGTTCGCGCACATAGACGTTCATGCCACCACCGTCGCCAACACCGGGTTGAGCGAGCGGAGAAGTGTGGAGGGAGAGAACCGCTACGCGTTGCACAGGAAAGTCAACCTATCCATGCGCCAAGACATTCCCGTCTAATGCGTAGAGGGTGGCTCCACGGGACCGACATACGAGCGATACACGCTGAGAAGTGTCTGTTTTTGCTCTGGGGTCAGGTGGGGATCGGCCGCAATCGAGAGCGGAACGCTCGGTGGAGGTTCATGAGTCTCGGGGTCAAGAATTCCTGCACGTACGTACAGGCTCTCCGACGAAATCTCAAGTGCACGGGCAATCTGTTGCAAGATGCTCGCTGATGGCCGGCGAATGCCGCGCTCAATCTGAGAAAGATACGGGTTCGAAACACCAGCAGCTTTCGCGAGGTCTCTAATGCTCTGTTGTGCAGCTTCGCGCTGCTGCTTGATGAAGTCACCGACGTCACGAAGACGATCGGTCGGTGACCGATCAGTCGACCTGTCGTGCGACGATGATTCGTGTTCCATTATCTGTTCTCGAGCACAGCACCAGCGCCACCCTCTTTGAGGCGCCTGACCAGTTCGGCAGTGAGCGCATCGATCTGCTCGAACAATTCGTGTCGATCACGCGAGCAGGACTGTTCGAAGAGGGAGAGAGCGCTATCAAGAGCCGATAAAGAGGAATCGGACAGCGAATCCAAGTCTTCAAAGTTGAACTCCGCACAGAGCTCGTCAAGCTGTGCCGCGAGCGGATCGTCAGTGGGCACGATTGTTTCTCGCGGCGGCCGTGCACTTCCACCACCATGCTGCTGACCAAACACGTCAGCCAGACGCGATGCCAAATCACGTGAATCTGCCGGTGCTCCGCTCGCGCGACGTCGTTGCTCATCACGCACCAAGTCAATTCGACCCTGGGCCAAGCGGCGGACGAATGAAACAACGTCTTCACGTCGCTGCAGTTCACTTCGATGCGCACGGATGTCGGCGAGGGTGAGCGCCGAAAAATCACTCATCAACATCCACCTGAGACTGGTGGCAACACAGCGACTTCATCATCATCCGATACACGCGTCGTACCCGACGCTTCCTCACCATTCAGCCATACTTTGCAACTCGACAACACCTCGCCGAAATGTGTGCCGTATTTCGCCACTGCTGCTTGGAGCACATCACTGATTGTGTCACCAGCAATGGTGTCATTGGCGGTTCCTGCCGCCTCGCGTGCAACAGCGAACAATCGCACCCGCGCCATGAGCCGAGCGTACCCGTGGCGATACCCTCTAGACCGTGCCTCAAGTGACCATGTCGACGACGTTTCTTGTCATTCGACACGGCGAAAGTGAATGGAATGCGCAGCGTCGCTGGCAGGGCCAAGCAGATCCTCCGCTCACCGACCTCGGTCGCATGCAGGCTCATGCGGCAGTCGAGAAGCTCGGCACCTTTGACCTCCTCGCTAGCAGTGACCTGCAGCGAGCACGCTCAACGGCAGAAATCATCGGTCATCGACTCGGCATTGAACTGCTCCCTGCGGACTCGCGATTACGAGAGACAGACGTCGGCGAGTGGCAAGGCCTGACGGTCGAGGAAATCGAAGCCGCATACCCGGGCTATCTGGCTCGGCACGAACGACCACCGATGTTCGAATCAGATGCATCGGTCATTTCTCGATTCACTTCTGCACTCGCCGACTTGTCAGGTGCCTGCCCTGGCGGGCAAGTACTTGTGGTGGCTCATGCGGGCGTGATCCGCGTCATGCGTCGAGCACTCGGTGTCTCTGACCCTCGCATTCCGAACCTAGGTGGTTGCACTTTTACTCTTCTCCACAGACCGAACGGCACTGACCTAACCGTCGGAGACATCATCGAGTTGGTGGACCACGGCGCCATCAGCGAAGCGCTGTAGCGGACTCGGTCACTGACGACATGTTCGGTCGCAGACTCGACGACACATATGCACCCGAGGTTCGGGCGCATCTGACCACACTCACCGTTGCTCGTCTCATCTCCAACGCTTGCTATCGCTTCGCCCCGCCGTTCGTCGCGACCATTGCTCGAGGCTTCGATGTCTCAGTTGGTGAACTGGGAATCGCCCTGATGGTTGGCGAATTGGCCGGGTTGCTCGCACCATTCATTGGCCGCGTCATCGATCGCAGCAGGCGACGCAATTCAATGCTCGTCGGAATGACATCGATCGTTGCGAGTGTCATTCTTGCTGCTGCCTCGAACAGCCTCGTTCTGTTCACTATCGCGGTGTTCGCCCTCAGCTTGTCGAAAGTCATGTTCGACTCTTCAATGGTCGTGTGGATCAACGACCACGTGCCATACGAACGTCGCGGTCGTGTCATCGGAATCATCGAGACGTCGTGGGCGCTCGGACTGCTCATCGGAGTTCTCACCATGGGACTCGTCACCGAGCTCGTCAACTGGCGTGCTGGTTACGTTGTAGGTGCGATTGCAATGTTCCTGTCGCTTGCAGCGGTCTCTCGTAAGTTGCCAGAAGAGCCGCCTCGTCCCTCTGAAAATCACGTCACAAACGGTTCACTTCGCGGCGCACCACTTCTGATTGTCGGGACAATGTTCTGTCTCATGGCAGCCAGTCAGTCACTTGGCATCACTTTTGGCGCATGGCTCGAAGACGACCACGGTGCAAATGCCGCCGCCATCTCTGCAGTCGTCTTCTTCCTCGGTGCACTTGAACTCATTGCCAGTGTCACCAGCGCGCGACGCACTGACACGTGGGGTAAAGAGCGCAGTGTCATGTACGGCGCCGCGATGATGGTGCCGAGTGGGTTGCTACTCGTGTTCGGTGCCGATCGCGTCATTCTTGGCTTGGTGCTCTTCATTGTGTTCATCGGGGCATTCGAGTTCGCCGTTGTCAGCGCGCTTCCCATTGCTGCCAACCTGATTCCTGGAAGCACGGGTGTTGGTCTCGGTGCCGCAGTCGGAGCCGGGACGTTCGGCCGTGCCGTGATGTCCGCAATTGCAACTGCGCTCTACGAGTCGTATGGCTTCGCAGCGCCCGGTGTGGTCGGCGCAGTACTGGCACTGACAGCCGGAGCGCTGACACTCGCCTATTCACGAACGCAACGAGCTAACTCGATGGGTGCGAATATCGATTCGTGATGGGCATTCGGCGGTCTTTGCCGAATGCTTTGGTGGACACTCGTACACCTGGTGCACACTGACGCCGTTTGTACTCATTCAAGTCGATGAGGCGAGCAACTCGTCTCACGATCGCTTCATCGAAGCCGTGCCCTACGATTTCTGACACGGTGAGGTCGCCATCGACGTAGAGCCGCACAATCGGATCGAGCACTTCGTACGGGGGGAGACTCTGATCATCGCGCTGGTCAGGACGCAATTCGGCAGACGGTGGCTTCACAAGAACTGAGTCAGGGATGACGTCGTGTCCTGCCCGCTCATTAATTCGCCGACACAGGGCGTATACCTCAGTCTTCAACACGTCTTTGATGACTGCGTAGCCACCGACCGAATCGCCGTAGATGGTGAAGTAACCGACGGCCATCTCGCTCTTGTTGCCCGTGGTCAGAACCATCCAGTTGAACTTGTTCGACAACGCCATGAGCGTCGTGCCACGGCAACGGCTCTGCAAGTTCTCTTCGGTGAGGTCGGGTTCGCGCCCAGTGAATGACGGTGCGAGCATCGACAGATACGACGAGAAAGCCTCTTCGATGGGAACTACTCGATGGTCGATCCCGAGATTCCTCGCTAACGCCTCAGCGTCATCAAGTGAACCTTGGCTGCTATAGCGAGATGGCATGGCTACGCCGTGCACATGTTCGGCACCCAACGCTTCGACTGCAATGCACGCCACCAAGGTCGAGTCAATACCACCTGATAATCCGATAAGGACATCGGTGAACCCGTTCTTACGTACATAGTCACGAGTGCCCAACACAAGCGCCTGATGCATTCGGTCGATGTCGTGGTTGTGATCACTCACTGCGTTCCGAAGCGTGCTGCGACCATCAGCATCGAGATCGACGATGAGAAAGTCCTCTTCGAATGATGCACCTCGTGCAACGACCCTGCCATCTGGATCAATGACGAGACTTGCGCCGTCGAACACCAATTCATCTTGACCGCCTACTTGGTTGACGTAGACGATGGCACACGAATTTGCACGCGCTCGTTCGATAAGCATTTCCTCGCGCTCGCCATGTTTTCCCGAGTGGAATGGTGAGCCGTTCAGACTCAGGACAATTCGCGCACCGGAAGCAACTTGTCCGGTCACTGGCCCATCACTTGCCCAGATGTCTTCACAGATGGACATCGCGCACACTGAATCTCCAAGCGTGAACACACCGTGGTCAGCAACACTTGGTCCTGGAGTGAAATAGCGCTCTTCATCGAACACTGCATAATTCGGCAACAATCGCTTGCGATAGACCGACTCAACGACTCCATTGGCACACAATGCCGCTGCGTTGTAAATGTGCTCACCGTCTGCGTCGACAAAACCGATGACCGCGCGACATCCGCGCGTCTTCTCAGCGAATCGTTGCACAGCCATAACATTGTCTTCGACAAAGCGGCGCTTCAACACGAGATCCTCGGGCGGGTACCCGACCAGCATCAATTCAGGGAACACCACGACATCGCAGCTCTCACCCTCTGCACGGGCGTACAACTCCTCGGCGCGAGCCGCATTGCCTGCGAGGTCTCCCACCGTCGGATTCACCTGTGCCAATGCGATTCGCACGCCACTTGACCTGCCGATCGTCACAAGAGCCGAGGCTACCGACGCTCAGCAGAGCGCAGATTCGGGCACAGGGGTGCCGGATTCAGACAGCACGACCCAATTCAGGCCAATTCGCCGGTCAATTCACACTGCTGTAACAGTTGGGTTACAGACATGCAAAGGCTTCTTGGCAGGCTGTACCCACTCAATCACACGGACGACGCTCACTCGCTGGGCAGATCCCAGAAGCAAAGGACAGCACTGTGCCCATTCAGGCCGAATACATCTGGATAGACGGAACAAAGCCCACCCCCCTCCTGCGTTCCAAGACGAAGGTCCTGCCGGACTACGCCGGCGCGATCTCTGATATGCCAATCGACGAGTGGGGCTTTGACGGTTCATCAACCGAGCAGGCAACTGGTGAATCTTCTGACTGCATCTTGAAGCCAGTGTTCCACTGCCCCGATCCCATTCGTGGTGGCAAGAACGTCATCGTGATGTGCGAAGTGTTGCTTGCCGCGACAGGTGAACCACACCCGACCAACACACGTGCAGCGTGCGAAGCAGCGGCAAAGAAATACGCCGATGCGGAAATGATCTACGGCATCGAGCAGGAATACACAATGTTGCGCCTCGACGGAACGCCACTCGGATTCCCCGAGGGTGGCTACCCAGCTCCGCAAGGTCCGTACTACTGCGGCGTCGGCGCAGGTCGCGTTGTCGGTCGTGAAATCGTCGAACGCCACACTCAGGCGTGCATCGATGCAGGTCTTCGCATCTCCGGCACCAACGCAGAAGTGATGCCCGGGCAGTGGGAGTTCCAGATTGGACCGCTCAGTGCAACTGCGGTCAGCGACCACCTCACAGTGGGTCGTTGGCTGTTGCATCGCATCGCCGAGGACTACGACGTGGTC
>DCZD01000024.1:0-6509 GCA_002331255.1 Acidimicrobiaceae bacterium UBA2093 | reverse complement strand
CGCATCGCCGAGGACTACGACGTGGTCATCTCATTCGACGCGAAGCCAGAGAAGGGCGACTGGAACGGAGCTGGTGCACACACCAACTTCTCCACTCGTGCCATGCGTGACAACTACGAAGCGGTCATCGCTGCGTGCGAGAAACTCGGAACGCGCGTCCTCGAACACGTCGAGAACTACGGGCACGACATCCAGAGCCGCCTCACCGGTAAGCATGAGACTGCACCGTGGAACAAGTACAGCTACGGCGTGTCGAACCGCGGTGCTTCGGTACGTATCCCGTGGCAGGTCGCGCGCGACAAGCGTGGCTACGCCGAAGATCGTCGTCCGAACGCCAACTGCGACCCATACCTCGTCACGCGGTTAATTCTCGAGACCGTCCTCGGTTGATGGACGGCGGTTCCACACCGCAATAAAACGAAACGAGCGGGGGCCTTCGGGCCCCCGCAAGCATTTACGGACCGGCCAGCAATCTGGTGCGGAGAACGACGACAATCACGGCAGACTGACGAGGTGAGCGAGATGCTCGATCAACAACGCGATTACGTGCTGCGAACAGTAGAAGAGCGCGGCGTACGACTTGTACGCCTGTGGTTCACTGACGTACTCGGCACATTGAAGAGTTTTGCCATCAGCCCGGCAGAGCTCGAAAATGCCCTCAATGACGGCATGACCTTCGATGGGTCGTCAATCAACGGGTACAGCCGCGTTCAAGAGAGCGATGTGCTTGCCATTCCCGACCCGAACACCTTCGAGGTCATGCCGTGGGTCGACCACAAGAGCGCAGAAGCACGCGTGTTCTGCGATATTCACAAACTCGATGGTGCACCGTTCGAAGGCGACCCGCGTCAGATTCTTCGACGAAACCTCGATGCTGCACGCGCACAAGGCTTTGAGTTCCTTCTTGCCCCTGACATGGAGTACTTCTACTTCGCGCCGCCACAACCAGGCGTCGCGCCACAGCCACTTGATGAAGGTGGCTTTTTCGATCTCACCAGTTCTGATGTCGCATCCTCACTGCGTAAAGAAACCATTCGCACGCTCGAGACAATGGGCATCCCAGTTGAGTACTCGTTCCACGAGGATGCACCGAGTCAACAAGAAATCGACCTACGACACACCGATGCGCTCACCATGGCTGACAGCGTCATGACATTTCGTGTGGTCGTGAAGGAGATCGCTGCATCTCACGGAGTGCATGCAACCTTCATGCCAAAGCCTCTGGAAGGCGTACAGGGCTCCGGCATGCATCTCCATATGTCACTCTTCAAGGGCGAGGCAAACGCGTTCTACGACGAGCAAGACCCCTACAACCTTTCACCGGTGGCCAAGCAATTCATGGCCGGCCTCATTCGCCATGCGGCAGAGATCACTGCCATCACCAACCAAACCGTGAACAGCTACAAGCGTCTTGTTCCAGGTTTCGAAGCACCGGTGCACATCACATGGGCGCGAAACAATGTAAGCGGCCTCATCCGTGTGCCTATTCCAAAGCGCGGCAACCCGAGCGCCACCCGAATCGAATATCGCTCGCCCGACCCAGCAACAAACCCGTATCTCGCGTTCTCGGTCATCCTTGCTGCAGGTTTGAAAGGAATCCGAGAAGGCTACGAACTTCCGGCTGAAGCTGATGCCAACTTGTTCGAGATGGGCGACGACGTCGTCGAGAAGCTTGGCATTCAGCAACTTCCACAGTCACTGGCCGATGCATTGAAGGTGATGGAGGGTTCGCAACTTGTTGCTGACTGTCTTGGTGAACACACTTTTGAATGGTTCCTGCGCAACAAGCGCGACGAATGGCGTGCATACAAAACCCAAGTGACACCGTTCGAGTTGAACCGCTATCTGAAGTCGATGTAGGTGGTGCGGTGACCGACATCGACACACTCGTCGTCTTCCCGGATCCGGCATCGCCTGATGTTGCTCGCCTGCTCGATCTCGCAGGCTTCCGCTGGAAGGCTGTCGCTAACCCAGACGAAGCCGAGCGCGCGGAACCCGCCCAGGGTTGGGGTGGAGCTGTCGTGTCATGCGAAACCGACCCAGAGGGTGCATGGGCTTTTGCGCGTGCCCTGCGCAAGCGAGACAACCCGGTCACACCAGTCATCGTGTTGGTGACCGGCGCACAGATTGCAGACCTTGAACTACGTGACGACCTGTACGACGACTTCTGCCTCGCACCGTTCCATCCCCGTGAACTTGAAGCACGCCTGCGTCACTCTCTCTGGCTAGCGGGCGGATCCGTCTCGGGTGCCGAAATGGTGGACTACGGCGGTCTTTCGTTGAATCTCGAGACGTATCAGGCCACCTTCAATGGCAAGCCACTCGATCTCACCTTCATGGAATATGAGTTGTTGAAGTTCCTCGCGCAGAATCCGGGAAAGGTGTTCACCCGCGAAGTTCTGCTCTCAAGAGTGTGGGGATACGAGTACTACGGCGGTGCTCGAACAGTCGACGTTCACATTCGTCGTTTACGCGCAAAGTTGGGTGAAGAGCACGCCAACCTCATTCAGACTGTTCGTAGCGTCGGCTACCGCTTCGGCCAATCGCGCTGGGGCGCTAACTGAGCGCTTCAAAGAACAACAGCGCAGCGAACACAAAGAAAGCGATTGCTGCACCAATTTTGATGGTGCGTTCTGGAAGTCGCTTACCAAGCGCACGGCCAATGACAATCGCCAGTGCATCTGCGATCACCATGCCGACGGTTGATCCAAGCCAAGTTCCGACCAGACCCTCTCGCGTTGCGAGTGTCACAGTTGCGAGCATCGTCTTGTCGCCTAGCTCGGCAAGGAAGAAGATGGACCCGACAGCGAACACCACGCTTCGAGCGGTCTGAGCAGCCCGACTCTCTTCCTCTTCACTTAATTCATCGCCGCGAAGTGTCCACAGTCCGAAGATGACGAATGCAACAGCTGCGACAAAGTTGATGGGCTTTGTCGGCAAGGCTGCACCCAGCACACCTCCAAGCGCAACAGACGCCAAATGCACGATGGCTGTCGCAGCAGTGATGCCAATGAGCACTGGCACCACCTTGTAACGCGTTGCGAATGCAAGAGCCATCAGTTGGCTTTTGTCGCCCAGTTCAGCGACAAAGATGACGCCGAAGCTCAGCCAGAATGCACTCCACATCGTCGTTCAGCCTAGCTGTTGCATGCGAGCAGCAATCTCACGATGTGTCGCAAGCATTGCGTCGACTTTGTTGCTGACGAGTAGTCCGTTACGAACGACTGAGCGGCCATGCACGATCGTGTCGCGCGCAAAGGTCGGGCCACAACGCAGCCACGCTTCAATCGGATCGGCGATCGCGCCAGCAAAGGAGACACCCGTAAGAGACCACACAGCAATGTCTGCGACGGCTCCAACTTGCAACGAACCAATCTCGCCGATGCGACCGAGACAACCTGCCCCGCCGATGGTTGCGCACTCAAGCGCCATGCGTGCGTCTGCCGCGCCTGCGCCATTGCGCAACTTTGCCAACAACATCGCCTGCCGCGCCTCCATCCAAAGTGATGCGGAGTCAGCCGATGACGAACCATCGACACCAAGGCCGACGTTCGCACCCGCCGCACGCAAATCGACGATTGGCGAGATTCCAGACGCCAAGATGAGATTGCTGCTCGGGCAATGTGCCACTCCGATACGCGCCGCACCAAGTTGCCGCACCTCATCGGGGTTCGGCATCACACAATGCGCCACCCACGTGCGGTCTGTGCACCAACCGACGTCTTTCAAGTAGTCGAAGGGTCGACACCCGAATGTCGCGAGCGAGAACTCATCGTCTTCACTGTTCTCTGCAAAGTGGGTATGAAGCCGGACATCGAGTTTCTGGGCGAGCTCTGCTGATTCAATCATCAGCTGCTTCGTCACGCTGAAGGGAGAACACGGGGCAAGTGCAACACGCACCATTGCGCCATGAGAACGGTCATGGTGACGTTGAACTGCTTCTTCTGATGCGACGAGAATCTCGTCGTCGGTCTGCACGACATCGTCAGGGGGTAGACCTCCATCTTTCTGTGACAGCGACATCGATCCTCGCGTCGGATGGAAGCGCACACCAAGGTCGATTGCGGCGGCAATTTCTGCTGACAACAAGTCACCCCCGTTGCGCGGATGCAGGTAGAGATGATCTGTCGATGTGGTGCAACCGGACAGCGCAAGCTCGGCAAGACCCACCCACGCCGACACATGCGCCGCTTCTTCGTCAAGTGCACGCCACAGCGGGTACAAGGTCTGCAACCATCCAAATAGCGGGGCATTGGTCATTGGCGGATATGCCCGAGTGAGGTTCTGGTACATGTGGTGGTGGGTATTGATGAGACCAGGCGTCACCAGACAATCGGTCGCATCGATGATGTGCGTTGCACTTGGCACCGGATCGGTGCTCGCGCCAACCGCAGTGACCAAACCGTCCTTCACGGCTACCCAACCACCAGGCAACTCCCGCCGTGATTCATCGACCGTGGCGACCAGTGTCGCGTTACGCACCAGAAGGTCGACTACTTCACTCATCAACAGACATCATTTCAGAGAGTCGAACACGAGTCGCAGATCGTCTCGCGTGGTGGCAGGGTTGACGAGACACAGTCGTAGCACTGTCTCGCCCCGCCACGAGGTCGGGACGACGAAAGCAAGCCCGTCGGTGAGCACTTTGTCGGACCATGCGTAGTACTGCTCAGTGGTCCACCCCGTTCGCCTGAACACGAGCACGCTCAGTTCCGGGTCCATCACCAACTCGAGATGTGTTGATGCGCGAATGTCATCTGCGCCTTCGCGCGTGACAATGAGACTTCGTTCGACTGACTCGGTGTATGCGGCAGTTCCATGTACGGCGAGGCTGAACCACAACGGCAGACCACGAGCACGTCGCGTGAGATGGTGTGCATAATCCGAGGGATTCCAATCGTCATCGTGTCGAAGTGCGTCGAGATACTCGGCGTGCTGAGTGTGCGCAGCGCGTGCCACGCGTGGGTCGCGATATATCAATGCACACGAATCAAAAGGTGCGAACAGCCACTTGTGCGGGTCAACGATGATGCTGTCAGCATGTTCCACACCATCGAAAAGACCACGTACCGAGGGTGCCGCCAGCGCAGCGCCGCCATAGGCCGCATCCACGTGGAACCACAGACCGTGCTCTGCCGCCTCCCGACCCACACCGGCTAGGTCATCGACGATGCCGACATTTGTTGTTCCGCCAGTGGCGACGACACAAAAGGTGCGCGACCGTTGATCTTCGGTCATTACTTGCCATGCGGCACGTACCGAATCACCGGATAACCGGCCACGATCATCATCCTCAGCCCACATCACATCAACGTCCATGACTTGAGCTGCCTGAGTGATGGATGAATGCGCCGCACGTGAAGCAATGATGACTCCGCGAGCAACATTCATCGTGGGCGACGAATCGCGTCGCCATCTCCATCTTGCAGCCACAAGCGCAGACAGATTGCCGGCAGTTCCACCGGATACAAAGACGCCACCAGATTCTGCGGGCATTCCGGCAATGTCAGATATCCAACGCAGCGCTTCGTTCTCGGCGAAAATCGCACCAGCACCCTCTTGCCATGATCCACCGAAGATGTTCGCCGCTGAGGCTGCGACATCAAACAGTCCTGCAGCTTCGGTGGGAGCGGCTGGGACATACGAGAAATATCGCGGATGGTCGATGCTGATGCACGCTGGCGCGAGGATGTCCTCCCACACCGACATCGCACGTTCAGCACCGATTCCTTCACGCGTGACAGTGCGCCCGACTTGACGTCGTAGTTCAGCCTCTGGCACCGCATGATCGAGTGGCGGGTCCATGCGTACGCGCTTCAGTGCATAACGGAGTATGCGCTTACTGAGTTTCTTTGCTCCGCGATCGAAGGCGTGCATGGGAGGACGATTCATCATCGTCGTTTCGTGATTCGTGCAGGTCGACCTCAGTTGTTGAGGTCGACCAACTCACTTCCTTCATGTCGGGCTTCGCCGTCCTTATACAAGAAGTGTCCGATGACTCCCGCAAGTGCGGCGGTGGACAAACCGACAATGATCGGGAACGCAAGTAAAGCAATGACGATGATGATCACACCAGGCATGACGTCACCGACCCTTTCGTGACTTCTTGGCAGACTTTTTCGCTGCTGACTTCTTCACAGCGATCTTCCTCGTACTCGACTTCTTCGCTGCAGGTTTCTTCGGTGCCGGCTTCTTAGCCACACTCGATTTCACCACGCTCGATTTCACCACGCTCGACTTTGCTTCTGGCTTGTACGCCCATGCTTCGATCTCAACAGCGCCACCAAAAGGCAATGCGGCCACACCTATGGTGCTGCGCGCTGGGCGGCTGCCACCGAAGCCCTCCACATATGCCTCGTTGAAAGTCGCGAAAGTGTCCATGTCGGTGAGAAAGCACAGCGTCTTCGACACATCTCTCAATGTTGCACCAACAGTTTGAAGTTGTGCTTTGAGATTCGTAACCGCTTGTGCAGTCTGCGCCGCGACCCCGCCAGCAACGAGCGCTCCGT
>DCZD01000007.1:26698-32827 GCA_002331255.1 Acidimicrobiaceae bacterium UBA2093 | reverse complement strand
CGCGGATCGACAGAAATCGAGCGCATCGGCTTTGAGAATGCCCGAGTCCGTGTGGTTCTCGGAGCACGTCGAGAGAGCCTGGTGTTGAACGCCGAAGAAAAGCGCGCGACTGCGTACCACGAGGGCGGACACGCGGTGTTGGCCACCGTGTTGCCGCACAGCGACCCGCTTCACAAAGTGACAATTCTTCCCCGCGGCATGGCGCTCGGTGTCACATGGACACTGCCAGAGGAACGACACACGTACTCACGTGAGTACTTCGAGGACATCATCTGCAAGGCCATGGGCGGACGCGTGGCTGAAAAGCTCGTGTTCGGACATCTAAACAGTGGCGCAGCCAACGACCTCGAACAAGCAACGGGCATCGCCCGTCGTATGGTTCGCGAATGGGGCATGTCCGACAAAGTTGGTCCGATGGCTTGGAATAGTCAGCAACAGGTGTTCCTCGGCGAGGACCTCATGACGAGTGGTCGTGAGTACAGCGACGAGACCGCACGCATGATTGACGAAGAGATTTCGCGCATTCTCACCGAACAAGAGCGGCGTGCCCACGACCTTCTCGTGAAGCACCGAAAAGGACTGGACCTCGTGGCCGAAGAATTGCTCGAGCAAGAGACCATCGATGGAGCATGGGTCGCACGCCTTATTCAGAAAGGCATCGATCGAGCAGTCGAAGGCGCATCCTCAACGGACGCTGCTCGACCAGAGCACGACACTCTCTAGTTACGTTCTCATCAACTGTCGTGCTCGTGCCCGAGCTGCGGCTCAGGAGTAGAACCCGGATTGCGGCACTCTGCGACCGCTGCCCACAAATCCTGGGCTTTGACCGGGCCCAGAAAGGCTGAGCGAACCACACCGTTCGCGTCTACAACTACCACTGCAGGGACTGCGTCGATGCCGTACTTGGCGTGAAGTGACTTTGCTGCGGTGTACTCGACTTCCTGAACGGCGACATCGGCACACGCGAGCACTATGGACTTGTTGTACACATCTGCACACGTCGAACATGTTGCAGAAGTGAAGACAGCGACCAACCATGGTGTGCTGATGTCTGAGAAGTCGCTCCGGTCGAGCTGTGTGGGAACTTGAAACCCACCCTGGGTCGGCGCTGAAGTTGTGCGCCGCTTCATGTACTGGGCAGCCACGACAACCGTGATGACGACAATGACAGCGACAACGAGCCTGGTCAACGTGCGACCTCTATTGGTTGAGGCAACGCGAGCACACCAGAGAACCCGACAAGTTGGCGACCACGACTCAACCGTCGCTGCACGACGATGGGTTGGTCTGCTTGAACTATCAACTCACCTGACGTGGCGTCGAGTGGCATGTCAATGACAGTCACGCCACTTGCGGGCAATGTGACCGACTGTAGGGACGGTATCGGGAACTCGCCGCCAGGTCCGATCGCAGACACACGCACAGTCGTATCGAACACGGTGGTATTGACAAACGTCAATGCGCGCGGAGTGCCTGGCGTGACGCCAGACGGAACACGCCACGTCGTCGTCGCCAATTGGTCAGGTACTCCGGTCATCACCGCAGTGAAGTTGCTCTTCGCAACTCGCTGATTAATGACATGTTCTGCGACGAATGTGCTTCCATCTTTGGTCGACACCGAGATGCCGTGAACACCTTCGGGTAGTCCTTCGACATTGCCGGCGTTCACCAGCACCACTTCTCCGGCAGGAACGGCAACTGAGGTTGTCGCGCTCGGCACCGCAACACCGGTAGCAATATCTCCGGACAATCCCGCACCAGTGAAAACCGCGTCAACGTTGATGTCTTCCTCGCCCGGGTTGAAGAGCACAAGTTGCTCGACGATGTTTGGTCCGGTGTTGCCACCAGCAAACCACCATTTCGACAGCGGCTGCGGAACACCGAGCATCGTGGAATACCCGAGGCGTCCACCACCGAGATAATGCTGCGCACGTGCAGCCACGATTTTACCCGTGGTGGTCTTTACTTCGACGGCTACGCGTTGTTCATCGGCGGCACCTTCATCGGGCATCGACAGACTTCGCACTGAACGTGGCTCGATGAGCAAGCCTTGTAGCTTGGTCGGCCGGCGACGACCATCGACAGTGGTGAAAGCGACATCGACGACAGCAGTCTCGGGGAATGGGTTCGCGATCATGATGCGCATCGATGATCCGTCAAGTGTGATTCCATCGGCGAAATACCACGAAGACGACGTCGCAGTCGTGCACGATGCAGTCACATCGCCGGCAGCGAACTCTGTCTGCTGCTCAACCGAGGCAAGTGCACCAATCACTTCGACAATCGGTACCACTACTCCGACCGTGCGACCATTCAGCACATCAACTGACGTCTGCGTACGCGCAGGAACCACAACTTGGCGCTGTTCCTGCCCATCGGCACTCAACAACGTGACCGCGGCAGTGACATCGACGTCGGTCGGATTTGCAACGACCACTCGACCCGCACTGAGACCGTCACCAGCAGCAACACCGGGACAAAACCATGAGGTACTGATGCGTGGTGGTGCTGGCTGTTGTGCAAATGCAGCGAGTGGTACACGAGCAGCTTGAGCACCTTCTTGCTCTGCAGGGCTCAATCGCTCGACATACACCAATGTTGCGACCGCGGCTGCGACGAGTGCAGTATTGATTGCGCGGCGAATGAATCGCCGAACCGGTGATGTCGAATGAACTTCGAGAGTCGTCATTGCTGCATCACCACGGCCTTACGAGGACGCGACACGGCAAGTACGAAGACGAACACCCACAATCCGAACTGCAGAAGAATTAGCACAGAACGCGCAAAGCTGGTGTCGAACTCAAGCACGGCGGTGCCACCCCGAGGTACGTCGAATGCGGTTGTCACTCCGAACGCTGGTCGCGCGGTAACAGGTTCACCGCCGACGGTGAGATTCCAAGACGACGTGAATGGCACTGCGACATGGACAGTTCCTGCGTCGATGACGCTCGCAGTTCCTTGTTCATCGCGATCCGTGTGCAGTATCGAAGTGGCGCCAGCAATGTCAGTGGCGATCAGGCTGACTGCTCCACCAGACAAACTCGCCTCAATGGAGTTTGTAGCAAGCATCGAACGCACGGGAATCCACGATGTGTTCTCGTAGATCACGAGGTCAGGCGATGCGAAGCGGCGACGAAGATCGAGCTGACTGGCGAGTGCATCGGCGAGGCCTCTCGGTGCCACGACAGGTTCATCGCGACGGGAGGCGGCGTTGTCGATGATCGGCACGACAACGAAGCGCACGCCGAGGGGAGCCAACAGTCGCCCAGCACGCGCCGTCGTGCCTCGAACGATTCCTCGTGCTGCGACCTCAGCCAATGCGGTTGCGTCACTTTGGTACGGCTCCCACATGTCTGCTGTAACGGGACGTGGGCCGTTCATCACTCCGTATGCCACTCCCCAGCCGAGATTGACCGGTGCCACAGGAAGCACGCGGGCATCTCCGAGGAACATCACTCGATAATCGCTGTCGCCTTCCTGGGGAAGTTGCCCTAGTAGCTGAGTGAGCGAGGTCCGAGTCTGATTCCAGCGTCCATTCACGGTTGCGAGAAGTGATGGCAATAGACCGATGAGAAGAGCGACACCGGCTATTGCACCGAGTGGCTGTCGCCATCCGAAACGCGCACGACGAATGTCGATGGACAAACTTGCTCCGAGTGCTCCGCATGCCACCGCCATACCGAATGCCACCGGCACCAACATCACGGCTGGTTCTGCAGCGTGAGCTGGAAGCAGTGCACGGTCATCGAGAACGGCGAGAACGAGTGCGACGGCTGCAAGCAAAGCGCCACGTAGTGCCCACGGGGACCGCGCTCCACGAACAACGATCAACGCGACAGCTACCGGCACATACAAACCAATTGACAGCCATGCAAGTGGCACATCGCCGACATCAAAACGTGCAAGTGAAGCGAGGCCCGCACCACGACCTCCCGGAACGGCAGCGCCCATCAGCTTGTCCCACCATCCGGATTGCACGTATGTGGTGGCCCACGGAAGGTGCAGCACGATTGCCAACATGACTGCAGCGAGCGACGCCGACATCCAGACCGTCGCTCGTTTCCATGCACCGTGGATTCCGGTGACGATGAACCATACGACCGACACGATGCCGACCGTCGCAATGAAGGCCGGCTCGAATGCAACAGTGACGGCAGTGATCAGCGTCATCGTCGCAAATGTCCGACGTCGACGGACGTCGGAAGTAAGAACGAAATAGTCGCGCGCATCGAGCGGCGCCGAGAGCGATGTCGCACGATGGCCCACGATGATGCGGGCACAATGCGCGACCCACGGCAGGGCCGCGTAAACGATCAGACCACTCCAACGCCCAGATGCCAGTGCGGCGTACGGCAACGGAACCGCCGCGTAGACAGATGTTGCGAAAAGTCGTGCACGCCGCACTCCGAACACCGATGCGAACTGCCACACTCCGATGTAACCGATGATCGGCAACAACAACACGAGCAGCGTGTGCAACAAGCCCATGTTGCCGAACGTCATTACCCCAGCACCTGCAAGTAACGCAATGCCCGAGGGAATTGCGGCCACCTCACCGAACGTCGACGCCCACCAACCGGATGAATATGTGGCAAGAAGATCACGGGGACCACTCTCAAAGCGCACGAACTGACCGATGTCTTCAACACCGTGCAGCCAGAGCGATCGACCACCGACGACTGTGCCGAGTGCGACGATGATCCATAGCAAGACCGTTGAGCGTTGCGACGTGGCTACCACGCCGCCGGCTTTGTTTGCTTCGGACTCAGCCACACCAGTGGTACGAGCACGACGTCGCAACCAAACCGACAGGCGTGCACTGCCTCTGGCCTGCAGCGCGTGCACTTCGTCATCGCCCACAAGACGATGCGCCTTGACACGTGCGCGACGTCGATGGATGTCTCCAAACGCCAGCGGTGCAGCTACCAGCGCACGTGCCGTAGCTAGCGACCGCCGTGCATTGCTCGCGAAGAGCCCGATGAATAGCTGAGCCACAGTGAAGATGACAAGTTCGACGATGACGAGTGGCAGTCGACTGGTTGAGGTCAGCGACAACACCGTGTTGATCCGCTCGCGCTCCGCAAGTGCCGGAAGTTGGTCACCGCTTGACTCGGGAAGTCGCTCAGAGATTCGCTCCCTGTGACGTCCGACCGCAGACGGAACAATGACCACTCGCGCGCCCGTGGTGTGCACACGCCAGCACAGGTCAAGGTCATCACCGACGAGCGGCAATGTCGACTCGAACCCACCGATTGTGCGGAAGAGGTCTGCACGCACCAATAAGCACGCAGTGGGTAACACGAACACGTCGCGCACAGCATCGTGTTGCTCTTGATCCTTCTCACTGACATCGACTATCGGATCACGCTCGCCGAGCCGGTCAACTTGCATGCCCACGTGCTGCAGCAACGTTGGTTCATCCCAGTCGACCAACTTCGGACCAACAAGGCCGGCATTTGTGCGATACAACTCTTCGACCAACCGAGTAATCGCATCTGGGGCAAGCGCCACGTCATCATGAACGAAGCAGAAGAACCCGGCGTCACCCTCGACTAGATCAAGAACGGTGTTGCACGCTGGACCAAACCCTGGGTTTGCTCCGAGGAAACGGACGACCGCGGTCGGCAATGCCGTTGCGACTGCATCGGTGATAGGTCCGGCAGCCGACGTGTCCTGCCGGCCAGTGACAAGTACCAAGTGCTGAAGGTTCGGGTAGTCCTGGGCGGCTAAAGCGAGAAGAGAAGTGTTGCACCATGGGGCAACGGCACCCGAGACAGCCTCGGGCTGATGCAGGACCATGACCGCCACCACCGCCGGGACATCACTGCTACCCGGGGCGGAAGGGACTGGCTGGGACACCGGTGAGGCGCCCTCGGAGACGGGGGCCATGTCAGACACGCTGTTCCGAGGCTACAGACCGCTCTCTCATTGGGCCTGTCGGCAGACCTGGAGACGGGCCATCTCACCTTGAGACGCGCCCGCGGGCCCGTGACCTTGTCTGTGCATCGACGCTTGTGCTTGCAAAAGTACGCAACATGGGGTATTTTGTGCGCATGAAGATTCCCACAATCAACGTGCCGTCGATCCACTCCATCGATCTCACCAAGTTCGACGTGAAGAAGTTCGACG
>DCZD01000007.1:0-26488 GCA_002331255.1 Acidimicrobiaceae bacterium UBA2093 | reverse complement strand
AGAAGTTCGACGTGAAGAAGTTCGATGTGACCAAGTTGGACGTTTCAAAGCTGCCATTGCCGAACATCGACGTCGCGAAAATCGCTTCTGCACCAGGCGTGCAGCGCGCAAAAGACGTTGGGTACACAGCAGTTGGTTTTGGCGTACTGGCGTTCCAGAAGGCTCAGGTTCGTCGTCGCGAGATTGCGGAGAGCGTGACATCGACGGTGAAGCAGACTTTGAAGGACCGCTTCAACACCGCGAAGTGACTCGACCAGCGCCGATTGCACTGGCTCTCGTTGTCATCTTTTGACGGTCATCCGGTGGCCATCATCCCGTAGCCATCATCTGGTAACACATCCGTCATCGGCGAGCCCCAGTAGCCTCGCTCCAGTGACGAACGAGCCACAACAGACTTCTGTCGGCGACACTGGCGACTCGCAAGTGTCGGGCTCACCGCGTATTCCCCTTCCCGAAGGCACCATCCCAGTTGCAATCGGGCTGGTCATCTCCGGCGTCGCCAGTTACGCCTTTTTCAAAGTCGGCCAGCAGGCACTTGGGAAAGAAGACTTCAAACCAATCGTCGCATTGTGGTTCACGACGTTTGCACTGGTGCCAGGTTTCTTCATGCCCGTCGAACAAGAGGTCGGTCGTGCACTTGCCCACCGTCGCGCACTGGGCCAAGGCGGTCGACCAGTCATCCAGAAAGTGCTGCCGCTCATGCTCGGCATGATGGCACTGCTCATGATCGTGGTCATCGCTGCGTCTGGTTGGATCACAAACGACTTGTTCGAGGGATACGGACTCGTGACGTTGGCCTTGGTGTTCGCATTCGTGTCGTACGCACCGTTTCACTTGGCGCGAGGCATCTGCTCTGGCTCTGGACGCTTCCCCCCTTACGGACTACTCATGGGTCTCGACGGACTCACGCGCACAGTCGGTTGCATCATCTTGTGGCTTGCCGGTGTCGATGTCATTGGTGCCTACGCATTAGTGGTCGTGCTCGCACCGCTTGCCGGACTCGCAGTGGTGTTCGCGATGGGCGACCTGCACACAGACGATGGCCCCCCAGCGGAATTCTCTGAGATCACGCCGAATCTTGGTTGGTTGCTCGGCGGGTCGATTCTTGCTGCCGCTCTCGTGAATGCCGGGCCACTCGGCATCGACATACTCGCCGACGCGAGCGAAGCCGCGAAGGTCACCGCCTTTGGTAATGGCGTGTTGTTGTCGCGAGTACCACTGTTCCTGTTCCAGGCGGTGCAGGCCGCATTGCTTCCTCGACTTGCACGGCTCGCTGCCAAAGGCGACCTTGGCGAGTTCCGTACTGGTTTTCGTCACCTCATGGTCGTGGTCGTCGGTGTTGCTGTCATCGGCACTGTCGGATCATTCCTCGTCGGACCACCAGTGCTTGACTATGTCTACGACGGCGGACTCGACCGACGCACCCTCACCTTGCTTGCACTTGCAAGTGGGTTGTACATGATTGCTCTCGCAACGTCACAAGCGGTCATTGCGTTGCAGGGTCACTCGTTCGTTACGTACGGATGGGCCGCAGGCATGGCGACGTTCCTGCTGGTCACGGCATACAGCTCAGATGACCTCTACTTGCGTGTTGAACTGGGCCTCGTCACCGCCTCGACGGCGGCACTCGTGGTGTTCGCACTTGGCCTACGTCAGCGAATTGCCGCTGGGGCCACCCCAGATGCCGAGTCGATGATCGACGGCATCTTGGACACTCCGCTCGAAGGCTGACGCCGTCAGCGCTTTGCTCGGGAGGCTTCAGATTCGAGGTCGTGGCGAACCATCATCTTCACCAGTCCTGCAAAATCGACCTCACGCGTCCAACCCAGTTTTTTCTGGGCCTTCGTCGGGTCACCGATAAGCAAGTCAACTTCTGCTGGTCGGAAGAACTTCGGATCTTGCCGCACGAAGTTACGCCAGTCCCCAAGTCCGGCTTCCTCGAACGCGAGGGTGAGGAACTCTTCGATGGAATGTGTTTCGCCCGTGGCCACCACATAGTCATCGGGTTGGTCTTGTTGCAACATCAACCACATTGCGCGCACATAGTCACCTGCATAGCCCCAGTCGCGCTTCGCATCGAGATTGCCCATCACCAACTCTTTGTCGATGCCGAGCTTTATACGTGCAGCGGTGTTGGTGATCTTGCGAGTGACGAACTCGAGACCACGTCGAGGTCCTTCATGGTTGAACAAGATGCCCGAGCAGGCATATATGCCGTAGCTCTCGCGGTAGTTCACGGTGATGTTGTGGCCAAAGACCTTGGCACAACCGTACGGCGAACGTGGATGAAACGGAGTCAGCTCGTTCTGTGGAATCTCGCGCACCTGGCCAAACATCTCCGATGATGACGCTTGGTAAAAGCGAATCGGGTTGTTCTGTGTGCCGCCGACCATGCGCACCGCCTCAAGCATGCGCAACACGCCAAGGCCCGTGATGTTGGAGGTCAACTCGGCCTGGTTGAACGAGATGGCCACGAAGGAGATGGCCCCGAGGTTGTACACCTCGTCGGGCTGAACCTGATCGAGCGCGCTCACGAGACTTGGCAAGTCAGCCAGGTCGCCAGGAACTAGTTCCACATAGGGAAACTCGTCTCGGAACTGAATTGCTCGTGGGTTGTTCTGGCCCTTCAACATGCCAAACACCTGATATCCCTTGCTGTGCAGGAACTCAGCCAAGTGCTGGCCGTCTTGGCCGGTGATTCCGGTGATGAAGGCCTTCGGCATGTGGGTTCTTTCTCTGTGAGCAACAGCGACGGGCACGCGAGAGCGGACCTAGAGAAGGTACCACCGCCTAGCCTTCGCACATGATTTCGGTGCTTGCAGGTGGCGTCGGTGCAGCACGATTCCTTCGTGGGTTATGCCTCGCCGTCGACCCGGCCCGTGTGGTTGCAGTGGTCAATACGGGTGACGACACCGAACTGCACGGACTGTCGATCTCGCCCGACATTGACACGGTCATCTACACGCTCGCCAATGCAATCGACCCTGAACGCGGATGGGGACTACGTGACGAAACATGGCGTGCGATGGCTTCGCTCGAGCGATTTACAGACGTCCGTCCTGCGGGATCACGCGCTGCACCAACGTGGTTCAACCTCGGCGATCAAGACCTCGCAACCCACTTCTACCGAACTGCTCGGTTACAAGAAGGTGCGTCGCTCACCGAGGTGACGGACGAGATTCGTCGTTCGTTTGAGTTGTTAGTGAACGTCATTCCGATGACTGATGACCGCGTGCGAACATTGGTGACTATCGCCGAGTGCGACTCTCCGGTTTCCGGTGAGACCATCTCGTTCCAGGAGTACTTCGTACGTCATCGCCACTCTTTGCCGGTCGCGTCAGTGACGTTCGACGGCGCATTAACGGCCACGCTCAATCCCCGTGCTCGCCTGCACGACTCCGAGCGCATCATCATCGCACCGTCGAATCCGATCGTGTCGATTGGCCCACTTCGCGCACTCGCTGGCGTCGATGACTTGCTCCGCGCGCGACGCAACGCCGTGGTGGCGATCTCGCCCATAGTGGCCGGCGCCGCACTCAAAGGCCCAGCTGACCGCATGTTGCGCGAATTGGGAATGGAGCCGACAGTCGTGGGCGTCGCGCGTCTGTACTCCGAGGTCTGTGGCACGTTGATCATCGATACACGAGATGCACATCTCGCTTCCGCCGTCGAAGCAGAAGGGCTGCGCTGTTTGGTGACGGACACGATCATGTCTGACCCGAACGTCGCGCGCGACCTCGCTGCGCTCACATTGACCTGACAGGATGTCCACGTGCAACGACTGACCGCGTGGGGCGTCACAGGAATCGGTGAGATCGTCCCTGGGGTGCAACTTGGTGACATCATCGCCACTGCGTGCGCTGAACCTCCGAATGGTCCTTTGCAGGACCATGACGTGCTCGTCGTGACCCAGAAGGTGGTCTCGAAAGCTGAAGGCCGCCTTGTTGAAGTTGACCCCGATGATCCGCTGTCGCACAAAGCGATCGTCGAAGCCGAAGCCGTGCGAGTGGTGCGCCGACGTGGAGACCTCATCATCACTGAAACAAGCCACGGGTTCATCTGCGCGAACAGTGGCGTTGATTTGTCGAATGTCGAGCGCGGTCAGGCGGCACTCTTGCCCATCGATAGTGATCGCTCGGCGCGGCGCATTCGCGACATTGTGCGCGCTCGCCTGGGGGTGAACGTCGGCATCATCGTCAGCGACACGTTTGGTCGTCCATGGCGTCGCGGCCTCACCGATGTCGCCATCGGAGTCGCAGGCATCGCGGCCGTCGTCGACTTGCGCGGCACTGCCGACGCACTCGGGCGCGTCATGCAGGTAACAGAGGTGGCCGTTGCCGATGAATTGGCTAGTGCCGCAGAGCTGGTGATGGGAAAGAGCAGCGGAATTCCGGTCGCTGTCGTACGTGGCGCAGATGCAACTTGGTTTCGTGACGCATCGATCAACGAGATCGTGCGACCAGCTAGCGAAGACTTGTTTCGCTGAGCGAACTCAAAGAACTTGGCCAGCTACTGCGAGTCGCCTACTGAGAGTTCGTCTTCGGTCTGTCTCGCAGCATGGGCACGAAGAGTCTCAGCAAGACCGTCCTCCAAATCCGTGAACGGCGACCAACCGAGCTGAATGCGTGCACGCACCGGCGACAGCGCAGAACGAGTGACATCGTGAGGTCGCGCCGCACTGACTCGTGGCGCCGGGGCACTTCGCCCGGCTACTTCGTTCCATAAATCGGCAATTGCCACTTGTCGACCAGTACCGACATTGACAACGAGGCCTCCGGCTCGATCGATCGCACGCACAATTGCATCGACGACATCGTCGACGTAGATGAAATCACGAGTCTGCTTGCCCGCACCGTGAACAATCGGCGCGCGCGAAGTGTGGTGGGCTTGCACGAACGACGCAACCACGGAATCTTCTGGGCGCTGACGTGGTCCGTAGACCGCTCCAACGGCGAGCACTGTGAATTCGACTGCGTGCCTGTCTCGGTAGACCGTGTGCATGTCAGCAACCGATCGTGCCAACACCTCGGCGACGGTGCGCGCCTCAGACAGGTGTCCTTCCTTGATGGGAACGTCGCGTGCGGCAACCTCGCCGTACAACAACGTGGCCGGCAACACCGTGACGACTTTTTGCACCTCGGCCAATCGTGCGGCTTCGAGAACCGCAACTGCTGCCGAGACACTGTTCAGTGCACCGGCTGTCTCGGTGGACGATGGAGTGAACGACGTGAGGTTGATGATGACATCAGGCCGACGAAGCGTCACCAACTCTGCGAAAGACGCATCAGTGATGTCGATGTTCTGGAATTTGAATTGACCGCCCGATCGACGCGCGGCGGATACATTCACCAACGAGCCTGACCGCAGGTCATCGAGCACTTCCACAGCATGGCCCGATGCGAGCAGACGGTCGACAAGATGCGAGCCAACAAAGCCGGCACCGCCACAGACCATGACACGCTTCATGGAATCTTGACGTCAGTGAGTTGCGCCCCTGCCTCCACGATTCCATCTTTACCGATGACACACGCCGTGACAGAGGCACCGGCGTCGACGCGACCCATGACAAGCGAACGCTCAACTTTCGCACCTGCTCCGACGTAGCACCCAGACAGCAACACAGAGTCCACAACGATGGCGCCGTTACCAACCTCACATGAGTCGCCAACGACGGAATGCGTCACCACTGCAGCAGCGTCGATATGGGCCTGAGCTGCCACCGATGCGAGAATCAGTGATCGAGTGCCATCGATGAGATCGAGATTGGCCTTCAGGTATGTCTCCGGACGACCGGTGTCGACCCAATAGTCATTGGTCGGGTGTGCAGCCAACTGACCGTCTGCAACCATCGCTGGAAAAACGACGCGCTCGATCGACAATGGCTGACCTTCCGGAATGCGGTCAAGTATTGACGCTTCGAGAACGTACGTGCCTGCATTGACGAAGCGACTCGTGGTCTCGTGAGGTTGGGGCTTCTCGACGAAACGGGTGACTCGAGAAGATGCATCCAACTCAACGACACCGAACTGGGTGACATCGTCGACAGGAATGAGATGGATGGTTCCTTCAAGACCGCGCTCGCGATGGAACTGCACGAGTGACGAAAAGTCGACATCGGTGAGGATGTCACCGTTCACGACGATGAATGTGTCATCGATGCCAGCGAATCGAGCTGCAAATCCGATTGCGCCAGCAGTGTCCATTGGTTCAGGTTCAACGGCGTACACCAATTTCACACCTGCACACACGCCCTCAGGAAACGCGTCGAAGAATGGTTCGGGCTTGAACCCGATAGCGAGCACCGCTTCGGTAACACCAGCAGAACCAAGGGCCGCAAGCACATGCTCGAGCAAGCGAACGTTCGCGACAGGAAGAAGGGGCTTGGGTGTATCCAGAGTGAGCGGACGCAGACGGGTGCCAAAGCCCCCGACGAGCACGACCGCGCGCATCAGCCGCCGGTTGTGTCGGTGGCTGTCGTTGTTGAACTGCTGCCTGCGACTGTGGTGGTTGTGTCGCCAGCAACAGTGGTGGTCGTTGCTCCACCGGCATCGGCTGCACCAAGTTCCGGCAAGTTGCTCGCCGATTCAGGCATCGGCACATCGACCCCGGGTGCCACATACGCGATGGTGATGGCCATGCCATCTTTCTTGACGCGGATGTCGTCGAAACCCGTGATGTACGTCTGCGACTTTGTCGGATCGTCGTACTGATCCCACACCACGACCTTCACCTGCGCATCGACTTCTTTGCCGTCCTTGTTCTTGCACTTGTCGGTGCCGACCTTGTAGTCGACGCCGGCGTTTTGATCATCGGGGAACTCGAGCGCATCGCTCGTCACCTTCAGCTGATACGTGTCGAAAAAGACACCCATTTGGGCCCGGCGACCAGTGGCAAGAGCTTGCGGGTGCCAGTGAATGACGCCGTCGTCGTGGCTGTGGACGCCGTACTTGATGAAGTTTGGGTCAGGCGGCGACTCGAGATTGCCGACAAGGTTCGGTAAGAACGCATCGCACTTGTAGATGCCATACGACACGTGCCAGTGATCGTTGGTGGTGGGAGGAGTGTCGGTGTCGGGCGCTTCGGTACGTGCGTACGCGATGAGACCGATGCCGAGCGCGATAACGACAGCCATGACCGTGGGGAAAAGAGTCCCCCCTTGGAAACGAACCTTCTTGCCCTTGCCCTTGCGAGCGAGACGAGCAACTTTCTGCGCTGACGAACCGTTTGCCACGAAAAAGAAAGGCTACCGGCTAGTTCCCCACTGAACTGATCAGTTCCACATATGAGCGACCAACGGCATGCGGTGACACATGTGTTTCGACCCATTTTCGACCCGCAACTCCCATCGCCCCACGGCCTGGCGGATCATCGAGTAGCGCGCGTAGGCCGTGTCGGAATTGCTCTGAATCATCGGGTGCGACGCTGATACCGGAACCGCTTGCAGCAAGAATTCGCGTCACTTCGGTGTCAGCGTCGATAGCAGCCAGTACCGGTCGACCCGCGGCCAAGATGCTGTAGGTCTTCGATGGCACGCTCACCGAGCCAAGCCCACGTCGAAGCGGCACGACGTGGATGTCGCCGGTTGCGAGCACTTCGGTGAGGCGCTCCTTCGGTTGATAGTCACCAAAACGCACATTGGGAACACCCTTGGCAGCATCGCGCAATGAGTCACGCGCACTCCCCTCGCCGTTGACGAGGAACGTCACCTCGGGGAAATGTCGTGCGGCATCAATGATCAAGTCGAGTGATTGCGAGAAACCCACATTGCCCGAGTACATGACCACGATCTCATCACCGATGGACAACTCCGTGCGGTAGTCCGTCATTCGATCGGCAGGTGTGATCGCTTCGGAATCGACGAAGTTCGGTATGACATGAACCCGTGACGCAAGCGATGATGGCAACTTTGCCGCGACATTGCGACGAAGATCTTCGCTCAGTACCACCACCGCCCTTGATCGTCGATAGCTGACGCGCTCGAGCCACGATGCGAGGGAGATGATCCCGCGGTTTGTGATCGCGCCAGTCTGAACAGCGGCATCAGGGAACACATCTTGGATGTTGAACACCAGCGGTGCCCGACGAACGACGCCAGCGAGCCATCCGGTCAGACCGAGCGTCAATGGCGGCGACATTGCAATGATTGCCGTCACTCGCCTGCGCCAGCCACCGACAAACAATGCACACACCCCGGCGACAACGCTGAAGCCGATGAATGCGGCTGCACGTGCGACCAAGTTCCGTTTGTTCTTTGATGGAAACGGATGCACACGCGTGATTGAGCCCCATGGAGTTTGCTCGCGTCTCACGATTCGTCCGGCCCAACCCTCCTCGACCGCATGATGGCGATACCACGGCAATGAAGTGACGACATGAACTTCGACCCCGAGACCTGTCATCTCTTGCACGATGCGCGTCATCACGTCACCAGTCGGTGCAGTGTCGGGTGCAAAGTGAGGACAGAGAACTACCACTCGATTGCGCTTACTCGGTCGACGCGGCCTGTTCATGAACTGCTCCTCGTCTGCGATGTTCCCGCTGCGCCACCACTAGCAAGGACCTTGTCGTACACCGCCACCAACTCTCGTGCCGACTCTGATGTCGTGAACTGCATGGCACGACGTCGGCCAGCTTGCACGAGAGCCTCGCGATGTATCGCCACTTGCGACAGGGCATTAGTCCACGCTGCTTCTTCAAGTGGCAAGACAACAGCTGCATCAGCAGCTACTTCAGGAAGGCTCGCTCGGTCGCTGCACACCACTGGCACTCCGAGGAGCATCGCCTCGATCACAGGTGCTCCGAACCCTTCGTATTCACTTGGGAACACCATCGCTTCGGACAAGGCGATGAGGCCGTTGCGATCGGCCCCAGACACTCGGCCAAGGAATCGCACTCGGTCTGCCAGGCCCAGCTCGCTGACCCGAGCATGCACGTCGCTGTCGGCGCGCCCCTGCCCACCAGTGCACACCAATGTCAATGCAGGGTCGGCCCAATCTCCGTGACCAGTGAGCAATGACAACAAGAATCGATGATTCTTGTGAGGATGGGTGATTGCCGGGAACGTGACGACTCGGCGACCCTCGAGGTTGAACCGCGCCCGCACATCGACCTCTGGCGAGACTTCAGAGACGAAGCGTGGCTCCATGCCGTGTCGAACGACAGACACCTTCTCTTCTGCGAGGGCGAAATGTCGCTTCAAAGTCGTCGCCACGAATTGCGATGGCACTGCGACATGGTGGGCACGGTTCATCGACGACGGCACCATGCGCCGCAGATATGCGAGCTTTCGTGGCGATACGTAGTCGGGATAATCCACCCACTGCACGTCGTGAATGGTGAGCACCGTCGGCACGTTCTCCGTGCGCGGCACTGAACCTCCTCCATGATGCATGAGTTCCTCGTGACGTGACGCGGCAGCAAGCCAGGTGTGTTCGAGTGCGATACGCACCTCGCGCCTCGTACAGGACGACGGCGCCTCAATCACTCGATAACTGTTCTTTAACCATGAGTGACGGCGCGTGAAACCACGTGGTGTGTACACAGTGACCTCGTGATCGTGTGCGATTTCTGCGAGGCCCATCAACTGTCGCAACAGGTAATCCTCACTTCCACCGACGCCAGGCACACTCCACAGAAGGTTCATACCGACTCGAGATTTCGCGGCCATAGTCACCTGCCTGCCACGTTGCGGTACTCATGAAGAGTCATCTGCGCGGTCTTCGTCCATGTCATCGAAGCCGCCCGAACACGTCCGGCCTGCGATAACTCGTCGTATCGCGAACGGGCACGAACGATCGCGTCAGCTATCGACGACACATTCATCGGGTCGCACAGTTCTGCTGCACCGCCAGCGACTTCCTCGGTCGATGTGCCCGCCGATGTCACGACGGGCGTGCCCTGTGACATCGCTTCGAGAATTGGAAGACCAAAACCCTCAAGAATCGATGGATAACAAAGAACTTCTGCACCGGCATAAATGCCTGCCAAGTGTTCAGCAGGAACGTGTCCGAGAAAGCGGACATCGACCCCAGCCGTTGGCATTAACGATTCGCCCCAACCTTGTGCTCCGACAACAACAAGTGGCACGTCGAGACGTGCTTCTGTACATGCTTCAATCAGACGTCGAAGATTCTTTCTGGGTTCCAGCGTGCCGACGAACAAGGCGTAGCTCTCGGGCAGTGCGTGTGCAGTGCGAGCAGCCGCGATGTCTCCGGCTGTCGCCGGCGTCGAACGAACGCCCAGAGGCACATGTCGTAGACGCCCGCGATCGATGCCGTACGTTGCGCAGTCCTCGATGGTGGCTTTCGAAGAACACAAGACGAGAGCCGCTTCATCACGAATGTTGTCGAGGCCGCGGCGAAAAATGCGATTTCCTCTGGCCGTGAAAAATTCTGGGTGCGAAAGAAACGCAACGTCGTGCAGCGTGACGACGTGTGGTCGCTTCGTCGCTGCGGCAATGACTGTCGTGGAATGGACCACGTCAACATCGTCGACAACAGACTCGACCTTCGGCCAGCGAAGACGCGTCCACGCTTCATACAGGTAGGGCCCAGACAGCGGCAGACCTCGCATGGCCATCGGCGGGACCATGTTCGCTGTCGGAGCGTGTCGATGCCGCCCCGCAACTCCCACCAACTCGACTCCTTCACTCGTGCCGAGCGCCACGAGCTCGCGCGCCACTTCCAATGCCGCAACGGCCGTTCCACCTGGCACGCGATGCCAGCACTGCTCGACGGTGTAGGCAACGCGCACGCCTTCATTCTGACCGGTGTGGTCCTACGATGGCATCCATGTCGGGTTTCTGGTCTGGGCGTCGGGTCCTCGTGACCGGGGGCCACGGGTTCCTCGGCTCCGTCGTGCTCCGTCGACTTCGCGATGCAGGAGCCAATCTGCACGCTCCGACTCACGATGAATGCGATCTCGTTCAGCCAGGCGCTGCCGAGACCATGTTGCGAGCGTTCACACCTACGCACGTCATCCACCTTGCAGCGCGCGTCGGTGGCATCGGTTACAACCAAGCAGATCCTGCTCGTCTCTACTTCGACAATCTGATGATGGGAACCAACGTCATCGAAGCTGCGCGTGCGGCCGGGGTCGAAAAGACCGTGTTACTCGGAACAGTCTGCAGTTATCCGAAATTCACACCGGTGCCATTCAAAGAGACATCGTTCTGGGACGGCTATCCCGAAGAGACGAATGCACCGTACGGCATCGCAAAGAAAGCTCACCTTGTTCACGCGCAAGTGAACTCAGCGCAATATGGTCAGCGCTTCGCATATCTCATTCCGACAAATCTCTATGGCCCAGGTGACAAGTTCCACCCTGCTGTGTCACACGTGATTCCTGCGCTCATCAAGAAGTGCGTGGAAGCGAAAGAATCGGCTGCCGACAAAGTCGACGTGTGGGGCACCGGCTCTGCCAGTCGTGAGTACCTCTATGTTGATGATGCAGCCGCAGCAATCGTGCTGGCAGCCGAAGTGCACGAAGGCGTCGAGCCCATCAATCTCGGCACTGACCGTGAGATAACGATTCGCGAGACTGTCGAGACCATCGCCGAACTCACGGGTTTCACCGGAGAATTGGTGTGGGACTCGACCAAACCCGACGGCCAGCCGAGACGTCGCATCGACCCGAGTCGAGCCGAGAAACTTCTCGGATGGCGTGCGCAGATGTCGTTCCGCGATGGCCTACGAAACACCATCGACTGGTATCTCGCGAACCGCGAACTTGCCGAACAGCCACCTCGCTGAGCCGTCAACGGCGATTGCTCGGTACTCTGCTCTTTGTGTCGTTTCCCCCTCCGACATTGCCTGACTGTCACCGCCATGCCGGTCGACCCACCGGTCGCCAATGCACCCGATGCATGCGTCCGGCCTGCGGAGACTGCCTGACTCAAGCACACGTCGGGTCGATGTGTCCTGACTGCCTCCGCGCCTCACTACCAAGCGCCGGAGTACGACTTCGTCAGTGGAATGCCGCCCAGCACATGTTCGTCACGCGACTTCTCATCGCCGTGAACGCCGGCATATTCCTGTGGACCCTGCTCGGTGGAGTCTCAGGCATTCTCTCTGGCAGCAACATCAATCGACGGCAGTTCGATCTTGCCTTGTCGTCGGTCTTCATCGAAAACGGTGAATGGTGGCGACTTGCCACTGCGGGCTTCCTGCACTTTGGCGTCTTTCACATCGCAATGAACATGCTTCTACTTTTCCAACTGGGTCAACTTCTCGAAACAGGTATCGGTCGAACGCGTTTTGCATTGCTGTATACGACATCACTTCTTGGCGGATCGCTGGGCGCTTTGTTGCTCAGCCCGAATGCCCTCACCGGAGGTGCATCAGGAGCCGTGTTCGGTTTGATGGCAGCTGCGACAGTCGGATTGCGCCAGCGAGGCATCAACCCTTTTCAGACCGGAATTGGGGCGACTCTCGTGTTGAACCTGATCATCACGTTTGCGATTCCGGGTGTGTCAATCGGCGGCCACCTTGGTGGGGCAATTGTGGGAGGCGCCGTCGGTTACGTGATGCTCGAGCCTCGTTGGAACCGCAACACACCTTCACTTGCCATCGCTGCACCGATCATCACTTCGGTGTTGTGCGTCGCAGTGGCACTCTCTCTCGTCTGACTCAAACGGCGCGCTGGCGGCGCGTCACGCTCAGTTGATCAATGTGGGTGGCAGGAGCCGCCGCAACAACCCCCGCCCATCGGCATGGACGGCGCAGCAGTAGGTGCCGCCGAACCATTGGCGCCCACAGACGCGAACACACTGAGCACGCGCACCGCGTTGTCGTGACCATTCGGGCAGGTGGCTGGAGCACTCGCTTCACTCATGGGACGACGCTCTTCGAACGTGGAGTCACAGGACTTGCAGCGAAACTCGTACAACGGCATGGAACAAGTGTACGTCACCACACTTCGTGCTTTACTAGCGCTCATGGTGAGTGCTTCAACGGTGGCCCCGCTACAGACCAGACCTGCCGAAGCGGTCCCGTCCACAGAGCACGTACCGGAAACGAGCGAGCCGGTCGTGGCCCACATTGTCAAGACCGAACCAGGAGAATCTGCTGCAGCCAAAGTGCTTGAAGCGCGTGTGAACGGTACGCCTCTTGAGGCTCTCTGTGGCCATGTGTGGGTGCCTTCGCGCGATCCGAAACAACTTCCGATGTGCCAGAAATGCCGCGACATCTACGACACCTATCGCATGTTCAACGAGAACCTCGGAGAGAACCCGTCCGAATGAAGGACCTCAACATTCGTGAAGCCGTACGCGGTCTCATCATCGACAGCGACCGTCGAGTGTTACTCGTGCGTCTTCAGTTTCCAGATGGCGCCGTCTGGTTGCTTCCCGGTGGCGGCATTGAGGCCGGAGAAGCGCATCACGATGCGTTGTCTCGTGAGCTGGCTGAAGAAGTCGGACTGAATGACCCAATCATTGGTCCACACGTGTGGACACGCACACACGTGATGCCGATGTTCAACAGCACGTGGGACGGACAGCGCGACTTTGCATACATGGTGCACACTGACTATTTCGATCCGCAGCCACTTCTGTCGCCCGATCAACTGGCGGCGGAAAACGTGTCGGCGATCCGGTGGTGGCCACTTGAAGAATTGCGTGACTACGACGGTGACGATTTCTTTGCACCAATCGAACTAGCCGACATCGTGCATCAGGTCATCGAGGCCGGAGTTCCTCCGCGACCACTGCAGTTACACCAAGAAGGCCTCGAGGAATACCTGAGTCGACGTAGACGCCGAATTTGACGATGTCGTCGCAGGTGACAGTCAGCGAAAGTCTCGACTAGCCACGACCGGAACTCCGAACAACGCGACAAGTGATTCAGCAATGATGTTCACCACGCCGTCAGCGCACTCAGCAACACCGCGCACCAAAAGTGCCGATGCATCACGCGCGACCAGACGGTGCCGTTGCCAACATCCGCGCGAACAGATGACGTTGATGAGACCGGTCTCGTCTTCAAGGCTGATGAAGGTGGCACCGCGAGCGGTCATGGGGCGCTGTCGATGCGTCACCACTCCGGCCACCACGACCTTGCTGCGATTCGGCAACTGAGCCAGCTGATCAGCGGTGGACACTCCGCGCCGCGTCAGTTCGTCCCGCAAGAAACGTGTTGGGTGACCATTCGGCGAGATACCTGTGGACCACAGATCGGCGATTGCGACTTCAATCGGTTCCATTCCGGGCAAAGCAGGTGTGGTGTCGACCGCAGCCACACCCTGCAACCTGTCGACACTGCCCGACACGTGTTGACCCGCCTTCCACAACGCACTTCGCCGATCGACTCCGAAACTTTCAGAAAAGACTCCGGCTGTCGCCAAGGTCTCGACATGGCGCTTGGTGAGTCCGTCGACACGACGACTGAGGTCCTCGACACTGGTGAACGGTCGAGCATCGGTGATACGACGAGCCAACTGATCCCCGACTCCGCGCACCGAGGCAAGCCCAAGCCTCACCGCGAGCGAACCATTCGAGTCGTCACATGACTCAAGTACCGCATCAGCAGAAGATGCGTTGATGTCGGGAGTGTGCACCACCACCCCGTGACGACGTGCATCTTGCACGAGCGTATGCGGCGACCAAAAACCCATCGGTTGGGCGTTCAACAACGATGCACAGAACACCGCCGGCTCATGCAACTTGATCCATGACGAGGCATAGACGAGGTACGCAAAGCTCACCGAATGGCTCTCGGGGAACCCGTAGTTCGCAAACGCACGCATCTTCTCGAAAATCTCGTCGGCGATGGCACCGGTGATGCCGCGCTCAGCCATTCCGGCATACAACCGCTCGCGCAACCGCCACATACGCGCTTGCGAACGTTTGCTCCCCATTGCTTGACGAAGTTGGTCGGCTTCTGACGGCGTGAACCCCGCGACATCGATGGCCATCTGCATGAGTTGCTCTTGGAAGAGTGGAACACCAAGGGTCTTGCCAAGACTGTTCTCCAGCAACGGATGCAGATACGTGACCGGCTCTTTGCCGTTACGCCGACGGATATACGGGTGCACAGAGCCGCCTTGAATGGGTCCGGGCCGGATGAGCGCGACCTCGACCACAAGGTCGTAGAACCGGCGCGGCTTGAGACGTGGCAACGTCGACATCTGTGCACGCGACTCGATCTGGAACACTCCAACCGTGTCGGCACGACACAACATCGCGTACACCTCGTCTTCTTGTGGCAGCGCTGCAAGATCAAGGTCATACCCGCGGTGTTCCGCGATGAAGTCGATGGCATTGTGCAGCGCCGAGAGCATGCCGAGACCCAGCAAGTCGAACTTCACCAGACCGACAGCGGCGCAGTCGTCTTTGTCCCACTGCAACACACTGCGATCACGCATGCGCGCCCATTCGACCGGACACACTTCCACCACAGGGCGATCGCAGATGACCATGCCACCAGAGTGAATGCCGAGATGTCGCGGCATGTCCTCGATGCGTGCAGCCATATCGAGCACCTCGTCAGTGATGTCGCGGTCAGGCAAAGACGCGGTGGTGGCGACGCTTCCCCACATGTCGACCTGTTTACTCCACGTGTTTTGTTGCTCGACGGGGTGGCCGAACGCACGCGCAACATCACGCACCGCCGAGCGGGCACGATACGTGATGACGTTGGCCACCTGGGCCGCATGTTCGCGACCGTGACGTGCGTACACGTACTGAATGACCTCTTCGCGTCGTCCACTCTCAATGTCGATGTCGATGTCAGGCGGACCATCGCGTTCAGGCGAGAGAAAGCGTTCAAACAACAGCCCCAGCGACACGGCGTCGGCCTTGGTGATGCCAAGTGCGTAACACACTGCGCTGTTTGCTGCACTGCCCCGGCCTTGGCACAAAATCGAATGGCGACGACAGAACTCGACGATGTCCCACACCACCAAGAAGTAACCGGCAAAGCCGAGTGTCTCTATGACCTCCAACTCATGATCGATGGTCGACCATGCTCGTGCACGCAACGACAGGTCCTCTCCGGTGGTCGGACGCGTGCCGTAACGAGCCGTCGCACCGTGGCGTACCAACTCGCGTAGATAACTCATTTCATCGTGCCCATCGGGACAAGGAAACGGCGGCAATTTCGGAGCGACGAGCGCCAAATCGAAAGCAGCACACGAGCCGATACGAGCAGCTGCTTCCACGACCCCGGGATAGCGCGCAAATCGCCGCAATTGCTCTGCCCCACTACGTAGGTATGCGGTGGCTGCGACCGGCAAACGATGGTCGATGTCGTCGAGCGAACTGCGTTGATTGATGGCTGCGAATGCTGAAGCGACACGATGTTGCTCTGGCACTGCATAGAAGACGTTGTTGCTCGCCACGCAATCAAGGTCGTGACGGGCAGCGATGCGCACCAACTCGTCATTGCGTGCGACATCGAGCGGATCACCGTGGTCCCACAATTCAACGAGCACCCGGTCTCGCCCGAAGGCATCGACAAGTTGAGCGACGACATGATCGGCGACTGCAGGGCCGTGTTGTTCAAGTGCGCGCACCACTGCCCCGCCAACACCGCCGGTGAGCACCCACGCCGCATCATTCACCGCATCGGCAAACGATGACACATGCGCCTTTGGTGCGTTCTTCGAACCGGCGAATTGTGCCGCACTGATGGCACGTGACAGTCGCGCATACCCTGCGGGGCCATCGGCGATGAACACAATGTCACCAGATGAGACAGGCCCAGAAAACCCGTCACACCACAATTCGACTCCGAAGATTGTCGGCATCTCAAGAGTGCGTGCAGCTTCAGCGAAACGAACGACTCCGTAGAAACCGTTGCGGTCGGTGAGGGCCAATGCCGATAACCCCAACTCGACTGCACATTCGACGAGCTGTTCCGGATGTGCAGCACCAGAGAGAAAAGAAAAGTTGGATCGACAATGCAACTCGGCGTACGGCACCACACTCGACGCATGACGCGACAACTGCAAAATGTCATCGCGTGGCTCGAAGGGTTGGCGTTTGGCGCCCCACGCCGGCCCGTCGCCCCCACCATTCCATGACGGACTTGACGGTGCGCGACCGTTCGTACGTCGCTGTTCGGGACCCTCCACCCGGTAGAGCGTACCGAACATATGTTCGCCCCGCTAGGGGCGGTCCCCTAACTGGAACTGACGGATCTAGAGCTGATGGAGGGCCAGCAGTGCCCCGCGAAGCCCTGCATCGGCGATGGACTCTGCGTCAGCCAAGGTGAACCAACGCACATCTTGGCTCTCACCCATCGGTGGTGTCGGCGTCACAAACGGGGCCACCAGCACATATCGCACGTCGAGGTGGGTGTGACCACGCGGGCCGGGGTGCACATCGCAGTGAAAGAAACGTTTGATGTTCAAATGGCTGACGTCAAGTCCCGTCTCTTCACGCGCTTCGCGTAGCGCTGCCGTTGCGATCGTCTCACCCGGCTCAATGTGTCCGCCGGGTTGCAACCACAGACCGAGACGCTTGTGTTTATGCAAGACCACATGACGCACATGATCTGGGTCGTCGACAACCACTGCAGACGCCGTCACATGCACCGCATCGGCTCCCTCGTCGAATGGCGACGACAACGTGGGGACAATCTTGAGCATCTGCGTAATCGAAGATGCTTCGCGCTCATCGATTGGCGAATGTGAGGCGAGCACTCTGAGCAACTCCTCGACATACACCCACACAGTGTGTCAGAACGTGTTCGTCAGCCATATAGAGCAACGAGCGACCACTCGCGTTGCTCGGCGCTCAACAGATACACCGTGTCATCACCACCTGTGTGTTCGGCACCGACAACTACTTGTAGACGCGCCAACCGTCGCCGCCTCATGGGGTCCCACCATCGTTCTTCCACTGGCCACGGCCCGGCCCACGTGGCGATGGCGAATGTTCCAGGTTTTACCGCCTGTGCCTTAGCTATGTGTCGCGCATCGATGACGACGAACGTTGGTGATGCCGACAATTCGTGTCGACCCGTGACAAACACGGGGCATTGTCGCTGATCGAGCAGTTGTACTTTCAGTGCCGGCGCGAACACCGTGGTCGGCAAAGGACGTGGCAACGCCCCTCTCCACTGTCGCGCCACACCTCGACCTTCTCGGACTCGCTGTTGTGCCGCCATCGAATCGGCGAGGTCGACGACTCGTGCGTCGATGTCTTCGAACTGTGTGGCCGTGCTTCGACCACCGGTCCACTCGATGACGGTGGCAGTTACTTGCGGGTGGATAGACAACACCATGGTGACCGCACGAGCTGCACGCTCATCACGCTCTCGCGACCCTCCCCACAGTTCTTCTTGCGTGCACGTAGCGACGCGCACTTCGAGTGGTTCAAAACGAACGCCGACGATGCCTGCAGTCGGTGCGACAGAGTGTGCTTCTGTCCCCCAGCCGGACAATTGCCAGCGCAGCCTGTCGATCAGGCCAGTGGCGGTGAACCCGCGTGGCTGATGCCAGATGCGTTGGTTCATTTCACCATGGTCACTTTCGACGGTGATGTGCATGCGCGTGCACTGCACACCGCGGTCTGCCATCGCGCCGACGATGCCAGAGCAGTCGAGTTGCACGCGACCAAGCACCATGGACACCGTGGGTAGTGGCTCATCTGACACCCATCGACGCGAGAAGTCGGATGGAGGTACCCGTGGCACCAAGTGTTCGACATCGGCTCCACGCACCAAATGAAAGATGCGTCGGCCTTCGTCACCGAAACGGTCGACCAAAAGACGTTCTTCGATACCCGCGACACCACCACAGGTCTTCATGCCGAGTCGTACCAACAAGTGCACGGTTTCTGTTGAGATATCGGCGCACGTCTCAAGCACTGACACCGGTGCTGGCGCGAGGAAATGCTGGGAGGTGCCGACAGGAACGACGACGGGTTCACCACGTCGTGCCGCGATGTGAGCGGCCACCAAGGCCGCACACCGACCATCGGCCACACCGACACCGTGCGATCGGGACGGATACTGCGAGATGTCATGCAAGTGACGAGCCATCGGCTCGTCACCACCGAAGTAGCGGGATGGGCCACGACTGGACAACAAGGCGACACCAGGGGCGTGCACATGCACGAGTGGGACCATATTGGCGATTTGACGCACGACTTGCTCGAACTCGTGTTGTGGCGTGTCCTCTGGGCGCGTGGCATCAGTGGCGACATCAAGCCAACGTGGAAAAACCACCGCTGCAGTGCGCACTGGTCGCGTGGCGATCGACACCGCCGCAGACGACACACCCGATACCGACACGTTCACATTCGAACCGTGCACTGTCGTGGGCGCACACGCTTACCACTGACGTCGACAGTGACGTCGCGATGACGTGCATGTGAGTCGACACACCACCGCGCAGCAGTGGTACGCAGACGCACGTCAGCGACACACATGTCGGAGTCTTCCAACACCACCAACACGGTGGAGAGAGCGCGTACACGCGACACAAGCCGTCGTGCCTCGCTGGGGCTACACCCCCACTTCGACAACAACACAACATCGAACCCTTCGATGAGTGCGCCCAAGACACGTGACCGAGAAGCAACCGATGGAACCCCGACACGCACCACACGTTCGAGCGCCACCCCACGCTCTTCAGCAGCACTCATGGAAAGAAATGGCACATCGACACACGCCAACCACGCACCTTGTCGGGTGGCAGCAGCAACCAATGACAGAGCTGCCGAAGCAGCTGCGATACCAGTGCATGCGATCACGGTGCCACGACGCATGCCACCGACATCGAAGGCCACGCTCAAAGGCTCATCGACTGCGATGATGTCTTGAGTGGCGTGTCGTGCAGCAAAAAGTGCACCGTTCAGCACATGACCAGATGTGAGATCTGACAACGAGCGAGGTACTCGTTCAGGTTCGTGGGCCACACTCGACATGGACCCACTGTACCGAACATATGTTCGGTAGTTTCTAGATCAGCCGGCGCGCTGCTTGCTGCGTTCTTTCAGCACTCGGTCAAGGGTCTCCACGAAATCGCGGGCATCTCGTGCCCACTCATCTGCACCCAACGACTGCGCGGTCTCTTGATCTGGGATGGAGGCTCCACCAAGGAACACCACCACCGACTCATCGATCTCTTTGCGAAGGCTGGCAATCGCTTCCTGGGCGCTGTCTTTCGACAAGTCGGTGAAACAACTCACGCCGACCGCCACGAGACCGTCGACATTGCGCACCGCACTCACGAATGATTCGGCTGGGGTATCTGCACCCAAGTCGAACACCTCATAACCGGACAAACGGATGACGTCAGCAAGCATCGACACTGCGAGTGCATGAGTTTCGCCCTGAGGCCCACCGAGTACGACGGTTCCTTTTGTGCGGCCACGTCGCGCACATCGTGCACCGAGTTGGCCAACAAGTCGTGTCGCAATGCCGGTCGCACGATGTTCGATGAATATGTCGATTTCACCGCGCCTCCACTGGGCACCAATCGAGACCAATGCAGGTGCAATGACATCGAGGTACACCTCGTCCACGTCTGTTCCACTGTCGATTGCCGACTCGATCACAGACCATGCGCCAGTGCCGTCACCGACCAACAAACGCGCCTCGAGGCGTTGGCTCCACGGCGCGCTCTTGCGACCACTTCCGGGTCCACTTGCCACCGGAGGTGCAGATTGAGCTGACTTGAATTGCTCCAAGTCAGCGATGTCGACTTGCCACACGCCGCCAACCTTGGTGGCCTGCAACTGGCCTTGGCGCATGTAGCGGTACGCCGTCATGTAGTGGACGCCCAATTGGGCAGCAGCCTCTTGAAGGCTTATACGTGTCACTCCAGTGTCCACCACGTCGACCACCGTAGGAATAGGCCGGGAACCATGCGTGATTGTGCTGTCAACAATCTGAAAAAGGTTTCAGGCGTTTTTGCCTGATTTCAGGTCAGAGCAGCTACACCGCGAGATTGGCACGTCAGCCGTTGTTCGCGGCCCACTTCTCGCGTGCCAGACGGCTGCGCTCGAGAAGATGGGCGGGCACCCGGGAATCGACCACCGCTGCTCCACCGCTCTCACCTGCGCTCGATGGAGCAGCGTCAGCGGGAGCCTCCACCTGTGCCATCAATTCCTCTTCACTCGGCGGCGTCATGCCCGGCTTCCAGTACTGGTACAGGTCTCGGACGATCTCAGAGAGGCCACTCGCTGAAGCGCCGGGGTTGAGATATGCGGTGATCACATTTGAGAACACATGGACTGCTTGCACTTGGCCCGATTCAAAGAGACGCCGAGCCACGGAGGCAGCGGGGCGCTCTCCGGTGGCCTGGCTGATCGATGCGAAGCGCTCATGGCCTTGGCCGGTCAACGAGCGATTGGTCTCGAAACGGACCACCTGCGCATCTGTACCTGGCTTGTTCTCGACTGCGACCGGCTGACCCATGCGTGGAGAGGCTAGTTGAGCACCCAGTGACAGCACGGCTTCGCCGTTGCGAAAAAGGACAAGTACCGTGACGGACATGGCTGACATCACCCTTGAAGTGTTCGAAAAGGAAGCTCTCGACTTCCTCGATGCAAACGCCGAGAAGCGTCCACCCGAGAAGGCGTTCGTGTGGGGCGAAGGTTCAGAGTCACCGTTCGGAAGCGAAGAGCGCTCGCGTGACAACGAACTGAAGGGTGTCGAACTTGCCAAGGCGTGGCGTCAGAAGAAATTCGATGCGGGCTTCGGTTGGGTGACTGGTCCGCGTTCACTTGGCGGTCGTGAGCTTCCCGCCACGTACGACCGTTTGTACGGTCAACTAGAAGCGCAGTACCGCGTACCTGGGCAGAGCTGCTTTGGCATCGGCCTTGGAATGGTCGCTCCGACAATTCTCGCCCATGCAACAGATTTGGCAAAAGAGCTGTACTTGAAGAAGATGTGGCGCGGCGACATCATCGGTTGCCAATTGTTCTCCGAGCCGGGGGCGGGCTCAGACCTCGCATCGCTCACCACCAAAGCCGAGCGCGACGGTGACGAATGGATCATCACCGGACAGAAGGTGTGGACCTCTGGTGCGCATTACAGCGACATTGGAGAGGTCATCTGCCGCACCGATCCCTCACTGCCGAAGCACAAGGGGCTCACCGGCTTCATCGTCGACATGCATGACCCGAACATCGAGATTCGCCCACTCAAACAGATGAACGGCGGCACCGGATTCAACGAAGTGTTCTTCAACGAGGTCCGTGTGCGCGACGATCATCGCCTTGGCGATGTGAACAATGGCTGGAATGTGGCCCTCACAACACTCATGAATGAGCGCGCATCGATCGGCGTCAACGGTGGCGGTTCTGGTGGTGGCGACAAAGCAATCTTTGATCGCATCGTCGCCATGTTGCGTCACTACGGACTCGACAGCGACCCCATCGTGCGCAATGAACTTGCCGACATTTGGGGCCGGTACAAGGTGGCATCGCTCACCAACACACGAGCGATGGCGAAGGTTCGCGCAGGTCAGACCCCTGGCCCCGAAATGTCGATCGCGAAAATGGCTCTCACCGCCAACCAAACCCGTCTTGGCGCGTTCGTCTCGAAGGTTCTCGGCGCAAGAATGCAGGCTGACACCGGCGAGTGGGGCACCTACGCGTGGAGCGGACTCGTACTAGGTACACCTGGCCTGCGCATCGCTGGCGGCTCTGATGAAGTCATGCGCAACATCGTGGGCGAACGTGTTCTCGGACTTCCGAAAGATGCCGGCATCGATTCGAACACGCCGTTCAATCAGATGCGCGTCAACTAACGCACACACGACGCGGGCGAGGCGTCACACGAGGTTCCAACTCACCCGATGGTGAGACGTCACGCCATGAGCGACGATTGCTTGGCGGTGCGCAGACGAGCCATAGCCCTTGTTGCCGTCCCAGCCGTACCCAGGGTGTGTGCCAGATAGTTCGACCATCAATGAGTCGCGCTGCACCTTTGCCAAAACGCTCGCTGCACTCACGCTCGCACACCGCTGATCCGCCTTCGGCAACACGACGACTTCTCCATCGAAACTTCTCACCGACGCATCACTTGTTCGCGCGGCGCGACGCAACCAGTCGTGTGTTCCATCTAACACCAGTGCACTCGGCACCACTTCGAGTGTCGCAAGTGCACGCTCAGCAGCAAGCCTGAGAGCCGGAATAATCCCATGATCGTCGATCTCGCGCGCACTCGCCCACCCGAGTGCGTGCGCCCGCGCCCACATCATGACCGGCTCACACAACTCGACACGGCGCTTCGCGCTCAACAACTTGCTGTCCGTAAGCCTGCCCGGAATGTCGCCGCACTCAGATGTGATGACCACGACACCGACACACACGGGTCCTGCGATTGCACCGCGGCCCACTTCATCCACACCTGCAACGAATGTGTGACCAGCGGCGAACAACGCCTGTTCGACATCAAGAGTCGGTGGAGCCACTTGTCGCGACGTCACCATCGTCGTCTAGCTGAACACCGTGTCGTCAACAGCGACCGGCTCTGGCAGAAGTGTCTCGCCCGTTGGCAACGTGGTGTGCCACACATCCTCTGCAACGGCTGAATCGATCACAAGCCCTGCTGGACCAGAGGTTTCCCACAAGAGTGCTGGTCGCGCACCATGCCAACGAACGGCGGCCGACACCGTGCGTGTCGGGTCTGCCGTGATGCGATGCCATTCGAAACTCTGACCCCACCACGTGCGCGGTATGCCATGTGGAAACAACGTGCACTGTCCACCCGCGAGTGACGGTCGCACGAGCATCGCCTCGGTCCACGCAATGACGGTCGCAGGGTCTTCGACCATTCGAGGCACGTCCTCGACGTCACGATCGGCAAATCGCAACATCGCAGCAGTCACATCGTCTGCCAGCACATCGTCGCCGAGTCGTCTGGCGATGGCGGCGATGTTCGTGAGCAACCACGGTGCGTCCCAAGTGACCTGCGAGTTTCGGCGTTGCGATGCGACCACTTGTTCGGCGATGCGGGATAGATCGAGTTCCCATTCCAGTCCGACCTCGCCAAGTCGAAGGCGCTCGACAACTAGATGAGATGAAACGCGACTGAGGTCGCTGTCCAACAACAGTTGGGTGCGTGCTTCGACGATGCGCGACGAGAGTGCATGGTCTGGCAACACCATCCGTGACGGAACTTCTGCGGCAGTCTCCCATCCACGTACCACCGCCGGCGCACGCGGTACGTCGTCAGGAAGACGACCTGTGTGAGGACGAGAGTGAAGTAGTCCTATTCGAGTCGTTCCGCGGTGACCGAGCGGAACTGCGATGGAGCCGGCCGGTAAGTCTGTTCCTATTGGTGGCGACGACGGGACAGACGTGAGCACGTCTGATCTCGAAAAGCCCACAACAACTGGCGATGCAGACTCGTTCTCGAATTCCCACACTGTCATTCCGCCAAGATCGGCAACACAGAACGTGCGTGTGGCGACGTCACCACCTGGCACACGTACCCGCGTCTCGACGACAGGTGTCCCCGCATACCACTTCTGTCGCACGCTCGGCTCTCGTGCCGGGTTATGCCACTCGTCTGCGGCGGCAATCTGCCACGTGATTGGGGCAGAACCATCATGCTCATGAACCGCGCCATCAGCACCAACGCGTGCACGCCACTCTGCACCGCGCACACCGATGAGCTTCACGTGTGTATTTGCGGTATCGGCGACTCGTCGTCGCCTAAAACTGAACTTCATCGGCTTGTTACTCGAATTCTGACTTTGAACTTCGTGTCATGAGATTGATGAGTGCATCCGAAGCAGAGAGACCGTCGCGACACACCGACACAACTTGTTGGGTGATTGGCATGGCGACTTTATGACGCATAGCCAGCTCGAGCACCGATGGACTGCTCTTCACACCTTCAGCGACCATGTTCATCGATGAGGTGACCTGTTCGAGTGTCTCGCCACTTCCCAGTCGCATGCCGACAGACATGTTTCGACTCTGTGTCGACGAACATGTCGCGATGAGGTCACCCATGCCGGCAAGGCCGGCAAGCGTGAGTGGCCGTGCACCCATTGCCATCGCAAGTCGCGACATTTCTGCAAGCCCGCGGGTGATAAGAGTCGCCAATGTGTTCTCACCAAAGCCCATGCCTCGAGCGATGCCCGCCGCGATGGCAATCACGTTCTTTACGACACCTGCAATCTCGCAACCCACGACATCGGGGTTCGTGTACACGCGAAACATCGGAGTGGCGAACAACGACTGAAGCTGTGTCGCTACCTCGGTGTCGTCGATCGCGATGACGCTCGCAGCTGGCTGACCGGCCGCGATCTCACGCGCAAGATTCGGGCCCGTGAGCACTGCGACAGGGTGACCAGGAAGCACGGAACTCACGACCTCTGTCATTCGCGCCAAGGTGCCGGCCTCAAGACCTTTCGACAAACTCACAACAGGTACGCCAGGTCGCACATGTACCGCTGCGGCACTCAAGACATCACGAAAGCCGTGTGATGGCACAGCCATCACCACGACGTCCGCTGCTCGGACACATTCCGCCAAGGAATGGGTGGCTTCAACAGCTTCGTGCACCGGCAACTCACCGAGATACTCCGGGTTTCGATGCGTCGAACTGATGGCGTCTGCTGTGGTCAATCGACGAGCCCACAGCATCGTCGGCGCATTAGTTGCTGCCAGAGAAGCAACTGTCGTGCCCCATGAACCTGCGCCGACCACCCCGACTCGGAGTGCTCCGGTGGCCGGACCGGTCGACGACATGGTTTTAGGCTACGCCATCGGTCCACGGGCATTCGTAGGCTCAACGATTGTGCGAGTCGACCTTGTTGTGCCGGTGAAGTCGTTCTCCTTCGCCAAGGGACGACTTGCCTCCGTGTTGACTGACGACGAACGTCGCGAACTGGCGCGGACATGTGCCGAGCGAGTGGTCGCCGCAGCCGGAGAGTGGCGCGTGCATGTCGTGTGCGATGATCCCGATGTAGTCACATGGGCGACGTCACACGGTTGTGGCGTTGTCACGCCGACGTCACCGGGTTTGGACGCCGCCGTCGACGCTGGTCGAGACGCAGCTCGCATCGACGGTGCCGAGCATATTGTGGTGGCTCACAGCGACCTTCCACTCGCACGCTCGTTCAGCCATCTGGTCACAGACGCAGTGGTCACTCTGGTCGCAGATCGGCACCGCGATGGCACGAACGTCATCGCACTACCCGCGTCGTCAACATTTCGAACTGCTTACGGACCTGGAAGCTTCGCTGTTCACTGTCGTCGTCTCGACGACCTCGGCATCGCGTATCGATGTGTCGACGACCACGAGCTTTCACTCGACCTAGACACTGCCGACGACCTGGCGGAATTGAAGATGCGGAGTGCGACGTGAGCGCGAATGAGCCTGGCCAGCCACCGTCATCGAACGGACATCTTGGTCACAATGAATGGACGAGGAACCTGCACGCGCCGAGCGTGGTGCTCGCCATTGGCGCACATCCTGATGACATCGAATTCGGCTGCGGCGGCACGCTCGCCAAGTGGGCTGCAACAGGAGCGGTCATCCACCATGTGGTGCTCACCGACGGCTCGAAAGGCACGTGG
>DCZD01000027.1:456-14774 GCA_002331255.1 Acidimicrobiaceae bacterium UBA2093 | reverse complement strand
GGGTCTATCCTTGGCTGAATGCGAATTCAGCGTTGGACTCTGTTGGTCGCGGCGGCTGGTCTTGTACTAGGCGGCTGTTCAGGTGGCGGCGGGGAATCCGTCGGAGTTGAGGTGGTTCCGGTCGCCTCCGGCCTGACTGTCACCGCAGACGCGTTCACATTTGCGAACTTTCCGTCGGGAACAATCTCGGAAGAATTCAACACCGATGACCTAGTGGAGATGTTTGGAAGTGGGCCCGATGTGTGCCGCGGCGGAACGACACCATGTATCGCGACACCAGAGGCAGCTGCGTTTGCCCGAATGGTGAATCAGGCTCGAACATCGGGACACTGCGAGGGTCTGGTGGTGCTCGCAGCATCACGCTTCATCCGAAAAGTCGAACCAAAGACGTCAGCGCTCGACAAGGACGTCGAAGTTCTGCATGCAATCTTGCGAGCGTTCGCCACACAATTCATTCCTGAGACGCAAGATGAAGCTGATGGCTTCGCCAAAAAGTCTTTGAAGGAGATAGTCGCCGCGCTAGCTGCGAGCTTTGCGCAGGGAACACCCGACTACTCGCTAGGTGTGTACTCCGCGACTGGTGGTCATGCGCTCTTGCCATATGCACTTGAGTTCCCAGAGAAGGACACTGCTGTGATCAAGGTGTACGACTCGAATTGGCCAGGTGCAGATCGTTATGTCACCGCGGACTTGGCTAAAGGCGAGTGGAGTTTCTCGTTCTCGGGCAAGGACCCCGCCAACGATCCGAAGATGTGGCGCGGAAAGAAGGGCGACATCGATCTCATCTCGCTGAAGACTCGCGAGAGTGGATCATGTCCGTTCTGCGCCATCGACAAAGCGGTGAAGTCGACGACGTTTCTCATTCGAAGTGTCGACACCGAGTGGAGCATCGAGACTGATGACGGCGTTGTGTCGCCAGGAACAGCTGTCGCTGGTGCGACGACCATGAGGCCATTGCGCTCACCTGGTGTTGAACAGCAACCGGGTGTTCCGGTGGACTACATCGTCACGGTCCCTGCGAGCAACAAGAAGGTCACTGTAAAAGCTCCGAAAGAGTCCAAGATCTTTGCGATGACACCCAAGGCGATGGTGGAGGTGTCGCTTCCACAAGGCGCGGCAGGCGACGTGCTCTTCACCGAGGGGAGTGCAATCGTTAACGAGTCGAGTGCAACTGTCACGGTTGCTGCCGGCGACAACGCAGGAACCGCTTCTGGGGAAGGAGCAAGTGTCGAAGTGACGCCTGATGGGGTAGCGGTGTCCGTGCTCGGCACCGACGGAAAGCCGGTCACGACAACGACAAACGATTCGGCACCTGTCGTCGAAGTAGTTGGAGCCGGTGCTCCGACACTTCCTGCCGGAACCAACTATGTGCAGCGCAGTGATGACGGATCTGGAACGGTGAAGGAGAAGGTGGTTGGCACCGATGGTGCCGTAATCGAAAATGAGACGAGAGGTGGTCTGCCCTCTACTTCGACCTCAGTGTCGCTCAGCAAGGGTTTGTCCACTTCGGGGAGTACCACGGGTGGAGATGCATCACAGTCGGGATCTGCGATAGGGCAAACGACGAACACGACATCTGCGGTAAGTGGAGACACAGGGGGCAATGGTTCTGCAGCCAAGCCCGGAACGGGCGGTGGGACTCAGCAGGTGACGAACACAACCCGAGCACCTGCGACAACTGCTGCACCCGCAGCGCGTACAACAGTTAACGTCACTTTCAATCTTGATGAGTGGTCACTTGGTCTGTCCGATCTCGGTTCATCGGGTTTCACGGCGACGTCGAACAGGGGTGGATCTTGTAGCGACGTCGGATGTCTAGAAGGACTGAGTATCGAGTTTGATGGAGGAGGTACCGACGCCTCGGGGTCGACGAAGGCTGTGCCCTTTACCTTCACCATGACCGCGGTTGCGGTTCCGTTCTCGGTGCGATGCGGAGACTCAGGCTCGTGGATGCAAAGCCAGGGAAGTGGTGCGAACAATCGGGCTTCCTGCACCATCTCCAATGTCATGAATGACGATGTCGTGTATTTGCGGGCCTAAGAGGTGGCTACTTGAGATGACAACCAAATTGAACAAGAATTCAGACATGTCTAAACGAATTGTCCGTTTCATCCTTGCTGGTGTCCTCGCGGCGTTGCCAACACTTCGTGCCGCTGACGTTGTTCAAGCTGAAGCGAGTGAATCGCCCGCATCGGGACGATCCGTTGCGCGGACAATCAGTGCAAATCAGAACTCTGCGTGTGTGATCGCAAATTCACGTATGTACTGCTGGGGTCATGCAGGCGACACTCGCATAGGTTTTCCATCTGGACCCGTGGTGAGCACGCCTCGTCTTGTGGCAGGAATGCCCACGAATCTCATAGGAGTTGCAGTCGGCGCTGACCACGCGTGTGGACTTCAGTCAACCGGTACTGTCACGTGCGTCGGCCGAACGACATTTGGCCAGACGGGTGCTACCACGACGGACTCCAACTACATCGCGACTGTCTCAACCCCGTCTGACTTCACGTCAATCACAGCTGGCGAGAACTTCACCTGCGGTATCTCGGCGAATTCAAGCTCAAGTGTCTACTGCTGGGGCAGAAACTCAAATGGGGAACTTGGCGTGACCAATTCTTCACTCCCGTTTAGTGCCACGCCACAGGAAATTTCCGTTGGCGAGACGGTTGACGCTGTTGCCGCTGGCTCCTACCACGTGTGTGCCCTCTTGGTGTCGACCAGGGTGAAGTGCTGGGGTGACAACACGTATGGTCAGGTTGGAAACTCAACATATGTGCCGACGCCAACTCCGACTGCAGTGAGTGATGGCGGGTCGGACCTAAGTGGCGTCGTGGCGCTATCGGCAGGTGGTGCTACGACATGCGCGGTGCTCACAAACGGCCAAGGGCGCTGCTGGGGCGCAGGATCTTTTGGACAGCTAGCTACAGGTTCGGTCGTTTCTGCTGGCGCAAACACGGCACAGACCGTGCTTGACGCATCCTCATCGCCATCAACTGACCTGGTGTCCGTCAGCGCAGGGGCTCGACACACATGCTTCATCCGCAACTCGGGTCGCGTGGCATGTGCTGGGGACAACACCGAGGGCGAGATAGGAAATGGGGAATCTGGAGCGAGTCGAGTTCTACTTCTGGCTGCGGTTCAGACGTCCCTGGCATCGACTGCATCTGCATCGGCAGTTGCTGCAGGTAGGGATTACACATGTGTAATCGGGACAGACGGGTCGGCCTCGTGTTGGGGTACGGGGGTTAATGGAACCTTGGCGAATGCACAGACGACTTCAAGTTCATCCCCACAAGAAGTGGTAGGTGTCGCGGCGCAGTCCATAACATTTGCGCCACCGGCGACAAAGGCCCTCAATGATGTTCCGTTTGGAATTTCTGCGACCTCATCGAGCGGAAAGGCCGTCACCTTTTCCTCGACGACGTCATCGGTATGCACAGTCGCCGGTTCGACGGTGACCATTCTGAACGCAGGAACATGCACAATTCGGGCCAATGCTGCAGCTAATGGCTTCTACCAGGCAAGTGGCAGCACCGAAGCATCAATTGCGGTCGCAGGTATCGCGCCGGCGGCAACGACGCAGGCCGCAACCTCAGTCTCGAGCAGTAGGGCGACTCTGAACGCAACTGTTAATCCAGGTGCTCTTGATACTGCGGTGTACTTCGAATACGGATTAAAGGAAGATCTCTCTGATGCTGCACAGCTTGTCGCCAAAGTCGACACAGGCATCACGGCAGTCGATGTCGCGGCTACGGCTTCATCGTTGACCGAGCGAAAGAAGTATTACTTCCGAGTTGTCGCAACGAACTCAAAGGGAACATCCCGAGGGGACACGCTCTCTTTCACCTCATTACGTCCTGTGGGAGTCTCCATCAACGATGCGGCAGAGTTCACCAATAAGAAATCAGTGACCGTCTCTGTGACGGGGCCTTCTGGTTCAACTCAGGCCATCTTGTCGAACGACGGTGGATTCAAAAATTCGACGACATTCACACTTGTTGACAACTCTGCAGACATCCCCTGGACTTTGGTCGCAAGCAAAGATGAGCGCTTACCGAAGGTTGTCTATGTGAAGTTTGTGACCCGACTTGGAAATGCATCAACTCCGTACCAAGACGACATCATCTTGGACACCACTGCGCCCACGTTCACGGGGGCAACTGCGACCGGAACAGCGAGCGGTGGACCCGTAACGATTGCAGCGGTGAAACGCAAAGGAGCTTCAATCACGGTGCGAGCTTCAGACAAGAACTCTGGTCTCGGAGCCGTTGAAGTGCGGAGTAGTTCGCGTAAGGCCGTCACAAAGATTTCGCTGAGCAACCCGAGGGCGAGTTCAGCAAGGGTGGCTGTGTCGACGACTGCAAAGACTCTGCAGGTGCGCGTCATCGATCGTGCCGGCAACGCGTCGGCCTGGCGAACGATTCCAGTTAAGTAGGTTCAACCGGTGCTTCGTTCACCCGGCAACGTCATTGTCCTTTCACATGACGACGTCGCCCACGAACTAGGACCGGTTGGTGCATGGCTCGACACTCAGAAAGCCACCGTTCAGCGTGTTTCTCGTGGTTCGGCCATCACGTTGCCTGACGCTGATTTGCTCATCGTGATGGGATCTCCACTCAGTGTTGCCAATGGATACTGTGCTCCACCTCAACAACAAGAAATCGAACTTGTCAGTTCATGGGTCGCAGCCAATCGGCCCTATCTCGGTATCTGTTTTGGCGCTCAAGTTCTGGCCAAAGCACTTGGAGGGCAAGTGGAACGAATGAACGGCACCCACCGTTCGTACGAGCCATTGAAGACTGATGTTTCCGAGCTTGCCGGTCGATGGGCGCTGTGGCATGAGGACGCCATCACCGCTCCGGCTACGAGTCAGGTACATGCTCGCGAACCACACGCTGACGTTGCATTCTCGCGGGGTCGTGCATGGGGCCTTCAGATTCATATCGAATTCACGGCTGAAATTGTCGAGCGACTCGGTCAGCGCATGAACGTCACGGATGACGATTGGCGATGGTTGGTCGAGTCTCTTGGACAGGAATCCGAATCAATCGAGCCGCGCGTCTTCTCGCTGTTGGACATGATCTGGTCGAGAATGGTTGCTGTCTAGGGCATTGTCGGCGCGCATCCGCCGGTATCGTCCTGTGGTGCGGGCGTTTAGCTCAGTTGGCTAGAGCGCTTCCCTTACAAGGAAGATGTCGGGGGTTCGAGTCCCTCAACGCCCACTACACGCAAGCCTCGTAAGGGTTTCAGCGTCACGCTGAGACTCATCGAGCTAGTCGCTCCGGATTTTGAGCCTGTCCCTTGCAAGGAAGATGTCGGGGGTTCGAGTCCCTTTGAGTCGCTTAGTCTTGAACGGTCGGCACAATCGGGCCTAGGACCAGGCGAGACACGAGGGGGATCACATGGCGACAACAGTCGGTCAATACTGCATCAATGTCAAAGACATCGAAGCATCTGAGAAGTTTTATACCGAGATCATCGGTTTGAAAGTACAGTCACGCACGGAGATTCCGGGTGTTCACGAAATTGTGGTTGCCGCTGATCAGGGTGGCGGTCGTCTGCAACTAGCTGAGCACCACGAGAGCCCCAAGCCCATTGATCACGGTTGGGCGCTGTGGAAGATCTATTTCAACGTCGATGATTGTGTCGCAGTGCATGATGCTGCGGTTGCAGCAGGCTTCAAGTCAACAATGGAGCCCAAGCGCCTCGACCGTTGGCCTGTGACCGTCGCATTCATCGTTGATCCAGATGGCTACACCATCGAGTTGATGCAACACCACCGCGACTGAGTCGTGGTCCACTCAACTTCGCATGACATACGAGGTCATTGAAAGTGATCCGAAGGCGTAACCCTCGGCAAACGTCGAGAGTGGCTTCTTGGCTTCATCGGCGAGTCCGGCGATGTAGAGCAATGGGATGAAATGTTCTGGGGTGGGGGCAACGCTTCCAAAGAGTTGATGGTCACGAATTGACGACAAGTTGTATAGCTGCGTCGTAATGATTCGCCGGACCTCGTCGTCGAACTTCTTCGCCCATTCGAATCCACTGTCGATCATGGACCAGTCAATGAGGCCGAGGTTGTGCACCACATTCCCAGATCCGAGCACCATTACTCCGTCGTCAACTAATGGTGCAAGGGATGCACCAATGTGCACATGGGTGTCGAAAGTTGCCCGCGCATCGATGGACACTTGCACGACAGGAATGTCGGCTTCTGGATAGAGGTGGGCGAGCACCGACCATGTGCCATGGTCGAGACCCCAATCTGTTGTGTCTGGCACGGCGTCAAACGGCGACAGTAGTGACACCACATCGTTGGCAAGGTTGACGTCGCCAGACGCGGGGTACTCGAAGCGAGAGAGTTCGTCGGGAAATCCGAAGAAGTCGTGAATGGTTCTTGGCTCCGCCATCGCAGTCACTGCAGTTCCATCGATGTACCAGTGTGCAGAAACGGCAACAATCGCGCGTGGAGTGGGGAGTGCGGCCGACACTTCGCGCCAGGCGGTGGTGTACCGATTGACCTCGAACGTGTTCATCGGGCTTCCGTGACCTACGAACAACGCGCTACCGCCGTGTTCAGCCATCAATTGAATCCGCAGTGCTAGTCCATTTGGGTGGGCGCTTCTCGACGAAGGCACGGACGCCTTCGCGGGCATCTTCGAGTTTCATGAGCCGAAGATGGAGGTCGGTCTCGAGGGCGTTCATTTCGTCAGAGGTCGAATTCCAAGAGCTCCACAATGCTCGTTTGCTAGCCGCAGCCGAAGCAGGGGACACATTCACTGCGATGTCTCCGGCGATGTCAATTGCGCGCGACAGCACTGCATCGTTATCGTGCACTTCGTTGCACAGCCCCATACGTAGCGCATCGTCACCTCCGAACATTCGGCCAGTGAGCAAGATGTCGGCTGCATTGGCAAATCCGACGATGCGCGGAAGGGTCCAGTGCGACATGGCATCACCGAGCATTCCTCGCCGCGATTGGACAATGCCATACTTGGCTTCTCGGGCGAAGATGCGAATGTCGCAGTGCAGGGTCAGGGTGAGACCAATACCGATGGCGTGACCATTCACTGCTGCGATGACTGGTTTACGCACCCTCCACGCAGGAAAGGTCACTCCTCCTGATGAGAATGTCGATGCCTCACGTGGCCTGAAGGTGTCCTCGCCCGAGGACACATCCGCTCCTGCACAAAAAGCTGGCGGCATCCCGGTCAGCACGACAACGCGAATGTCATCGTTTGCATCACATTCTTTGAATGCGTCAGACAATTCGTCGCCCATGCCGGCGCCAAACGCATTACGGACTTCGGGCCTATTCAACGTAATGGTGGCGATGCGCTCGGATAAGTCAAAACTGATGGTGCGATACATCATTGTGGCCGCACTGCCGCAAAGGCCTCTATGAACTCTGCCAGCAATTCATCGTCAGGAGTAAAAGCGGGGAAATAAGCGCATACACGGTCGGCGAATCCTCCGACGCGCGCAACGATCTGTTCGGCGCACTGACGCGGGGTCCCATAGACACCGATGCGCCCCATCAGCTCGTCAGAAATAAGACCACTCATTTCTGTCCATTCGCCACGCTTCGACATCTCGTTCAAGCGCGGTTGCAAGTCGCTGTGCCCCTCAGCATCGAGGACCGTTCGGTAAGAGGGAGTAGAACCGTAGAACGCCATCAGGGTTTTGATGTTGCGTGCGCGGTCTAATTCCTCATCAGTGCGACCCATGCCGACAATGATCTCTGCGATGAGCTCAACCTCTTTGTCGTCGCGTTGTGTCGAGTTAAGTCCTCGCTTGACAGCAGGAAGAGTGACCGTTGCAAGGTGGCGTGCAGAGTTGAAGGGCATGATGAGGATTCCGTCAGAGACTGCGGCAGCCATCTCGGTCATCTTTGGTCCGAGTGCACCGACTAACACCTTTGGGACACCAAACGGGTTCGGACCCGGATTGAAGTTCGGAGTCATCAACGTGTGACGTGTGAAGCGGCCTTCATATCGAAGCGGTGTTCCGTGTTGCCACGAGTTGAGGATGGCTTTGGTCGCCTGTACCCATTCACCCATGCGAGTGACAGGTTCTGACCACGTTGAGCCGTAACGCTTTTCGATATGTGGACGAATTTGAGATCCGAGTCCGAGACGGAATCGACCCTGCGAGAGTTGGCCCAGATCCCAGGCCGCGTGAGCAAGGTGAAGCGGGCTGCGTGGAAATGCGATCGCGACGTTAGTCATGAGATCAAGCGAGCATGCAGGTGCGGCTGCCACCAACGGGAAGAACAGGTCGTGGGCATTTTCAAAAGTGAATATGCCATCTACGCCGAGAGTTTCGAGTTCATTGGCGCGTGCAGCTGCATGCTCAAGTGGCGCACTGAGCCATACATCTAGCTTCATGCCACTCACAGAAGTAGACGGTAGTCCGGTGGCGTCCTGCGACAGTACGTGCTGTTGGTCAGGCGGCCTGGATGCGACGTGAGATGTCGTTGCACTCTTCGCACACTGATTCAGGAAGAATCCCGATTCGCATCATGGCGTAGAACATCTTGCAGCCGATGCAAACGCCAGCGAAAGCTTCAAGGCTTGCTGCGGCAGCGAGCATGGCAATCACAACACGTGACGCTGTGCCGAAATCGAGGATCAGCAAGACGCTTGCAGTTACAGAGAACGCAGCACCGATTCCTTGGGCGAACCGTTTCGGCGGCCCAGGGCACAGCTTGTGTTTGATGTTGAGGAGGGGCACGATCACCTTTGTCGCAAGAAGTCCGAGCGGACTGAATCGAGGTCCGGAAAGAACTCGTGCGATAAAGCCATAGGTGAGTGGTAGAAGAATCCAACCATTGCCTGTCACCACATAGGCGACTGACATCGCGACGGCGCCTGTAGCTACTAGTCGTGCAGCCGTCTCATTGACGATGGAAGGGAAGGACAATAACGAGGCCACGCAATGAGCCTACGGCCGCGCTAGTTGCGCGGCACCGTGTATCCCGGCCGCGCTAGTTGCGCGGCACTTTGCTCCATGGCAGGTCTTTGTCGGCACGCGGTTCGCCAGGTAACCCAAGCACCTGCTCGCCGAGGATGTTGCGCATGATTTCGCTCGTTCCACCCTCGATGGAGTTCGCTCGAGCGCGCAAGAAAGAGTGCCTCACGCCGCCTTCGGCGCCATCTACGGACACTTGCTCCGGACGACGGAAGGTGAAGTCGTAGCCGATCATTCCCTCTGCCCCCATCAGTTCGACAGAAAACTCGGTGACCTTCTTGTTGAACTCTGCGAGCATTAACTTCGCAATCGAGCCCTCTGGTCCGGGGTTTCCCGCCCTGGCAAGCTGCGAGGCGCGTGCATTTGTCATGCGTAGAACTTCACTCTTGCAATACAGCTGCATGAGACGGTCGAGCTGAGCAGCACTCTGCTGGTCAGCCGGGATCTCGTGCCAAATCTTGATTGCTTCGTCAATCGGCCCCTTGCGCTTCGGATTGTTTCCGCCGCCTCCACCAATTGCAGTCCGCTCATTCATAAGCGTGGTCAGCGCGACTCTCCAGCCTTCACCGACATCGCCGATGCGAAAAGCGTCAGGCACGCGAGCATCGGTCATGTAGACCTCGTTGAACTCTGCTTCACCGGTTATCTGTCGGAGAGGACGGACTTCAACACCAGGTGCGTGCATGTCAAGCGCGAAGTACGTCATGCCTTTGTGCTTTGGCTGATCGGGGTCGGTTCGCGCGACAAGCATTCCCCAGTCGGCGAGGTGGGCGAGTGTGTTCCACACCTTCTGCCCATTCATGATCCATTCGTCACCGTCGCGTACGGCCTTTGTTCCGAGGCCTGCGAAGTCGCTGCCGGAGCCCGGCTCAGAGAACAACTGACACCATTTTTCTTCGCCCGTGTACATCGGACGAAGGAATCGTGTCTTCACTTCTTCGCTGCCGTGAGTCACGATGGTTGGACCTGCAAGTGCGATGAAAAAGGTTGCTGGGTCTTGGGCTTTGGCGCCGGCTTTGCGGCAACGCTCTTCGATAAGTCGGTTCAAATTTGGACGAAGTCCAAGTCCGCCATGCCCCTTCGGAAAATGGACCCACGCGAGACCGTGGTCGAAACGCGCTCCACGAAACGTGCGGTCATCGACGGACTTGGGGTCGAACTTGGTCAGCAGCTCGTCAACTGCTGCTTCGACGACGGCGAGTTGCTCGTCTGCGGAGGTCTCAAGAAGGGTCATGACCACAGTCTTGCAAGAAAGGCCACTGAGACCCGCAACCGAGCCGGATTAGTCGGTGGATGGTCCTTCGTCACGTTCGAAGCGGCTGTACCGATGGATACCCATATCGGCCAGCTCGTGATACGCGCGGACGAGTTTGACAGGCCGACCGAACTTTGCGTCAAACTCGGCCTGGAGGGCCTGTTGAAACTCTGCTTGACCCACGGTGTCCCAGGCCTCCATGGACTCCCACACGAAGACGACCGTTATCTGCCCGGGTCGCGAGTCGTTCAGCCACACTTCTTTCGAGAGAAAGGGCACACGCTCAAGGCGTTGCCCGAACGCTTCCTTCAGTGTCCAGATGTCGTGATCCAGTTCGAGAAAATCGTTGACGTCCTCGGGAGTTACCTCAAATACGAGAACCTCGACCGGCAGTCGTTCCCCGCGCGCGTATGAGTACGACGACGATTCGAATGACTCAAGGTCGCTCATCGCAGCCACCTTTCCGCATCTGCGATGGCGCGTACGTCGATGTCGTTGAACATCAAGAGGATGACGGTGTTCACTCCGATTGAAGCCCAATGGTGAAGACGTTCATCTCTTCCGCTGAGCAAGTCCTCGCTGAAGAAATCCCACACGCTTACGTGAAATTCACTGCTACGGCCTGATTGCCGGTGGGCATCGATTGCTGCTCCGAGCGCCTCGTCGCAGAGCTCACTCGTTGCTCGAATGTTGACACCGTTTGCACGTTCGCCAGCAAGTGTCGCCAGCGCGATGCTGTTAACTCCGATGACCACCTGGGGTCGGGGATCGGGAAGTGGGTACGTGTCGTACTTCGGGTCGCGCCCGGGCGACCACATCGCATCGAGTTGGTCAAGTGTTGCAGCGAGAACACCATGCCGCTCGCGAATTGTGGCTGGAGGGATCATTCCTAGCGTTGTTCGTTCGATAGCGAAGGCGTTTCGAGGGCTGCCGCCTGCGCCAAGGCCGAGCACATGTCGACCGTTCGAGATTTCCTGCAAAGTCGCCGATGCATTAGCGAGAAGACCCGGATTCCTGTTACCGACATTCACCACAAGCGGGCCAATGTTGATACGCGAGGTGATCGCGGCAAGTGCCCCAAGTTGGGTGAAGCACTCTGGCATGTTTGGTGCTTGCATCGTCGCGCCGCGAAGGTGATCCATCGTCCAGAAGGTGTTGAAGCCCGCGTCATCTGCCGCACGAGCAGCGTCAGCGATGTGGCTCCACGGCATGATGCCGGGGTTGACCTGGATGTCGAACCTCACGAGCGGATGAATCCGACGATTTCGCGAAAGAAACTCTCGGAAGTTGCTTCGTAATCGCCGTGTTTTGCAACGGGAGCGAGCTGAATGATCAGTGAATACCCCAGCGAGAGAGCCTGCGAAGTTGCTGTGATCGCCTGAATGAGACTGAGTGGAAGATTCATCACACTGAAAAGATCGACTGCAACATTTACTTCGTCGCGGTGCACATTGCGAATGGTCTTGCGGATGACGCTATTCGTACGTGCTGCGACGAAAGCTTCATGTCTGAACCTGTGCCATTGACGTCGATCAACGTCGCTTGCGGCTGCGAAGTGAGCGGCAAATCCGAATCCGAGATTACGTCGGCTGAGGCCCTCGGATTCGAAATCGAGGCTCTCTTGTCGGGTGCGTCGTAGCAACGTGTCAATTGAATCGACGATGAGGTCTTGTTTTGATGGGTAAACGTTGTAGATGCTTCCCGTGGTCAGCCCGGATCGACGCGCAAGTCGAGCGACGGTGGTGCGCTCGTAGCCGACTTTTCCGATGATTTCAGCCGTCGTCATGATGAGTGCATCACGCACTGCGTTTCCAGTGTCAGCAGATATCGAAGTGTAGGAATAGGCATCCGCAGATTTCGACGACGGCGATGCCCCGGCGATAGCTCGCGTCAGTGTCGGAAGCGCCATCGGCCATTGCTCGAATTCGTCATCGACGAATCGGTGCATGACCGTTCCGAGAACAAGTGCGAGCGTTACTGCGCTCTTTGCAAGTTCGACGGGAGTCGCACGCTCATGAATTCCGTATGACTCCAGCCACGAGGCCACTTCAGGTAGAAGAATCTCTGCGAGCGCATCATTTCTTTGCGCTGCAACAAGACTTTCAACGCCAAGTGCAACTGATGGATCGTTTCGTGTATCGAGAGAAAGATGGTCAAGCAATGATGGGCTGTCGTTCGACTCGCGACACTCTCGGACGGCTCTGTCGAGAAACGCCTTTAACTTCGGTGCAACTTCGTCGGTGACGAGGTGCACCTGAAGATCCTCATTGTCCTCAAATCGTCCGTATAGAGCGCCGGTGGTCAGCTGGGCCCTCTTTGCCACCTCGCTCAGTGTCAGACCGTCGATTCCGTTCTTGTTTGCGACGGAAATGGCCGCACGATTGATCCGACCGTCATTTTCGATGGAGCGTTGCGAGCGTGCGCGCGTTACGACCGGACGATTGTCCAGAGAACCACGCACGATTCGGTCGACCACGCCCCGACGCTAGTTGGCTCGGAAACTTCTCGAAAGCCCAGAGCATGGGGGTTCCAGGGCCTGCGGTGACATTCACCCGACGGCACGCCAGACTGGCTTCGGAAGGTTGTCTATGTTCCGAAGTGGTCTCCTACATATGCGGACAGCACGACTTGCAGTGTTGTCGATCATGTCGATGCTCTTTGGCGTATTCGGTGTGGACCGTGTCGATGCTGCGGTTCGCCCGTTGATTTTGCCGGTCGATGCGGGAATCTCAGTTCCCATTCAGCGTGCGCCTGCGCCGACGGTCGCTAGAGCCGTGGCTATCGCTCGAACCCACTCCACCTTGACCGTCGCACTTCAAGCACCTACCGCCGGCTCAAAGACCTCCAGGGTCGCTCGTTACACAGTGAGAGTGAAGAATCTTCGGACGGGGAATGTGCAGCGCAAAGTGGTGACAGCTTCACCGGGGCGAGTGGTGTCTCCACGGTTCGTCGTCGCGTCGTCGAGTCGATACGCAGTGACCATCGGGGCGGTTCGTGGGACTGGGAAAGTGTCGACGTGGTCTGGACCGGTCGTGGTTACTGCATCCAAGCCGATGCCACCGACAACTTCAGTAGCGAAGGCGGTACCAAAGAAGACGACAACGACGATTGTTCCGAAGTACGACCCAGTCTCTGTGACGGCACAGGAAGCGGTGTGGTACCCGAGTGCAATTCCTGATAGGTCGGCGCCGGCGTGGAATGTGCCAATCGGTAGCTACGTGCGTGGGCGCGATGTATATCCCATGGACGTCACGATGCCAATAGCCAAGCGAGTGGCGTGCAATCAGGCGAAAGCAGCACCGCAAGGAATCATCATCTTGTCGTTTGGTCGACAAGTGAAGACCGGATCATCAGGGTTTGGCATGGTTATTCCTTATGCGGACATGGCAAAGGTGGCCGCAACTTGGGCGAGTGGTTTAGCTGAGTGCGGGTCTGGAAAATGGGAAGTGTCACTTGGAACCTCTAATTCGGGTGCGGTAACTGCGTACAACGGTTACACCGGAGGTCAGGCGTGGGCGGCGCTCGTTGCCGAGGCACGAAAGATCTCAGATCCCCGCGTCACCATCTCTGGTTCAGTTGACCTCGAGCCAGGTTGGGGACCGCCAGGTCAGGCGCGCGCATGGGTCGATGGGTACGTGGCATCCACGACGACACGATTGTGGAACTTTGGGTCGGCTGACGCGTGCCCGCAAACTGTGAGTACGAAGTTGACGTGTGGGAATGGTTGGACTCTGGATGACGTGTTGTGGGTGTCATCGCATGCCGGGCCACAGGTGTTGGCAATGCCTCAGATCCACACTCTGAGTGGTTCGCAGGCACGCCAGTGGGCAGTGCTTGCCGCACGCGCAGTAGCACTTGGAAAACCCCTTCGTCTCGCGTCTTTTACCGTACAGACAGCAGCATGTGTCCAACGTGCCGCCGGATGTGGCTCGACGGGGCTTGCTGCATGGGATGGTTGGTTCCAATTGCGCACGGCTCTTGATGCGATCCCGTCGACGGTTGGCACGCCCATCGGTGCTCCGATGGATATCAGGTGGGGTTGGGGTGGGCCTCTCTTTGTGCCGCCGCCGACCACTACGACCACGACGACAAC
>DCZD01000027.1:0-239 GCA_002331255.1 Acidimicrobiaceae bacterium UBA2093 | reverse complement strand
ACCACCACCACCACGACCATCCCGTCGTCGTCAACGACATCAACGTCAAGTTCGACGACCAGTACGGCGTCGACTACTTCGACAAGTTCTTCATCAACGACCACTACGACAACTACGACCACAACTGCTCCGTGAGCACTCGTCTAAGGTGAAGGCGTGATGGGTCCACGTCGCCGTTCACGACGAGTCACCCCGGTTCTTGTTCTTCTCATTGCTCTCGTTAGCTCAGGATTAGCGAC
>DCZD01000009.1:19577-22600 GCA_002331255.1 Acidimicrobiaceae bacterium UBA2093 | reverse complement strand
TCAGTGCCATGTCCGGGCATCACGATGGTGTCGGCTGGAAACGTGAACAACTTCTCGTCAATTGACGAGATGATGGTTGAGAAGTCGCCGCCCGGAAACTTGGTGGCGCCTGGTCCGCCTGGAAACAACGTGTCTCCGGTGAAGAGCACCGGCGAGCCTTCAACCTTGAATGACACAGAGCCAGGTGTGTGGCCCGGATTGTGAATCGAGTGCAGTCTGACTTTGCCGACTTCGATGACCTCTTTGTCGTCGATGAAGACGTCGTAGCCAACTTCTTTCAGATAGTGAGCGTCGGCCGACATCACGCCGACTTCGTACCCCGCCGCGCGCATGGCAGGCACGGCAGCAATGTGATCGAAGTGACCGTGAGTTTCGAGCACGCGTCGAACGCCGAGCGTCGTGCATAATTCAAGCAGGAGTTCATGTTCATTTGCGGCGTCAATAAGAACTGCATCGCCGGTGTGACGACACCGCACGACGAACACGTTGTTGTCGTAATTTCCCACCACCATTTTGTGCACCTCGATGGCGTCGTCGTGGAAGTGCAACGTGGGTAGTGCGAGCGTTGAGTCGTCCCGTGCCATGTCCTCAGCCTGACACAACATCGAAGCCGAGCGACAGGGCGACGGGGATGTGCGACGCATCAAAGGTCACGTAGGTGACGTCGGCCGGAAGGCGGCGTGCGGCGACAAGGTGAAGTGCTGTCGACACGCCGATTGGTTGGTCGGCCATCAATTCCACTGCGTCATCAAGGCCTCTTTGGTCAACTGGCACGATGTGGACGAAGTCCCATGAATGCCGAATGCTGTCTTCGAACTCTCGACGCAAGACATCATCATCGGTGAGTCGAGGCACTGCCGCAAGTGCCTCGGTGAGTGCAATCGCGCTCGAACACCACGTCGTGTCGCGCTGAAGCACCTGATGCACGATGTCGTGGGCCGCTCCATCGATGTGCCAGGCGAGCAATGCAGAGGCGTCGAGATAAACGGTCATGTACGGACCTCTCGAAGAGCTTGATCGATTCGGGCCCCTGTGCGAAGAACCAGTGGTTCGGGTGCGACGTATGTAGAACGTCGACGAGGTGCGATGACCTGTCCGCGACTCACCAGGTCGTCGATAGATAGTGCTGATGCCGGTGCGTCGACTGGGCCCAACTGGGCGACAGGGTTTCCATCTACGGTCACGACCAGTCGTTCGCCGCTTCCAGCTCGGCGCACCATGGCTGCGAGAGCCGTTCGCAGTTCGCGGATGCCGATGGTTGCCATGTCACCACGCTAGCCAGTTGGTGGAAAATGTGCGTACACCGGTGTACACGTGTTGATTGGCGGGCACCTGGGAACATCCACCAGACTGCGTCCATGAATTTTGCTTTCAGTGAAGAACAGGAAGAACTGCGCAAGATGGTGCGCTCGTTCCTCGAGGCCAAGTCCGATGAATCTGCCGTACGCGAGCAGATGGAAACTGACAATGGTTACGACGCCGCAGTGTGGTCGCAGATGGCCGAGCAGTTGGGTCTGCAGTCTCTCGTGGTTCCCGAGGAATTCGGTGGCCAAGGCTTTTCGTGGGTCGAGCTCGGAATCGTGCTCGAAGAAATGGGACGCGCATTGTTGTGCGCACCGTTCTTTTCGACCGCTGTCCTCGCAACACATGCACTCTTGTTGTCGGGTGATGACACAGCGAAGAAGGCGTACCTTCCGGGAATCGCATCAGGTGAAACCATCGCGACACTCGCAACCACCGAGCCTTCGGGCAAGTGGGACGCATCGGGAATCACCGCAGAAGCGAAGGGATCGGGAAGTGATTTCACCATCTCGGGAACCAAGTCGTTCGTAATCGACGGTCACACTGCGAATCTCATCATCGTCGCAGCAAAGACCGGCAAGGGAATCAGTTTGTTCGCCGTCGAAGGCGATGCGAAAGGCCTTACGCGTACGGCGCTGTCCACCATGGACCAGACACGCAAGCAGGCGAAGCTCGAGTTCAAGGACACCCCAGCCCAGTTGATTGGTGCTGACGGTGCCGGTTGGGACGTGTTGTCGAAGGTGTTCGACCTCGCAGCTATCGGTCTCGCAGCAGAGCAGGTTGGCGGCGCACAGAAGGTTCTAGAGATGTCGGTTGAGTACGCAAAGGTTCGCGTTCAGTTCGGTCGTCCAATCGGTTCGTTCCAGGCCATCAAGCACAAGTGTGCAGACATGTTGCTTGAAGTCGAGTCTGCGAAATCGGCCGCGTACTACGGAATGTGGTGTGCATCTGAGATGAACGACGAACTTCCGTCGGTGGCATCACTCGCGAAGGCGTACTGCAGCGAGGCGTACTTCCATGCTGCTGCTGAGAACATCCAGATTCATGGCGGCATTGGTTTCACCTGGGAACACCCGGCGCACTTGTACTTCAAGCGTGCAAAGTCGAGTGAATTGCTCTTTGGCGACCCGACGTATCACCGCGAGCAGCTCGCACAGCGCATCGGCATCTGAACCGTCTGACAACTCGGTGACGGGCGACTGCTCGCACCAAGAGTCAGTCAATTCAAGAGAGAGTCATTGACGTGTTCGCATTCCTCGTCACCGTGTCGGTGGTGGTCGTCTTCGTGATCGCCGCCGTCACTGTCGGTCGCGAGGCACGACGTCTAGATGCAGTCGCGCCCCGTGCGGTCTACGACCTTGAAGTTGCGGTTGCCTTTGTTGCCGACGCACTTCCTGAGGCCACGCAAGCGCGACTGACTCTCGATGAGCTTCGCTCATTACTGGTGGCCCACATGCGCTGGCTGCACGCAAAAGGCCTGCAACCTGAGAAGGTGGTCGACCGCCCGCAGGACATCGACGAAGTACTCATTGTCGACGAATTGACGGTTGCTGCCTACATGTTGGGCGCCGCAGAAGAGAGCGGCATCGAAGTGCTCGACGATGTCGATGTGGTGAATGTGGTCGAAGCGCATCTTGCGTACTTCGATGCGATAGGGGCAATCGGTCCAGAACCGGCAGGCGATTCGCTCTAAGTCGATTCAGTTCGATTCTGATTCAGTT
>DCZD01000009.1:15312-19386 GCA_002331255.1 Acidimicrobiaceae bacterium UBA2093 | reverse complement strand
CGATTCTGATTCAGTTCGATTCTGAGGACAAGACATCGAAACCGGCTCGCCATTGAGTGATTCGTCGTTCGCTCTCGCGTGCTTGTGATGCGACCTTGTTCTTGCCAGTCACCGGCCGAAGGATTGTTCGCACTTCGGCATTCTCTCCGAAGCCGTCGGCGTACAAAACCGACCCAAGCAGACGCGCCTCGGCAACCGTTGGATGCGTGAGCAATCTCATCAACGGCTGGGCGAGCACATGGTCGGGCTGACCGGCCGTGAAGAGCCGTGTGATGAGTTTTTCGTTTGTGGAGATGAAGTCGCGTGCACCGTGCTGCAGATGGTCAATGATTTCTCGCGAGTGCACTGGGCCACGCAAGACAGGCAGTCCGTCTACGTAGCTCGATACCGATGGCTCGTTCGCTTGGAACATTGCTTCAACAACAGGCACCGCACCGGCCAATGCAGCGTGGAACTGACGGTGACGGGGAAAGCTAGTGAGCCATGCCGACATGGTCTGGTCGTTCAACGGATGTGAGGCCCACAGAAGACCTACGTAGATGCCTTCTAGGTGGCCATGCCATCCGATGAGTCGTAAACATCGCTCGAGGCTTGCCTGCACGGATCCACGCCAACCGACATCGACAAAACCAACACGGTGTGCCTCCAACAATCCGGTGTGACGCAAGTATTCGGACAGCTCAGAAAGCCGAGTTGTGGCGATCTCGACGACGTCGCGCTCGATGTCGCGGAACACCAAAGACAACAAGTAGCGAGAGTTCTTGTTATGGATGACTGAGTCTGGGCTTAGGTCGTGATGGGCGAGCACGTCGCGATACGTGTCGACATCGAGATCAATTCGAGAGAAGTAGTCCCTCACGGGGGTCGCCCAAAGTCCTCCGGTGAGGTTGCCCATGTCGTGATCACTTATGCCACCGGCAAGTGCGGGCAGATACAGCGATCGTCGTGAGAAGTGCAGGTATCCGTGTGAGCCCGCCGGCGTACGCACGAATTCTGTTGTGACGTCATCGAGCATCTTGCAGTCTCGCGAGGTGAAGCTCAGGAAATCGAGGTCATGTGCACGCGCTGTGTGCAGCGCATAGGCGGTGAATCCGGCGACCATTGGTCCGAGATACGCAAACCCCAGTGCGCGGGCATCACCGCTGTCCGGTTCGTACCCGTTCACTGCACGGGCAACGATCGCAGATTCGAGCACGGGGGTCACATTGTTCGTAGGCGGTGCGACTGGGCGGATGTGATCGTGCGGGTGGGGCAAGACGGCGGCTTTCATGCCGACACGTTGGGCACCAATGCCATCAACGTCGTGTTTGTCGCCGATGTGAAGACCCTTCTTCGGGTCAAGGTTCAATTGGCGAACGACAAGGCCGAGAAGTCCGTCTCGTTTTCCCGAACCCATGTCACCGGAAACGAACACATGATGCATCTCAAACCCGTGTCGCGTGAGCCACTCAGAAATCGTCGAAGTGGAGTGATACATATCAGAGACGGCAATGACCGTCTTGCCTTTGCTCCGTGCGTAATCAAACAATTCCTTGCCGTTGTGTCGCACGTTGATGAGGGATGTCTCGATGGCGATCTCGGCTGCAATCGCATCGTCGACATCGACACGGCCACCAAGGTCGAGGTCGAATCGGGCCCAGATGTCATGTAGTGAAACTTCGACCGAGCTGATGTCATTGAACTTCTGGCGCCGTGCAAGACGCTCGGCACGTATGCGACGCCGTACAAATTCCTCGCGGTTGATGCCGGCCATCCAGTTGCGGTCAGCGAGGGCCTCGTGCAACACGCTGAAAGCGTGAACGTAATGGCTGACGGATCGTTCGATGAGCGTGTCGAATACATCAAACGACACCCATGTTGCCTTGTCAATCAGGGGAAGGACGTCGCCATGAGTGGTCATCGCTTGCGGCGCAACCGGCGCACGATGCGACGCAGCACACCTGGGCGCGCGGCGCTGAGGTGGAACTCGCCAAGTGCATGTACGAGTCGCACTTGTTCGATCGGCACATTTGGTGTCTCATGCCACGCGTACTTCCACAAGTCGCCCATGGCCTTCTGATAGCGAAAATCGAGTTGAAGGCCATGTTCGAGATCGAGCACCTCTGGCGTGATGATTGCATGACGCTCACTGAGTTGCCATTGCAACAACAGCAGGCGGTTTGAGGTGCCGACGTATCGCACGATGGCGACAAGCAACTCGTGCACTTCATGCGGTTCGTACAGGCTGCGGATCTCGCCGAGATGTGCTGCGAGCCACGACGTCTTCACAACGAGTGCACCTGGTTGCACCATGCCAAGGCCGAGCACGCTCGTCGGAGTAGCAGCGAGTGCGTGTTCACCGAGAACGAGTCGGTACACCTCGCGAGTTGACGGCGGTCGACCTTCGAGTAGCAAATACGTGCTCGGGTGGATGAGAGCGTCGGCTGTTAACTCGAGAGCCGGCTCGGCAAGTGCAGCGAGTGTTCGCTCGAGGCCGTCCTCATATAGGCGCACACCGGGGGTGACGATGCATGACCAATGTGCGGCAGTCTGCAAGATGGCGCCACCCAAAGTGGACAATGAGTCGCAGTCAACCATGTCGACACGGTCGGCAAGTCGCTCGGCCACCATGTGTCCGGCGGCCGGTTCATCGGTGCGGACAGTGATGATTGCGAGTGCTGTCATTGCTCGTCAGTGTACGGCAGTGCGCGTACCCGTTCGGAGCACGTCAGGGCATTCAGATCATCATGTTGAAGTTGTCGACGACGGCGAGACCAACCGTGCTGTCACCAACCACATCGACACGACGACGTGTATCGGCACCCGCAATGCGGCCGCAGGCAAGTGCGACGAACGTGTTGCTATTCATCGACACTTCGGCGAGAACGTGTGGGGGACGTGTGGGAACGACCGTCGCACGACCGTTCGTGACGGTCACCACCAAACTGCGTTTCACCGGACCAGTCACGTTCAGCACGACAGTCTCACCCTCGGGGGTGGCGGCTCGTTTTCCAACGACGATTGGGACCGTGCGCAATAGACGATCGACAGAGAGATGCGCGCTCGGCGACTCGTCATTTCCGGGTAGGTCGAGTGCGACTCGGATGTCCTGTTCGTGAACCCAGCAATCCATTACTCGGATATGAAGGAAGTCGGCGAGTGTTCCTGGCCCTGTAGGCGTCATCATCTCTTTGGCGAAGTACGTGTCGTCGCCGCTCTTCAGCGCGGCAAGCCGAATTGCAACAAGTTCGTTCCACTCTGCGAGAACTTCGTTGCCGAGTTTGCTGCGGCGTTCTTCAACTTCGTTCTCATTTGATGCACCGATGGCATTCTTCACGTAGTCACGGGGTGGGGCTTTGACGGCGCTTGACGGTAGTCCGTGCAGGAATCGTTCCGTGCCGATCATGTGGGACACGTTGTCTTGCACCGTCCATCCAGGACACAACGTCTGCGTTTTCCATTGAGTCTCGTCGAGGGTCATGCATAGGGCAGAGATGGATGCCCACGTTTGTTCGAGCTTCTCGATTGTGTCGGTGGGAATCATGTTGTCTTTCTCATTCCGTTTCACTTCCTGTCCTCGTGTTTCTGTCACGGAGCTGGGTTCATGATGGTGGGCCATTGGCGCGCACCGAGATAAGGCGAGAACAGATCGCCAATCATCTTCATGTCTGAATTCAACTTCGGTGTCTTCATCTCGTAGAGACCAGGGAACTTGCTGTAAGCGACGGTCAACTCCCACAGTTCCACCGCACGTTCCTTAGGCGGTGCCGGCACGACGACGGGACCGAACACGGCGCGGCCACCAGGAATGATGATGATCGGCACGCCGAAACCGCCGTACAAGGTCACTGCTTCTTCATGATCGCGACGGACATCATCATGAGTGGTCTGGTCGGCGAGGGCTTCATCCCACGCTTCAACTGGCAAACCGGTTTCTGCAAGCAGCTCGCGCGCCACGACCGGGTCATACGGACGCCGACCTTCGATGTGTAGTGCGTTTCCACATGCTTCGTAGTAGCGACCGCACCATTCCATGTTGCGGCGACGGAGCCAAGCAGCCACTCGCATCGGAGTCCAGCCGTAGGCAATGTCGCG
>DCZD01000009.1:9170-15081 GCA_002331255.1 Acidimicrobiaceae bacterium UBA2093 | reverse complement strand
TCGAGGCTGAAGAACTTCCAATCAATCTGCAGTCCCGTCGCGTCACTCACGTCACGAATCCATCGAGAAGTCTGGTAGGCGTAGGGGCATATCGAATCGAAATAGAACTCGATGCGCTCGGGTAGTTCGACGCTTGCTGCCATGCTGCCCTCCGAAGACTGCTGTTGTAGACGAAACTACATCTGGACGGCAGTCGGTGGACGAGCCGGCGACTACCGTGAGTGCCATGGAACGCCCCACGAAGTTCGAGCACAGTCGGTTTCTCGGTGACAAACGCACCCAGTTGGTGTACGACTTGGATGAATGGTCAGAAGAAGCGGTCATCAACGACATCGTTGAAGAGGGGGTCGGACTTGCATTCGGGCCCGATTCGCTCGCTGAAGCACGCAATCGCGGATACACCCTGGCGACGCCGGGCAAGACGCGTCGCATGCGCAAGCCACGCCAATAGGTGTGACCTGGACACCGCATCTACGCCAGGCAAGAGCGTGATCACATCGTGAACGGTTCGTTCGAGTCCGGCGGTCTCACTCTCAGCAGGCATCTTGTCGTGCCTGCGGGGAAACATCGCCACCTTCCTGGCATCATCATGTGTCACGGATTTCCTATCGGCCCGCTTGATGCGCGTCAATCGGCGCTCACATTCCCTGAGTTGATGGATCGCATGGCGCATGATCTCGGAGTTGCAGCGCTCACGTTCACATTCCGTGGATGCGGAACAAGTACCGGGGACTTTTCCTTGCAGGGCTGGGTCGATGACCTTCGCGCAGCCATTGATCATCTTGAGGCTGAAGTGTCTCCCTCTGGGACGTGGTTGGTGGGAACGAACACCGGTGGGTCACTCGCGATCTGTGTGGCTGCTGATGACCCGCGGATCTCGGGGTGTGCGGTGCTTGGTCCACGCGCCGACTTCGATGACTGGGCTGCACAACCGCGTCGCTTTCTTGAACACGCTCGTGAAATCGGTGCGGTGCGCACGGTGGGCTTTCCCTCGAACTTCGAAGAATGGAGTCGCGAATTACGTCGATTCCGTCCGACCGATGCAGCGCGTCGTTTTGCGCCGCGACCACTCCTCGTTATGCACGGGGAGGACGACGAGAGCGTGCCCGTTGCTGACTCGCGTCTGTTGGCTGAGACACACGGCTCAGCAGAGTTGCGCGTCATTGCCGGCGCTGGTCACCGCTTGCGCCACGACCCGCGTTCCATCGCGGTTCTGATGGGTTGGCTCGATCGTCAGATTCACGCCTGAGGACCGGAGTGGCCGTGCGGATGTGCGCTGTGCCACGCGTACGCCGACGCGATGATGTCATCAAGAGATCGACGTGATGTCCAGCCGAGTACGTGCTCTGCTTTGCTCGCATTTGCAAAGTAACGCGCCGGGTCGCCCGCTCGACGCGGAGCAAAGTCAAAAGGAACTGCCCGTCCCGTGACCCGTTCGGTCGCGGAGATGATGTCCATCACTGATGTGCCGACACCAGTTCCGACATTGCAGATCATCGTGTCGCCGCCACGGCGCAGATACTGCAGTGCTGCAACGTGTGATTCGGCCAAATCCTCGACATGGATGTAGTCGCGTATGCCGGTGCCATCGGGGGTGGGGTAGTCATTACCGAACACCTTCAGCGCCGGGGCAAAACCAAGGAGTGCCTTCATGACATGTGGAACAAGGTTCTGCGAATATCGCCAATCTTCACCGAGTGTGCCGTCGCTCGATGCGCCTGCAGCGTTGAAGTAGCGCAAACTGACGCTTCGTAGATTTCTTGTGGCCGAATACCACTCCAAGATCTGCTCGGTCATGCGCTTGGTTGCTGCATAGACGCTCTCGCAGCGCACCTCCGCATCTTCTGTGACAGGAACTATGTCGGGGTCGCCGTAGATGGAAGCAGTCGAAGAGAACACGAAGTTGGCGACGCCAGTGTCGCTTGCGGCGGCGATGAGTGCATGGGCTCCGACCACGTTGTTGTCGAAGTATTTGGTCGGGTTCTGCATCGATTCGCCGACGGCCTTATAAGCGGCAAAGTGCACGACATCGGAGATCTTGTGATTGCGGCACACCTGTCTGACGAGCTCGCCATCGGCGATGTCGCCCACCACGAGTGGAACGTTATTGACCGCTGCGCGATGCCCGAGCTCGAGGCTGTCGAGAACGACGACGTCGAAGCCACGTTCGATGAGTAATCGAGTGGTGATTGATCCGATGTAGCCGGCTCCACCGGTGACGAGAACTGTCATCGGTGCACGACGCTACCGGAGTGGCTTGTCGCGCTTGTCGACCCCGGCAGCCTTCTGAGCCTTCTTTGTCGCACGCACTTTCAGCAGAGCGTCATGCGAGTCGATGTCAGCAATGCTGCGCGGCACATTGTCTCCGAACTCACCAGCAGCTTGCTTCCATCCGCGTGGTCTCACGCCGATGCGTTTGCCAAGAAGCGCGATGAAGATCTGCGCCTTCTCGTCTCCGTACCCCGGAAGCGTGCGGAGACGTTGGTAAAGCTGTTCGGCTGTGGTGACATCAGCCCACATGTTCTCGGCTTTGCCTTTGTAGTCACGCACGATGATTGCGCACATTCCTTGAATGCGCTTGGCCATCGCTGCAGGAAAGCGATGAATCGCTGGCTTCTGCAAACACACGTGCAAGAACTCGTCGGGGTCCATCTCGGCGATGCGCTTGGCGTTCAGATGGCCGAGTCGCTTCTTCAATGTCGGACCACCGTTGAATGCCCATTCCATTGGAACCTGCTGGTCGAGCAACATGCCAATCATCAGTGCGAGTCCGTTGTTGTTCAAGAAGGTGTCCGACTTCGGGTCACCGGTGACGTACAACGTTCCACTCATGTCACATCAGTCCTTTGTCAGGCCGTGAGGCAGTTCTGGGTCGATTTCGAGATTCGCGATTGCCTCTGCGACCGTGTCACGCGTTATTCCGTGGCTGCCCACGAGCGTGGTGAGCACAGCCACGACCACATGCGCAGTGTCAGTCTCAAAGAATCTCCTCAGTGACTCGCGGGTGTCGCTACGCCCCATGCCGTCGGTGCCGAGGGCGAGGTACGTACGTCCTGGCAGATACGGCGACACCTGGTCGGCGATGACTCGCATGAAATCTGTGACAGCCACGATCGGCGCACAGCCGACAGGGAATGCCTGTTGCACGCGCGCTATGCGCGGCGACTCGAGAGGATGCAACCTGTTCCAGCGCTCGACGTCCATCGCCTCATCGCGCAGGGCCTTGAATGAAGTTGCCGAGAGCAAGTTCACGTCGATGCCATGCGAATCACGCAGGATGCGTGCTGCTTCACGGGCTGCACCGACTGCGCTTCCGGAGAACACGATCGAAGCATGTGCTGCACCAGATTCAGCCTGTTTCCATTCGTACAGGCCGCCGACGATGTCTGCATCGGTCACGTGGGAGGGACGGGCCGGCATGACCATGTTCTCGTTGTAAAGAGTGAGGTAATAGAACACGTCTTCAGGTGTTGCGCCGTACATGTGGTCGACGCCGTGCTTGATGATTGCTGCAACTTCGTACGCGAATGACGGGTCGAATGCGCGACATGCAGGAATGGCGGACGCCAGCAAGTGGCTATGGCCGTCTTGGTGTTGCAGACCTTCGCCAAGCAACGTGGTGCGACCAGCAGTTGCCCCAAGCAAGAATCCGCGTGTTCGCGAATCAGCTGCCTGCCACACGAGGTCTCCGGTGCGTTGCATTCCGAACATCGAATAGAAAATGTAGAAGGGCACCATCGGCACGCCTCGCACTGCATAACTGGTACCGGCTGCGATGAAACTGCTCATCGACCCGGCTTCAGTGATTCCTTCTTCGAGGATGCGCCCCTTCGACGATTCTGTATACGAAAGCAATAGATCGTGGTCGACCGGCTCGTACTTCTGTCCGTGCGCTGCGTAGATCTTGTGGTCGCGGAAAAGCGAGTCCATGCCGAACGTTCGTGCCTCATCAGGAACGATGGGCACCACGCGATCGCCGAACTTTTCATCACGCAGCAAATTGCGCAGGAGGCGGGTGAAACCCATGGTGGTGCTGACGGCCTGTTCTCCCGACCCCGCGTCGAACTCGGTGAACACATCCGCACTCGGCAAAATGAGTGGGCGTCGCGTGCGGGTGATACGACGTGGCAGGTAGCCACCTAGTGCACGGCGGCGCTCTTGTAGGTATTGATATTCGACCGAGTCCTCGGGTGGTCGGTAGTACGGCGGGTCTTCTGCTTCGATCGCCTCATCAGGAATCTCGTTCTCGAGGTGCAGACGTTCGCGTAGTCGACGCAACTGCTCGGCGTTCATCTTCTTAATCTGGTGCGTTGCGTTTCGACCTTCGATGTCCGAGCCGAGTGTCCATCCCTTGATGGTCTTGCACAGAATCACAGTCGGTCGGCCTGAACCCAGATTCTCGACAGCAGCGCGGTATGCCGCATACAACTTGCGGTAGTCATGTCCGCCACGTGGCAAGAGGCGCAAGTCATCGTCGCTCAGGTGCGCGACCATCTGACGCAGTCGGGGATCGGGTCCGAAGAAGTGGTCGCGAATGTACGCGCCGTCTTCGATGGTGTAGCGCTGGAATTCACCATCGAGAGTCGTGTTCATCTTGTTGAGCAACACGCCGTCGACATCGCGGGCAAGGAGGTCGTCCCATTTTGAGCCCCAGATCACCTTGATGACGTTCCAACCTGCGCCACGGAACACGGCCTCTAGCTCTTGGATGATCTTTCCGTTACCACGCACCGGACCGTCGAGTCGCTGCAAGTTGCAGTTCACGACGAAGACGAGATTGTCTAACTGCTCCCGCGCGGCGAGCGACAACGCACCGAGGGACTCTGGCTCGTCAGTCTCGCCATCGCCAAGGAAGCACCAGACGCGACTCTGCGACGAATCATCAATCTCGCGATTCAGTAGGTACCGATTGAACCGTGCCTGATAAATCGCGGTGATCGGCCCGAGACCCATCGACACAGTTGGAAATTCCCAGTAGTCAGGCATGAGGCGTGGATGCGGATAACTCGATAGTCCTGCACCGTTGCGTCCGATCTCACGACGAAAGTGGTCAAGGTCATCTTCGTGGATGCGTCGTTCGAGATATGAACGGGCATAAATACCTGGAGCAGTGTGTCCCTGGAAGTAGATATGGTCACCCACGTTGCCGTCGTCTTTGCCGCGGAAAAAGTGGTTGAAGCCGATCTCGTACAAACTCGCCGAACTGGCGAACGTGGAGAGGTGTCCACCGATGCCTTCGGCTTGATGGTTTGCGCGCGACACCATGACGGCTGCGTTCCAGCGAATGTATGCGCGGATGCGTCGTTCAATGTGATCATCACCAGGGAACCACGGCTCGTGCTCACGAGGAATGGTGTTCACATATGGAGTCGACACGGTGGCCGGAAAGCTGACGTGCGAACGCTGTGCGCGCTCGAGTAATCGCGACAACAAGTAGCGAGCCCTGGTCTTGCCGTGCGTGTCGACGACGGCGTCGAGCGACTCGAGCCACTCTTGTGTTTCGCCGGGGTCGATATCGGGGAGTTGATGCACCGAACCGTCGAAAATCATGCCGTTATTCTCGCATTTCTCAGAGGGGAGTGGCACGACGTAGGTGGTTTATGTGACTGGTGCACCAATTTCGCCTCGCTGTGTCCGACAATGGTCGAGTGCAGACGGAATCGCCACAGGCGTCACTCTTCGACGACGGTGCGACTGATAGCGATCGGCATCCTCGTCGGCAAGACGGCCGTCGCACGTTCCGCGTGTACACCGACGGAGCATGTTCAGGTAATCCGGGGCCGGGTGGTTGGGCCTGGGCGACGGCGCCAGACGGAGCAGTGTGTGCGAGCGGCGGAGAGGGGCACACCACAAACCAACGCATGGAAATTGTCGCCACGCTTCGTGCACTCGAACATTTCGATGAGCACGA
>DCZD01000009.1:7905-8915 GCA_002331255.1 Acidimicrobiaceae bacterium UBA2093 | reverse complement strand
TGTCACGTGGATGGAAGAATTCTCAACGACAACCAGTTGCCAATCGTGACCTATGGGAGCCACTCATCTCCCTCGTTCGGCGTCGTGGGGGAGTGACGTTCGAATGGGTGAAGGGCCATAGCGGTGACCCAATGAACGACCTGGTCGATGCGATGGCAGTCGAGGAATCCCGCAAACACTCAGCCTGAGAGCAGGCGTGACCACCGCTTCGAATGGGTCACATCGTGACGGTTCTTCTAGCCTTGCTTGTCTATGGATATTTCAGGTGTAAGTGCAATCGTCACCGGCGGAGCGTCGGGAATCGGAGAGGCGACAGCTCGTCTGCTCGCCAAGCGTGGAGCAAAGGTCGTCATCGCTGACCTTGAGCGGCAGGCCGAGAAGGGCAATGCGCTCGCCAAGGAGATTGGCGGCTCCTTCTGTGCTGTCGATGTGACGAAGACCGAGGACATCATCAATGCCGTCGAGATGGCGAAGTCGATGGGTCCGCTTCGTGTCTTGGTGAACTCAGCAGGCATCGGCTTCGCTCAGCGCACCATCGGTAAAGACGGCACGTACGAGTCAGCCGCGAACATCGACGTGTTCCGCAAGGTCATCGAGATCAATCTCATCGGCACATTTGATGCGATTCGTATTGCAGCCACTGCGATGAGCCAGACCGAGCCGCTGGAATTCGGCGAGCGTGGCGCCATCGTGAACATCGCATCAGTTGCGGCATTCGACGGTCAGATTGGTCAGAACGCGTACTCAGCTTCAAAGGGTGGCGTCGTCGGCATGACATTGCCGGTCGCGCGTGACCTCTCAGCTGTCGGCATTCGCGTGAACACCGTTGCACCGGGTCTCATCGATACTCCTATCTACGGAAGTGGTGAAGGAAGTGAAGCATTCAAGGCGAACTTGCAAAAAGGCGTGCTCTTCCCACAGCGACTTGGTGACCCTGCACAACTCGCCTCAATGGTTCTTGAGTGCATCACCAACAGTTACATGAACGCAGAAACAATCAGAGTTGACGG
>DCZD01000009.1:0-7678 GCA_002331255.1 Acidimicrobiaceae bacterium UBA2093 | reverse complement strand
AAACCTTCAGGTCGTGTAGTCCGCATTGATGCGGATGTAACCATCGGTCAGGTCGCAGCCCCACACGGTGCTGCGACCTTTTCCGTTGTGGAGGTCGACGACGATGCGCACGGTGTCGCCCTTCATGTAATTGGCCAGCGCCTGCAGTCCCGTGTCGTCGACTCGGCTGGGGAACACTTCTTGTTCTCCGAAACCGATGACGACCTTGTTCTGGTCGATGTCAGGGTCGTTTACCTTGCCGACGGCCATTGCCACTCGGCCCCAATTCGGGTCGGCGCCGTGCACTGCCGTCTTTACCAACGGAGAATTCACGATCGACTTGGCAACCCGTTTGGCTTGGTCGTCGTCACGCGCACCGGTGACACGAACTTCGATCAACTTTTCGGCGCCTTCACCATCGCGAGCCACTTGCTTGGTGAGCGATAGCAGCACGTCCTGCAGTGCCTCCTCAAACGCCGATGAATCAACCGTGCCGGCTGCACCACTGGCGAGGATGATTGCGGTGTCGCTGGTGGAGGTGTCGGTGTCGATGCTTACGCAGTTCAGAGTTGTGTCGATGACTCGACGAAATGTGGTGTCGAGTTCTCGCGCATCGACTTTGGCATCGGTGAACACCATCGCAATGAGCGTCGCCATGTTCGGCTCGATCATGCCTACGCCCTTGGCAACACCGACGACTCGCGCCGAAGTTCCACGAACCGTTGCATGTGCCACCTTGTGCACAGTGTCGGTGGTCATGATGCCGCGCGCGACAGCGATGGCATCATCGTTTGGTAGCGGCGCGGGGAGGGCGGCAATGCCGTCTCTGATGCGATCAATTGGATACGGACGACCGATGACTCCGGTTGAGGCGATGAGCACGTCGTGGGCCGAGATGCCGAGTCGTGAGGCGACACGTTCTGTCACTTCACGCGCATGGGCAGCACCGGTTTCTCCGTTGGCCACGTTGGCGTTCTTCGAGATGACGACAACAGCACGTGGAGAACCGATGGCGAGATGTTCACGAGACAACAGCACACTTGGCCCCGCGAATCGGCTCTGTGTGAATACTCCTGCTGCAGAAACGTGACCTTCCGCCACGACTACCGTGAAATCGTCGGTGTCATCCTTGATGCCGACGTTGGCGACGAAGCTTCTGAACCCAGCAGGCAAAGGGAGACGAGAATCGGGGGCATGGTTGCGGTCGGCCACGGAGTTTGTCTAGCACCGGTGAGCCACTGAGGGACGCTTACGCTGTGAGTATGCGCACGCTCATCACAAACGGAACCGTGGTGACGGCGACCCATCGTCGTGATGCCGATGTCTTGGTGGATGGCGAACGCATCGAGGCGGTGTTCGACCGAGGGCAAACACCAGTTGGTCTCGACGCAAAGGTCATAGACGCCACCGACTGCTTCGTCATTCCAGGTGGCGTGGACGCCCACGTTCACATGCAACTCGACACTGGAGCCACACGTTCATCAGACACTTTCGAGACGGGTTCGATTGCTGCGGCTCACGGTGGCACCACCACCATCGTCGACTTCGCGGAGCAACGAGCCGGCGGAAATGTGTTGAAAAGTTTCGCAGCGCGGTTTGCTGAAGCCGATGGTCAATGTGTCATCGACTGGAGCTTCCATCAAGTTTTGGGCGGCGTCGACACACAGGCGCTCATAGACGCTCGCTCGCTCGTTGAACGTGAAGGTGTGAGTTCGATCAAGTTGTTCATGGCGTATCCCGGACGTCTGTATAGCGATGATGGTCAGATGCTTCGAGCCCTGCAGATGTGCGCCGAGACAGGAATGATGGCGATGGTGCACGCAGAGAATGGGCTCGCAATTGACGTGCTCATCGAACAGGCGATAGCTGCAGGAAACTCAGACCCCATTCACCATTCGCTGACTCGACCGGCAGCGCTTGAAGCAGAAGCCGTGCACCGAGCCGGTGTGTTGTCCCGTGTCGCAGGTGGTGCTCCGTTGTACATCGTCCACTTGTCGAGCTCGGAAGCACTTGCTGAAGTAAGGCAGGCGCGCGCGCGGGGCACCAACATCTTCGCTGAGACGTGTCCGCAATATCTGCACTTGTCATTGGAAGATCACTTGGGTAAGGGCTGGCCGGAAGGTGCGGCGTACATCGCGTCAACTCCACTTCGCTCAAAGCATGAAGACCATCGCGACGACCTCTGGAAGGGATTACGAGAGGATGAGTTGGCAGTCGTGAGTACTGATCATTGCCCATTCTGTCTACGTGAGCAGAAACTCGCCTTCGGAGATTCGTTCAACGTGGTGCCGAATGGAATCGGTGGCGTCGAGCATCGTATGGATCTCATTTACCAAGGTGTGACCAGTGGTGAGATCAGTCTTGAGCGATGGGTCGAGGTGTGCTCAGCGGCACCGGCACGTCTATTCGGTCTCGACAACAAAGGACGTCTCGACCCTGGTTGCGACGCAGACATCGTGATGTATGACCCGTCTGCCACGACGACAATCAGCGCCACGACACACCACATGAAACTCGATCACTCCGCATACGAAGGCATGGTGTTACAAGGTGGCGTACGTACGGTCATGTCGCGTGGCGATGTCATTGTCGACCGTGGTGTGCTGAATGCACGCGCTGGTCGTGGTCGATTCTTGCGCCGCAGCGTTCCGGCACTGATTCGCTAATTCGACGGTTCGTCGAATCGACGCACAAGGTTGTCAAGCGTCTTTTCCATCGCCGCTTTGTTCCGCTGCGGCGCACGAATCAGACGTAAAGCGGTCACGGAACGCGAGGTGTTCATGTCGAACTGCTCCGTGACCTTTGTGCCACCAGCGACGGGCTCGAGCAGGTAACGCCATACGTGCCCACCAATGTGTCGCCAGGCGATGCGGCGTCCTTCTTCGAATTCGACGACCGTGTTGTCGATTTTGTATGGCGCACCCATGCGCATGTTCATACCGAATTGTGCACCGAGCCCAAGTCGCTCTGGTGCGTCCACTTGGGCACCTTTGACCGAACCGGATCCGTCGATTTCGTGATGGCGTCGTGGGTCGGCGAGCAGATCAAAGATGGCACCGGGCGGCGATGGTACGACTCGTTCCACACTCACGATTTTGGAAGGGTCCGACTTTGGTGAAGGTGAGTTTGTTGCAGGTGTCATGGGTGAAGTGTTGTCCATTCGAGCACTGATTCCGCACATCTGCGTCCAGAAAACATCGCACCTTGGATACTTCCGGTGTCGCGGTGATCTCCGCACACAAAGAGCCCGTCGCCGAGTTCGACGCTCTTCTTTGGGTTGAAGGGTGGGTCTTGACCAGGTTGGCCGTGCGCGATTCGATAGGTGCGCAGCGTCGTCCAACCATCTACCTGCGGGCCCCACCAACTACGTAGCTGGGTGCGAGCCAATTGTTCAAAATCGCCTTCTGCGACACCAGGTAGAGCAGCGGCAATGAGATGGCGACCTGCTGGTGCGTAGGTGTCGGCGACGTTGCTCATGACGGCGACGTTCAGCACTGGACCGTGGCCGTGACCGTCGAGCACGATGTACGAGCCTGCAACGGGAGCGACGTCAGCAGCGAAGTACACGCAACCCGCAGCGCGTGATGTGACTGCTGGTAACCCCAACAGTGAGCTTGCAGCGGGACCTTCAGTGGCGACGATGACAGCGCGCGACGACACGGTGTGGCCTGTCGCAGTTGTGACGCGACCAGGCTGCACATTTGTTGCCGCACAGTTGAGATGCACGCTCCCGGAGGGAAGACCAGCGGCAAGTTGGCTCGTAATTTCACCCATGCCATTGGCTGGTACGCCCGTGTCGCCAGTCGCGAGTGTGCGGAAGATGATGTCGAACATGCGACGTGATGTGCCGAGAGCCGGGTCGAGTTGTATGCCCCCGACAAGAGGGCGGAAGAAGCGTTCGATGATCGCAGAGGAAAAGCCGAACGCACGAAGTGCTGTTGCTGTCGGAACATCGTCACCACGTAACAACATCTTCGGGTCACGACGTACGAGTTTCATTCGCAAGAGAGCGATGCGGGCTTTGTCTAGAACCGACCCGATGGGGGCAGTGGCAGTGTCGACGACTGTCTTTGGTCGTCGCAGCGGATCACCCACCACGTGACCCTCTCCGTCGCGCCACACCAGCGCGCCGGGTTCGAACATTCGTAAATCCAGTGCTCGCATATCGAGATGGCGATGAAGTTCCGGATAAGCGGTCAACAACACTTGGAAGCCACGGTCGAGGATGAAGCCGTCGACGATGTCTGAGCGTACGCGACCACCAACGCCGTCAGAAGCTTCCACGATGGCAACAGAGAGTCCGGCTCGTGTCAGTACGCGAGCGGCAACGAGCCCTGCAAGGCCAGCGCCGACAACAGTCACGTCAACCCGCTCTGGTGGGGCGCCCGCGGAAACGTATGCCGACATCATGAGCGGCGACATGCTTCGAATGTCACGAACGTGCGAGAAGAGCGCGCAGCGCGACGTCGAGAGTCGGGTGTGCGAACGAGAAACCATCTTTCGAAAGCGCGTTCGGAATCACGCGCTGACCGGTAAACAGCAGCGCCTCTGCAAGTTCGCCACCAAGTAGCAACTTCGGTCCGAACGACGGAATGGTCTGGAATGCGGGACGACGCAGTGCTTTGCCAAGTTCCTTGGTGAACTGAGCATTGGTCACTGGGTTTGGTGCGGTCAGGTTCACTGGTCCGGACACTTGCGACGTCAGAAGATGCGTGATTGCACTGATCTCGTCGTCAATCGAGATCCAGCTCTGCCAATGTTTGCCGTTCTTGAACTTTCCACCGAGACCAGCTTTGAAGATTGGCAACTGTTTCTTGAGTGCGCCACCTCTGGTCGACAACACGATGCCCGTGCGCAAGTACACGGTGCGAATACCGGCCTGCACCGCTGGTGCAGCAGCAGCTTCCCACTGCTCGCACACGTCGGCGAGAAAACCGGTGCCATGTGGACTTGTCTCATCGAGTTGTTCATCCCCGGTCGCGCCATAGATGCCGATAGCAGAGCCACTGAGAAAGATTGACGGCTTGGTGGGCAACTGGGCGATCGCAGATGCGATGAGCGACGTGCCCTTTGTACGACTCTCAAGGATTTCGCGCTTGTAGTCGGTTGTCCACCGCTTGTCACCGATACCTGCGCCAGCAAGGTGGACGACAGCGTCGACACCTACCAACTTGTCGGAGTCGATCGATCCGGTTGCTGGGTTCCAGCGCACCGAGTTCGGCGACGCGGTCGCATTATCCCCGCGAACTGCGTGCAAGACATTGTGGCCCGACGAGGCGAGATGTGAGCTGAGCGCTGACCCAATGAGACCCGATGCGCCAGTAATGAGAACCTTCATGTGGATGAGGCTAGGTCTGCTTTACACGCAGTGTGTAATGGGGCTCGAAAGACTCTGACCATAGGATGATCTCGATGAGCACCCGCAAACTCATACTCACAGCGCTTTTGTGCGGAATTGCCATCATGTTCGCGGGTGGCGTGAAGCTCTTCCAGGTGTCATCCGACGAATCTGAGGTGCAGTTGTTGGCACTGGGCTCGCAAGCAACCCTTGGCGACATGACGGTGTCGGTGACAGACATCACCGACATGGCAGATGCCTTGCTCGTCTCCATCACAATGGTCGGAGTTGACGGTGCCGATTCGCAAGAGGGTTGGCGACTGCTCGCCGACGGACAAGTGACGGAACCGATTGAATTGCCCGAAGGTGTCGGTGTGCCGTGCGGCACCGTGACGATCGCCTCGCCCTTGTCCTGCACTATTGCGTTTGTTCGAGTCAGCTCATCGCCGGTGGTGGCGTATCTACGTGCTGGAGAGCAATTTCAGTGGTCGGCATAGACCCAGCCTGTACGGTTGAGCCTGCCCTGACAGCGACTTCGGTCTCCGACGGGCAATACATGCGCAGTTGCGCGTAGGCCCGAGCCAACGGAGGTGTCACCAGTGGCCGAACAGTTTGACCTCGTCGTCATTGGGGGTGGCCCAGGTGGGTATGCCGCGGCGTTTTACGCGGCGTCAGCAGGTGTGTCGGTCGCTCTCATTGAGAAAGACACGATTGGTGGCACATGCCTGAATCGCGGTTGCATTCCCGCGAAGGCATTCCTCGAGACTGCAGCGGTCCGTCGACATGTCGAACACGCGAAGGATTTCGGCATCGACGCCACTGTTGGCGCCACCGACTTCGCCGTTGCTCAAGCACGTAAGCAAAAAATTGTCGATGGTCTCGTTAAAGGTCTCACCGGTCTCACCAAGGCGAAGAAAGTCACTTACATGCTCGGCGCTGGTTCACTCTCGGCCGACCACACTGTCTCTGTGAAAGCTGCCGATGGCAGCACGACAGCCGTACGCGGTCGCAATGTCATCCTTGCTAGCGGAAGTGTGCCACGCACCATTCCCGGCTTCGACATTGACGGACCGATCATGACCTCTGATGAAGTGTTGATGCTCGACAGAATTCCTGCTCGCATCGCTGTCATCGGCGGAGGTGCAATCGGATGCGAATTTGCATCAACATTTGCAGACCTCGGTGCGCATGTCACCATTCTTGAAGGCCTACCCAAGATTCTTCCTGGCCTCGACTCAGATGTCGCCAACGTTGTCGTGCGTAGTTTTCAGAAAAAGAAAATCGATATCAAGACTGGAGTCAGCGTCACGGGTCATGTGCCGAACGCAAGCGGTGGAACCACGGTTCAGCTGGGTGACGGGTCCACACTCGAAGTCGATGCAGTCGTTGTGTCGGTCGGCCGTCGTCCGTATGCCGACGAACTTGGTCTTGCCGGAACTGCTGTGAAAGTCACCGAGCGAGGTTTCGTCGAGGTCGATGATTGGTGTCGTACAGGTGAAGCTGGCGTATGGGCAATTGGTGATCTCATCAACACGCCGCAGCTCGCACACGTCGCATATGCGGAAGCGATTGTGGCTGTCAAGCAAGTTCTTGGCGAAGACGTGTTGCCAGTTGCGTACGATCGCGTGCCGTGGGCCATCTACTGCCACCCAGAAGTGGCGTGGGCCGGGCCTGGCGAAGATGCGTGCAAGGCAGCCGGTATTGATGTCCTTGTTTCCAAGCATCAGTTCCGCGCCAACAGTCGTGCGCAGATTCTGGGCGAAATCGACGGCCTGGTGAAGGTCGTTGCGAAGAAGAACCCAGACGGCTCTGCCGGCCAAGTCTTGGGTGTGCACATGGTCGGGCCGTGGGTGACGGAGCAGTTGTCTGGCGGGTATCTGGCGGTGAACTGGGAGGCCACGGTCGACGAGATAGCCGCGTTCCTGCAGCCCCATCCGAGTTTGTCCGAGCTTTTCGGCGAGACTGTGATGGCACTGACTGGGCGCTCTATCAACGCCTAGGCGCACCGTCGCATACAGAGAACACACGCACAGAGAATTCAGGAAGACGAGACACCAATGGCAGATGTGACCCTCCCGCAGTTGGGCGAAACAGTCACCGAAGGAACCATCACTCGGTGGTTCAAGAAAATCGGCGACAGCGTTGCTGCCGATGAGCCGTTGTTCGAAGTGTCGACTGACAAAGTCGACACTGAAGTTCCATCGCCAGTCGCCGGGGTGCTCTCTGAGATTCGTGTACCAGAAGGCGACACTGTGCCGGTCGGAACAGTCATCGCTGTTGTTGGCGCAGCGGGTTCTGCACCTGCACCTACCGCCCCAGCTGCACCAGCGCCTGAGTCAGCTCCAACACCAGCTCCAACAC
>DCZD01000042.1:31438-32450 GCA_002331255.1 Acidimicrobiaceae bacterium UBA2093 | reverse complement strand
CCCTGGCCACCGCTGTACACGTGCATAGTGCCAGCCTTCGTGTCGGGAACTGCGAGAGTCGACTCTGGCTCTAAGAACGCGTGCTCGATGCGCTGGGTCTGGAATGTCTCAGAGATGACATGAGCACTAGACGCAAGAGCCGCGTCGACATCGCCGCGCGTGTACTCGCTACGTGACAACACATTGTCCTTCGTGCCCCAAACTGCGATTTCGTCGTCGGAAATTGCCGAGTGTGCATCGACAATCGTGCGGAGTGGGGAGTAGATGACCTGAATCTTCTTTGCGGCCTCACGAGCAATCATTCGATTCTCGGCAACCACGATGGCGATGACATCTCCAGCAAATGAGGTGCGACCACCGACAGGGATGAAGACCGGCCAGTCCTTGTGGATGAGGCCAACACGAAGGTCGCCCGGCACGTCAGATGCGGTGTACACGCCGACGACGCCGGGAGTTGTTACTGCATCACTGGTGTCGATTGCGACCACTTCGGCTCGTGCGTGCTGTGTCAGGTGAAGTGCTGCGTGGAGCATGCCGTCCACGCGGATGTCGTCGACATAGCCACGATCGCCAAGTGCCAATTCGGATGCCTCGTACTTGATACCACGAGAGCCGACCCCACCGGGCAAGGTCGGTGACACGGGCACGCCCTTGGCGACGGCATCGATTGCATCGAGGACCTTCACGTAGCCCGTGCAGCGGCACAAGTGCGCTCCGAGATGTCGAGCCATGTCTTCGCGTTTGAGGTCGGCGCCCTTCTTGTCAACTTGCGACTTTGCGCGCATCACGATGCCAGGTATGCAGAATCCGCATTGCAGGCCGCCACACGCAGCAAATGCATTTGCATATGTCGCCCGTTCATCGTCGCTCAGACCTTCAAGTGTGGTGATGTTCTTGCCACGCGCTTTCTCGATGGGGTATTGACATGACACTTGTGCCTTGCCGTCGATCATGACTGTGCAGCATCCGCACTGACCAGAAGGCGAACAACCATCTTTTGGCGAAGTGACGT
>DCZD01000042.1:0-31199 GCA_002331255.1 Acidimicrobiaceae bacterium UBA2093 | reverse complement strand
ACGGGAGTGCCGTTCACCACTAGGTCGACGGCCACCGCAGCAGTTGGTTCGGCATCGAGACTCATAAGTGAACTTTATACGATTTGTAAAGCGGAAACCTTTGGAAATCAAGGGTTCTGGGGCGATCAGGAGTACTGGCGAGGATAATCTGCGCCACGTGGGGGCGACATTCAAGCGTCGTATGGTGACGGTTCCAGCGGTCATGGTGGCCGCTGTGTTGTTCACAGTGTTCATTCCCGTTTGGGTTCCGCTGTCGCTCGTGGTGGATGTGATGCGACGCCGCATACGGGTGCCAACCACTCGGTTGTTGCTCTTTGCCACATGTTGGGCTTGGCTCGAGACGGTGGGCGTGCTCGTTGCGGCAACGCTCTGGCTCATCGGGCGATCCTCATCGCATGAAGCGCACTATGCGCTTCAGCGCTGGTGGGCGTCACGCTTGATTGCCTCCCTACGTTTCGCCTGTGGTGTTCGCATCTCCATCAGTGGGCTTGATGCGTTACCGCGTGGACCGATTATCGCACTATGCCGACATGCGAGCCTCGCCGACTCATTGGTGAGTGCTTGGTTGTTCGGCTCGATGGCTGCACTTCGCCCGCGCTACGTATTGAAGCGAGAGTTGTCGTTTGATCCATGTCTTGACATCGTCGGTCGCCGCATACCCAATTACTTCGTCGATCGATCTGCAAGTGACACGAAGGCAGAGCTTGAGGGCATCAGAGCAATGGCTGAGGGAATGTCTGATGGTGATGTTGCGGTCATCTTTCCCGAGGGAACTCGCGCCAATCCTGTCAAACGCGAACGATTGCTCACCAAGATTGAGAAGCGCGATAGTGCACGCGGATCTCAACTGCGCAAGTTGCGCCATTTGTTGCCTCCAAAAGTTGCCGGTGCGTCCGCGTTATTTGATGCTCTGCCTGATGCCAATGTTGTGGTGGTATGGCACGTCGGCTTCGAAGGCATGGACACGTTTGGGGGCATTATCGAACAACTGAGCCAGCGGTCTGTGCGTGCATACATCGCTGTTGAGCCCCATATGCGCCAAGATGTGCCTGACACACAGGTCGGCCCGTGGCTTGATGCCGTGTGGTTGGACGTCGATGCGAAAGTCCACAACTTTCTCGGAAGGAATTGATCATGTTCAGCGATTCAATGATGAACGCCGCCTTGGCGATCGCCGTGGTGATGGTAAGTACCTGGCTGTTGAGTGTTGCCCTGAAAAACGCATCGATTGTCGACATCGTGTGGGGTGCGGGTTTCGTAGTGGTCACATGGGTGATGCAGTTAACAATCGAAGGTGACTCGTCACGACAATGGCTCATCACTGCGATGGTGAGCATTTGGGGTCTTCGGTTGTCGGGCTATCTCGCGCGACGCAATATCGGCCACGGTGAAGACTGGCGCTACGTAGCCATGCGGAAACGGCACGGCCGTCGTTTTCCGTTGGTCAGTCTCGTTACCGTGTTCGCCCTGCAAGGTGTGGTCATGTTTCTTGTGTCTCTGCCGGTGCAGCTCGGCCATGCAGATCGGTCGCCAAGTGTCGGCCCGTTGGCAGTCATGGGACTGTTGGTGTGGTTTCTCGGAATTGTCTTTGAAGCAGTCGGTGATATGCAGTTGCGTCGGTTCAAGAAGGACCCTTCAAACGCCGGTCTCGTGATGGACAGAGGCCTGTGGAGCCTGACTCGTCACCCGAACTACTTCGGCGACAGCTGCGTGTGGTGGGGAATTGGAATTGTCGCCGCCGAAGCTGGCACTGCGGCATGGGGTCTCATCGGGCCGGTCGTGATGACGCTGTTTCTCACAAAAGTCAGCGGAGTACCAATGCTTGAGAGATCTCTTGCAAAGCGCAAGCCTGGTTACGCCGACTACATGGCTCGCACAAGCGGGTTCTTTCCACGGCCACCAAAAAAGGTCTGAGGCTCGACGATGTGCGGGCGAGTGGTCAGGACAGAGTCTTGACCAAGTCGTTCAGGATGTCCTCGTGATGCTCTAGACCAACTGACACTCGAATCAAGCTGTCATTGACCCCAATTCGAGCGAGCAGATCTGCGGGCATTCCCACGTGTGTGCTCGTTGCTGGGTGGCACACCAAAGTCTCTGGTCCACCAAACGAGGTTGCTGGTCGAGCTAGTGACAATGCATCGATGACTGTGCGGGCAGTGGCCATACCGCCCCTCACTTCGAACGAAAGCACAGATCCGCCTTGGCGCATCTGACGGCGTGCAAGGTCGTACTGGGGGTGTGAATCAAGCAGCGGGTAGTGCACGGTGGACACTGCCGGGTGTTTGGACAAAGTAGTCGCCAAAGACAACGCTGTCGACGCTTGACGTGAGGTGCGCACTTCAAGAGTCTTGATGCCTCGAAGCGCATTGTGGGCGTCATAGGGCGACGCACTTGCTCCGTGCAGCACTCCGTATTGCCAAACAGCATCGATGAGGTCTTTCTCACCAGCGATCACGCCAATCATCGCATCGTTGTGTCCGCCGATGCCCTTTGTCGCCGAGTGCATGACGAGATCAACGCCATGTTGAAGTGGTTGTTGGCCAAGCGGTGTTCCGAGTGTGGAGTCCACCAAGGTGAACGGTCCGGTGATTGCTGCGAGTTCGTTGAGGTCGACGATGTCAAGAAGCGGGTTCGAAGGTGTTTCAGCAATAACCAACATCGTCTTACCGGGAACGACTGCAGCGGCAAAGGCGCCTGGAGTCTTTGCATCGACGAATGTGACGTCAATGCCGAACCGGCGACATGGTCCATCGAGAAATGAGTATGTGCCGCCGTACAAGGAGTCCTGCGCGACAATGTGTGAACCCGAGCCGCAGAAGGTGAGAATTACCGAAGCGAGAGCACCCATTCCCGAACCGAACGCCACTGCACTTTCGGCTCCTTCAAGTTTGGCGACCGCACGCTCGAATTGTCCGACCGTGGGGTTGGCGTAGCGCGCGTAGAACTCATCGCTTCGAAGTGCCGTGGCATTGGCGTTCGTGGCATCGAGCCCCGACGATGACCAGACTGTCGAGGGCCACACTGCTGGCGAGAGCGAGCGTGAGTCGTCGCGTCCGGCAATGACGGCTTCAGTTTCGGGGCGGTCAGTCACGTTTCGATGCTAACGACGACCCTGCGACGTTCAGCGGTGGTTTGCCCCATCGGAAGCGATGCAACGGAGTATCGTATGTCTCATGTTCTCCTATCTCGATGCCGGCACCGGCAGCATGATCGTGACCGCCATCGCAGGCGGCGTTGCCGGAATCGGTGTTGCCGCCAAGATGGGTCTTCAGCGCTTCAAGTCGAAGTTCTCCGGCAAGGGTGGCCAAGAGCCAGACGCCGGCGAGTCATCCGACGGCGACTCTTCGTCACACGACTGACTCAATGACTAACCCGAGGGCCGATCGTGGGTCTTTTCGTGACCCGTTGAGCCGAGTGTTCATTTCGGGAGACGACGTCATTCGTGGCTTTTCAGCCATGGGCAAGACAGATATCGACGCTGTCTGGTCGAAGAAGTTCATTCGAGAAGCACTTGCCTCAGGTGATCTGATTCCCTCTGATTTCGTCGAGCCAGGAAGCGCTGGCCTCGGTACTGAATGGGTGGCAGCTATGCGTCATCCGCGGTTGCCCTTTATTTCTTACCCGTACGAGTGGTCATTCAACATGTTGAAAGACGCAGCCCTCGCTCAACTTCGTCTCACGCGTGCTGCCCTGGCAGACGGAGTGGGGGTGAAAGACGCGACCCCGTACAACGTGCAGTTCGTGGGTTCTCAGCCGGTGTTCATCGATGCCGGCTCGTTCGAAGTCCGCAAGTCGTCCGACCCTTGGTATGGGTACAAGCAGTTCTGCGAGATGTTCTTGTACCCACTCATGTTGCAGAGCTACCTCGGCGTGCAGTTCCAACCGTTCCTTCGAGGAGCAGTCAACGGCGTCAGCCCAGACACCATGCGCAAGTTGCTTCCCATGAAGTTGTTCCGCCCCCGAAAGGGCCGTCTCATTCACGTGGTGCTTCATGCGGCGGCACAGAACAAGTTCGCCGACACCAAGGTGGATGTGAAGAAGCAAAGTGCTAGGGCTGGTATGAGCTCTGCAGTACTTGATGCCACATTAAGAAAGTTAGAGAAATTGGTCGGCGAGCTGTCTCTTCATGACAAGCAGTCCACGTGGTCGGACTATTCCGAGCGGGCTCACTACATCGAGAGCAGCCTCGACGAGAAAGAGCGATTTGTTCGAGATGCTGTCGCGTCGTCTCCGCGACGTCAGGTGTGGGACATCGGATGCAACGATGGTCGTTTCAGTCGTATCGCATCAGCACATTCAGACCATGTTGTTGCCATGGACGCTGATCCGCTCGTCGTCGATCGGCTGTATCAGTCGTTGCGTAACGAAAAGAACACCTCGATTCTGCCGCTGTATGTCGATTTGTCCGACTCTGGCGGCGGAATCGGTTGGCGAGGAGTCGAGCGGCCCGGAGTTTTTGATCGCGGCAATCCAGATGTGGTGTTGTTCCTCGCGGTCATTCACCATGTTGCAATCACCTTCAACATTCCGGTTGCCGCACAGCTCGACTTGCTACGTGACCTGACTCCCGAGATCGTCATCGAGTTTCCGCACGCTGATGATCCGATGGTGAAACGGCTTCTGCTGAACAAGCGCGAGGGAATCCATTCAGACTTCACGCTTCCTGAGTTCGAGCGGTTGCTGAACGAACGATTCGACGTCCGGTCAAAGATGCTGCTGTCGAGCGGTACCCGGACCATCTTCCACGCAACCCGAAAGAATTGATCGTGGACCGCAGGACGGTTCTTCGACGAAGCGTCTCACACGCGTTCGTGTACATCACGATTCTCACGGCTGCGCTTGCCCAGCCACTGTTGCAGTTGTACGGGGGAAATCTGGCGATGTTCGCAGCTGCGGACATGCAAGGTGCGATGGTGCTGTGGTTCATGGCGCTCGTCGTCCTTGGCCCGCCACTCGTGCTGTGGCTAATCGAGATTGTGACGTCCTTGCTGCGACCAAGTTGGCAGACGGGAGCTCACAACGCCATGGTCTTTGTCGGACTTTGGAGCTTCGCCAGTTTGTTGCTACGCGATCTCAGTGTCGGATCATGGGTCTTGGCGCTCGCAATCTCCGGTCTTGTCGCAGGGCTCTTGGTGGCGCTGTATGTGCGACGTTCTCAAGTACGTGCATGGCTGAAGTGGATGTCACCACTGGCGCTCGCGGTCGCCGTGTTGTTCACACTCGCGGTCCGAGACGTGGTGTGGGTACCTGAAGTCGTGGCCGTCGAGTTGAAAGACACGGACCGGGAAGCTGTGGTGAGCGGTGGTACTGCCAAGTCTGACGTCAGCGTCGTGTGGCTGATACTTGACGAGTTCCCGTTGTATTCGTTGCTTGACGCGGATGGGAACGTCAATGCCGAGCGTTACCCGGGCTTCGGAAAGCTTGCCCAGTCATCAACCTGGTATCGAAACCTTCTATCGACTTCGCAGACCACGACTGACGCAGTACCAGCGATGTTGACAGGACTGAAACCACAGCAAGGCGGGTCACCAGTTCTTGCATCGCATCCGAAGAACTTATTCACATTGATGAACGGTCATCTCAGTATGGACGCGCACGAAGTCGTGACGGCGCTGTGTCCAAAGGAACTTTGTAAGACGGTCTCGATATCTGGCGGTGACGACATCGCGAATCCGGCAACTACGACGACAAATGCCCGAGATGTGGATGAACCTGACGCAGACGAATCTGCGCGGTTTGGTCCCTTTCTGCGTGACGCATCAGTGGTGCTCGGGCACAAGATCTTGCCGAAGGGACTTCGGGACAAGCTTCCTGCGATCGACGAAAACTGGGGTGGGTTTGGTCAAGGTGGCGGGGCTTTCAATGAAGAGGATTTGTTGGCCTCAGCCGATGACCCCGGAGATAGCAATGCAGGAACAGGCGACAGTTCAATAGCGACATCAGGAGATGAAGAATCGGAAGTCTTGCTAGACGCAAAGAAATTGCGGGTGAAGGACTGGCAAGAGGGTGGCCCTTCAACCCAAGTAGAGACGCTCTTGGAAGTCGCAGACCGTGCCGCACAGTCGTCGCGTCCGACGCTTCACTTCGTGCACGCGCTCCTTCCGCACAGGCCATGGGAGTTGACTCCTGACTTACGGAAACACAAATGGCTGGGTTCGGACAAGAAGACCGGCACAGTGCTGGACACCGCACGCGATGAGTACCAAGAATTCTTGATGCAAGCTGCGGCGGCAGACACGCTCGTTGACAACTTGGTGACCAAGTTGCGACGCTCTGCGAACTGGGATCGCACGATGCTGGTCGTGACGTCGGACCATGGCATGACTTTCGAGCTCGGGGAATGGAAACGAAAGTCGGTGAACCCGAAAAACCTCGGCTCACTCGAAGACATCTATCGAGCACCTCTCTTCATCAAATACCCCGACCAAACCAAGGCGAAGGTCGACGATTGCCCGGTGTCTGGTATCGATGTGTTGCCAACTGTGGCTGGAGCGACAGGTATAGATGCAGGGTGGACATTCGACGGAGTCGACTTGGCCGCCGGGTGCCCGAGCCGAACCAGCAGAGAGGTGCTTTGGCTCGAAGGTAGAACGACGATGTCTTCTGGTTCGGAGGCTGTGACGGAGCGAGCCAAGTTCTATAGCGAGTGGGTAGGCAGTGGCTTCGGCGTGGACGGCATCGCAGCTGTGACGCCGTATGCACGATTGCTCGGAAGGGAAGTTGTTCCGACAGGCAAAGACGAGCATGTCTCGTCGTGGAGTCCTACGCAGCAGTCGATCTTCAAGAACATCCCTTCGAAGAGATTCTCTATGACTCCGATGCAGGTCGACGGTCGAATTCGGGTCTCGAAAGCACTTCCGAAAGATGCAGTCGGACTGTTCTTGGTGGATGGAAAAGTTGCTGGATTTATCGGGGAGCTGAGCGGTGCACGCGCCGGTAGCAACATCTATTTCCGAACGACACTGTCCCAATCATCGATGACTCCTGGGGCACACTCCATCGCATTGGCGATCGCGGTAGGCGACCCGGCAGACCCTGTGATTACTCGCGGGCCTACGCCTAGTCGTCCCTGAGTTGTCGTCAGTGCGCGAGGTTTGTCATTTTGAGACAATCTCAATTGGCAATGCGTATTTTGTTGCGACAGCGTCACTGAGGTCGATGGATGTGTCATCGAGGCCGAGGGTATGTCGAGACCATGCGGTGATTGCGTGACGAATGATGGGGAATGCGACTGTGCTAGGTGCAACGTCGCCGACACAGCCATCCTCGCCCAATGACTTGAACTGCGGTTGTGCTGAAAGTATCGCTCCGAGGCCAGATGCCTCCGCGACACCGATGATGCCCTTCCCGTTCCCGAAGGTGCAGAAGTCGTCGAATCCGTTATGGCCCACTTTGTCCATTACCCAGAGAAGAGACGGTGATACCGCAGCATTAAAGGCCGGACGAGTCACGGTCTCTACCGGTGTCACTTGATCGGCGCGGCCAGCGATGTAGAAAGACGGTTTCTGCGGTACGACGTCGCTAGTTGCGGAGTCATTCGAATCAAGTAAACCCGATGCCATAGACACGAAGCCATCGATACGTTCGTCCCGCGCTGCGCGTGCGACAGTGCCGCCTCCGGCGCTATGCCCAACCGCAATGAGGCGGTCGATATCCATTGCGTCAGCAAATCGAGCGTCTGCGGCAACAAGGTCAAGAGAATCGAAAAGATCAGTGACTGCAGATTCGCGATCTCCAACTGGGTTGTTTCCGAACACGTGGTTGAGGTCGCGTGACCAGTGGTCCGGAGAGATCACCACCATGCCCCAGCTTGCGAGATGGGACGTGATGAAGCTGCTTTGTACTCGAATGCCCGAGTAGCCGTGGCTGAACAAAACAACCGGATGCTTACCTCCGGCGACAGCAGCATCTCGACCGGCATCGATTGTGAACGTCGCTGGCGCATCGCCTGTGAGGATTTTCTTGATCGCATCTGGCGTGTAGTCCCGAACGTCATAGGTGTCGCTGCCCGCGGTTCCTTCGACTGCGGGGTACCACACTTCAACTTTCGGACCTCGTGCAAGAGTCAAAGTCGTGACGCCAACTGGTGAAGGCCCACGCTCGAAATATGCCTCTGCTTGATTCTCGATCGGAGCCGTTGTTTCAATGCTGGTGCTCGAATCTGATGATGAACATCCGACGGCAACAATGGCAATAAGTGAGACGAATATCAGGCGTGTACGCATCTGCATAGGTTGGCATCTCGCGTGCGCGGAGCGCGACACCGAGCCGAGCATCCACTCGATTCTCTTGGGATTCAGGCATCCAAGAGGTACATTCAAGGGCGCGTGGTCGCATTGCGACTGCTCGGCGACGTGGCGGAATGGCTTACGCAGCGGCCTGCAAAGCCGTTTATCCGAGTTCGATTCTCGGCGTCGCCTCGATAGCACGGTGCCTGGGTCCTGTGATCCCCGGCATCTGGCATTCGGATAGCAACGGGGGTATGCGATGTCGAACGCAAGATGGCGACTTTTCAAGGGCTCCGTACCAGTCGCGGTAGTGGTGCTAATAGCCCGCTATGTCGTGCAAGACGTCTTTGAGGTGAAAGACATCATCACCTTTGGCGAGGTGGGTGCGGTCATCACTGGTGCAACACTGATCATTGGTTTCATGCTTGCCGGCGTGATCGCTGACTACAAAGAGGCGGAACGTCTTCCAGCTGTCGTAGGAAATGCTCTAGGTGGTCTTGCTGGGCTCGCAGAAGCCGGTCTCACGGTGAAGGATAAGGATGCCTCGAAGGTCCGGGGAAGAGTGCACGCAATCGCGGCAGTCGTTCACGGTTGGTTTGTCGGCAAGGCGACAGACGAGGATCTTCGTCGGGCCGACGCCGACATCTCGCAAATGATTATCGACCTTGAACGTGATGGGGTCGGAGCGCATTACCTCAGTCGGCTATTGCTCGTGCACGGCGAGTTGAAGGCAACTCTTGGTCGAATCGCCGTCATCCGTGGAACCTCGTTTATCCAGTCCGGCTATGTGCTGATGACGTTCCTCGTCGCCATTCTCATGATGCTCTTGGTCGTGGTCGAGTTTCCCTCTGCTGTCATGTCCTGGATTGCGCCAGCCGCTCTCGGAGTGGCCTATTCGTATCTATTGCTGCTGGTGAAAGATGTCGACAACCCGTTCGGTCATGCCGAAAATGACGGTGAAGGAAGTGGTGCCGACGTCGACATCAGCCCAATTGAGCGAGCCGTTGCATTGTTGGCCGGCTAACGGCCTAGTTCACAGCGACCTCAAGTCGTGCACCGGAAGGGGAAAGACGATCTGTTCGTTCTCGGGTCGTTGCACTATGGTTCGCGAGTACGAACCATAGATTCGTTTGGCAAGCAACCACTTGCCATCGTGTTTCTCTAGGCGATCGTGGTACACGCCAAAAGCATCAGTTCGTCGCCCGTCTGACACATTCTGTCGTGCTTCCTGCATGTACATACGAGCCCCAGCCCGAGAACCATCCTCGTCAATATGTACGACTGAATTCAGAATGATGAATTCAAAGAATGAGAACTGCTCAAGCTGTTCTCCAATGAACGCCCCGATTGAAGTGGGGCCGTCAATGGACATCGTTCGATCACCAAGGTTCAGTGTGAGCGAGCACGACGACAGCATGATGGTCGTTAGTTCATCCCACGCTCGGCGTGTGACGATGTCCGCGTACGCGGAATGAACACGTTGGATGGCAATGAAATCGATGGTCTCGTCAAGTGCGTTGCGGATCACGGTGCTCAGACCTTTGGTGCGTCAAGTTTGAAGACGTCAATCGCATTATTGCGCAGAAATTTTGGCCAGGTATCCGGCTTGAAAGGCACGTGGCCCATCTCGTCGGCGATGCGATCGAGCGAGAGACCCATGGGGTAGTAACCCGCGTACATGATCTTCGACGAACCACGAGAGTTTGCATAGTCAATGATTGCCTTGGGGTAGTACTTCGGCGCGAAGGCGGAAGTCATGTAGTACAGACCGGGCCACTTCAACATGAGCTTCACCGCCGTGGCTTCCCACGGTTCTGCGCCATGTCGCATGACTATGCGTAGCTCAGGGAAGTCGTAGCAGACCTCATCGAAGTGGTCGACGTGCTGGCAAGCCATTGGCACACGAGGTCCGGGCACGCCTGCATTGATAATCATCGGGATGTCCAGATTGATGCACTCTGCATAGAGGGGGTAGTGACGGCGATCACTGACGGGCACTTGAGGCATGTAACCGGCAGGGAATGACGTCACTGCCTTGATGTCCCACTTCAAGTGGGCCTCGCGCATCTTGCGCACCGAGCCCATGATGTCGTTTGGGTCAATCTCCATGCACGGAATGATTCGGTCCGGATGCTCTTTGAGTGCTCGTTCAGATTCGGGAGAGCCCATGTGCAGCATCCCCATGGCGACTCCACAGCGGTCCATGTCCGCAATCAAGAGCTTCACGGGGTCGGCTGCGTCGCCGACATCTTGCGGGACGTCTTTGAACATGTACTGCGCAGGCATGCGCATGTTCTTCGACTCGTCATCTTTCAGGGCATCACCCATGAACTTGTAATGGTCCGAAGCGTTCTTCTTCGGCAAGCCGATCATGAGGTCGATGACGCCGATACCAGGAGGAAAAGCCATGGAATGAGAGTAGCGAGCATGTCGTGATCGTCAGCCGTCGGTGTGGGCCGGCTGGTCCGCCCACGTCAACGTGCAATTACGATGAGGCAAAGACACACCTAGGGGGCGCAATGGCTGTCAAGTTCGGAATTCACATCGGTCAACAGAAGGCCACCGTTCAGCAACTTCGAGATCTATGGACCTATGCCGATGGCGCTGGTGCGGACTGGATCTCTTTGTGGGACCATCTATACGAGGCACCGCCGGAAGGTGGTACGCAGCCCCACTTCGAGGCATTCTCTTTGCTCGGGGCGCTCGCCGTCGACACAAAGCGAGCCCGCCTTGGTTGCTTGGTCTTCTGTTCTGCGTATCGAAACATCGGTGTTTTGATGAAGGGCTTCGTCAGTCTCGACCATCTGTCCGGTGGACGATTCGAACCAGGTCTTGGCAGTGGTTGGCATGACGGAGAGGCTCGTGCCTATGGCATTCACTTCCCGTCGCAAGGTGCACGATTCCGCATGCTCGAAGAACAGATCGAAGTCGTCGACCGGTGGAAGCAGGGCGAAGAACGAGTGAGCTTCTCCGGAGAATACGTGATGCTCGAAGAGGCGAGCATGTTGCCCGCCCCGATGGGGAAGTTGCCGCTGTGGATCGGTGGCGTGGGGCCGAACAAAACGCTCCGTATGGCGGGTCAGTACGCACAGGGTTGGAACGCGGCCTATATCACCGCGGAGAAATTCGGCGAGTTGAACACCATCCTCGACGGATGGTGCGAGAAAGCTGACCGCCACCCATGCGATGTAGAGCGCAGTATCAACTTGACGTTCAGCATGAGTTGGGACGATCCGCAGGTGGTTCGTGAGCGCCTGACTGCACAGTGGGGGCCAGGTGCTGAACGCATCATCGGCGGTTCGTTGATGGGTCGACCCAGTGATGTGATGGAGCAACTTGCTCCGTATGTCGAAAACCGAGCCGACCTCATCAACGTCGTTATCCGACCACCGTGGGACCAAGAGCTCTTGGCTGCGTACTTCGAAGAAGTCGTCCCAGAGATGCGTCGTGAATGGTCTTAGTGCTTGCTAATGGGAATTCGTCTCTCATGAGCTTGTGACCCATTCAATGGAATTCGAACTTCGAGAATACCGTCGTCATACTTGGCCTTGACATCCTCTTCGGATGCGCCGACTGGAAGCGCCACGAGGCGGGTGAACGAGCCATAGCGAAATTCAGAACGATAATGCCGTGCATCCGAGCCATGGCTTTCCTTCTGGCGATGAACCATCAGACGTAGCACTCCGCCCGCTACGGAAAGTTCCACATCTTTTTCTGGGTCGATTCCAGGAACTTCAGCTCGTATGACGTAATTCTTCTCCATCTCGAATTCTTCAACACGGATGGCCGCTTCGTTGAGCAGGTCCATCCATGCGTCGGTGCGCTCGAACGGGGCCATCTGGTTCATCCAGGTCGGCCAGTCCAAATCGAAGAGGGATCGTCGGGTAAGTGTCATGTCGCATCCTTTCGGTGAAAGAGACTGTGTGTCTCTCGAATGTTGCGACGGTATGTCGGTGGAACGCGTTGGGGCAATGGTTCAAGACAAGAGAGAGACGGAGGTACTCGCGATTGCGCCCATCGTGGACTAGGACATGCGTCTCCCTACGTTGACCTCATGGTTGATTCATCGACAGTCGAACCCATTAAACAGCGCGCGGTCGTCGCAGCAATCACGCACGATGATGTGCGCATCTGGCTGGTCCATGACGACAGCGGTGACCCCACTGTGTCAATTGTTCGCGACGACCCGAAGCACGCACATCGACACGTTCGGCCCGCTCAAGCGATGCGAGGGCATGCAAGTGAAGTAAGCGAAGGGCCGTACTTTGACTATGTCGCTGACGTGCTGACAGCCGCAAGCGAAGTGGTGCTTGTCGGCCACGGAAAAGGCAAGGGCAATGCTGTCGAACGCTTCATGCAACACAGTGGCCAACGAAGCTCTGATGTATTGCATCGCATTGTTGGCACGGGGAACTTGAATCTGCCGCACATGACGAATGCGGAAATTGCGTCCACCGCGAGACAGTGGTGGAAGGATCATCGGGAGAGCTGACCAGAAATGTTGTGCAGAAATCGTTACGGTGAGAACATGTCACGAGCCAGGTTCACATCCAACCCAATTTTGAACCGGCTCACGAGAGTCATCATTGGCTTAACGCTCCTCGCATCCATCAGCACGTTTACTCACTCGGATGCAGTGCACGCGGGCGTTGCGTCCTGCAACAAGGGCGGCGCGTGCAAAGTGGGTGATGTCGGGCCTGCGGGTGGAATCGTGTTCTACGACGCAGGTTCACTGCAATGGTGGGGTCGCTACTTGGAGGTTCCACGTGGCATACCTGTTGGGACAAACCTCGCAGGTTTGGCATGGAGTCCGAATCCGACGGTGTCGGTGTACGCCGATACTGCAGAGATGACGGCTCGGCGTCAGCGCATTCGCTCGCGGTTGCTTGGAATGGGTCGAGTCAACACCGAGCAGATTGTCGCCGCGCATGGTGACGGCGAATACGCCGCAGCGGCCGTGGATCGACTGCGTATCAACGGCTTCGATGACTGGTTCTTGCCGTCAAAAGATGAGCTTGATACGTATTACAACTTCCGTCGCATGTACCGACAAGTGGCGCCGTATGTGGCTGCTCCGCACTGGACGTCGACAGAGAGCTCTCCAAGCTTCGCCTTTTATCAATTGTTCCAAGACGGCACTCAGTACACAGACGAGAACGGACTTGTGAAGGGGATCTCTGGCAACAAGCAGTTCAACCACAGCAACATGCACTCTGGTTCTGGTTTTCGCGCCATGCGCATGCGTCTCCTTCCGATGAGAGCATTTCCGGCAGGGGTAGGAGTCATTCCTCCTTTCGAACCGCGAACATCGAATGACACGACGTGCGCTCTAGGTGGCGTTTGCGTGGTCGGGGATATCGGCCCCGGTGGAGGCCTTGTGTTCTACGACGCTGGTGTAAGGAAATCATGGGGTCGTTACCTGGAAGCAGCTCCTCTTGAGGCAGAAGGTCAACGCCTGCCGTGGCGGCCACGTGGCAACAAGGCGATGCTGTACACCAACGTCAGCGGAGGTTTCACCGCAGCGGAGCAACGCGTGGCTGGCAAAGCTGTGGGCATGGGCGCTGCAAATACAGCCCGCATTGTCGCAAAAATCGGACGGCGCTCAGAGTACGCAGCCCGTTACGCAGACGAGTTGATCTTCGGCGGGAAAGATGATTGGTTCTTGCCATCAAAAGACGAGTTAGACCTTATGTTCAAGTACCTACACACTGCTGAGACGCCACGCGGCGGGTTCACCAATGGCTTCTACTGGTCATCGAGTGACTACAACAACAGCACCGCATGGCTAGAGACTTTCACCACCGGTCAACAGTGGGACATGGAGCAGTGGAAGTTTCAGATGCTGACCACGGCCGCGAAGCCCTATTTCATCAGGCCTATCAGGGCCTTTGGGTGAGGAAATCGACTCAGAGAGTTCCGTAGGGGAACTTCGCACGAACACCGCCATCAACCACGATGGTTCGACCGGTGATGTGCGCCGAATGTTCCGTTGAAAGGAACAAGGCGGTCGACGCGATGTCTTCCATTCGACCAATCCGGCCAAGGGGCGACACCGCTTCGTTGGCTCGACGCTGTTCGGGAGTGAATGCTGCATCCATGCGCGGGGTCAGGATTGTTCCTGGGGCAATCGCGTTCGCGCGGATCTGATGTGGACCGAGTTCGACGGCGAGCGACTGTACCCAGGCCATGAGTGCTGCTTTTGCGGCACCGTAGCCAGCATGCATCGGAGCTGATGTCTTGCCACTGACCGACGCGATGAACACCATGGTGCCACCTCCGTTGTCAATCATGTGACGAGCGAATTCCTGTGATGCAAGAAAAGCGTGACGGAAGTTGATGTCCAAATCGCGCTCAAGCATCGCGTCTGACAGATCAAGCAGTGCTGCCCATTGCGCCATTCCGACGATGTCGACGATGCCATGAACTCGACCGAAAGCTTTGGCCGCATTGGAGACGAGACGTTTCACTTCGTCACGATTGGTGATGTCGCCACTCCAGCCAAGACCCCCGGGGATTTCGGCCGCCACGTTGTCCGCACGTGATTGTTCGATGTCGACCACCATGATGCGTGAAGCACCGGCTTGCGACAGCGCATGCACTGTCTGGCGTCCCATACCAAGGCCACCGCCGAGGATGACATAGTTTCGTCCATCGACACGCCCCCTCTTGAGATAGTCGGGTACTGGTGAATTGTCTTCGGCGCTCATGCGACGTCCCTTCCTCCGTTCAGTGCGGTCGGAGTGCGACCGCCTGTTTGTTTAGTGATGACCGTCGCGGCTCCACGAACCTCTTCGGCGATTTCTGAGATTTCCTCGGCGTTAATTCCGGACGGAAGCCCAACCACAGTTATTGCGACTTCGACGCGAGAAGAGTCGTTGAATACTGGTGCGTAGATTCCGACGACGTCGTACCGACGACCGTTTTCCATATTGCGCAACATATACGTTGAATGGGCTAGGTCGGCTAGCAGCTCGACGGCAGTACCGCGATTTGAGCGATCGCGGATGACTTCGCCGAGCGCGCGTCGTGCGGGAGACTCGAGTGCGACGCCATAGCCACGTGCGCGCACAGCGTCGAGCATCGCCAACTGATCTTCGCGTTCCGCCGTTGTGAGCGCTGGTTTTGCGCTTTTCAGCCAACGTTCGACACGCTCGTCGCTCTCCCATGCGAGAAAGATCGTTCCAAGTGGTGGAACTAACGGAATGACCTGACCGGGGTGCAGCGAACTACCAAACGGTGACGCATTGCCGACCGTGTCAATGACGATGATGTTGGAGTCGGTATGCACAGTGACAGCCATCTCAAAACCGCGTGTGCGACTGAAATCGTCCGCATATTCGATGGCGCGTTGAATGACCGGCGATTGCTGCCGCGCTGCGTCTCCGATCGGAATGAGTGCTGGTCCGATTGCGTACGTGCGTGACGTCGGATGTCGGGTCACGAAGCCGGAGCGGGTAAGAACCGCGAGAAGCGCGTGAAGTGACGCCGGGTTGATGTTCGTGCGCCTACCGATCTCTGAGAGCGGAAAGCGCTCATTCGGATGCGCCACAAGGAGATTCACGACCAAGATCGCGCGCTCGGCGGACAATGCCGGACGAGGTTCGGTCGAGCGACGTTGCGCTGCCATGTGTGCCCCCTTTGCTGTCACGTCCATACGTCCGGAACGCCCCACATCCGAACAGTGAGAGTTTTGCGCACAAACAGTGGCTGACGCAAAAGGAATTTTGTGATTGCAAATGATGCTCTCACGGCTGCGGCGTCTCTTGGGATAGTTTCCGGACATGGATCGACGTATCGAAGACCTTTTCTCACTTGACGGGCGAGTCGCCGTCGTCACCGGGGCCGCCATGGGTATGGGTCGGGAGACCACTTTGACCCTGGCTCGGGCCGGCGCGCGTGTCGTGGGGATCGACCGCAATGCCGATGTGATGGAAGAAACCAAGGCACTCGCTGCAGCGGAGAACCTTCAGTGCACCTTCGCTGTAGCCGATGTGAGCCGTCGTGAGGACCTGATGGGTGTTGCGCAGCGAACGCTCGCGTCGCACGGCCGAGTGGATGGATGGGCAAACATCGCTGGCATCTTGCGGTACTCGCTCATTGAAGACATCACGCCAGACCATGTCAACGAAGTACTCGCGGTCAACCAGCTCGGTGTGTTGTGGGGTATCGCGGCAGCGGGGTCGGTGATGGGTAAGGGCGGCTCGATCGTGAACATCGCATCGTCAGGTGGCGAGATGCCGTACCCCAGTCTGGCTGCATATGGAATGACAAAGGCTGCGGTCATGCAATTGACGAGGACGGCAGCGCTTGAGTTCGGCGAGAGGGGCATACGAGTGAATGCGATCGCGCCCGGTTTCGTCGATACTCCGATGGTGCGAAATACTCATCTTCGTGAGGATGGCACCCTTGACGAGGCGAAGCGACACGAGCATCTCACAGCACGCGCAGCACAATCACCTCTGGGTCTGACGGGCGAAGTGCAGGACATGGCAATGACGATCCTTTATCTCATGAGCGAGGCTGGTCGTTTCTACACTGGGCAAGTGTTGCGTCCTAACGGGGGAGTGTTTTTCGGATGAGTACTGAGAAGAGATGGAATTTGCCGGCCACACGCACCGGTGGTGTTGCAGATGCAGAACTGAACGAGCGACGCGAAAGAGCTGCACTCGACACGCCACCTGTTGACGGAGTTCCTTTAGCAAACATGAACATTGGTGGCGTCGAGTGCTTGGTGGCCGGTGACCGGGGCGCTTCGCGAGCACTACTTCATCTGCATGGTGGGGGCTTTCGCATTGGAACACCACGTACATGGACGAACTATGCGACTGACCTTGCGCAGCGAACCGGCTGCGTTGTCGTGGTGCCTGATTATCACCTTGCCCCCGAGCATCCGTTTCCGGCTGCTCTCCACGATGCTGCCGCGGTGTACGACGAACTTGTTTCGTCGTCATCTGTTTTCGTCGGCGGCGACTCTGCTGGTGGTGCGCTCGCAGTATCGGTGGCGGTGGCTGCGAGAGACGCTGGGCGGCCATTGCCCGCTGGGCTCGTGTTGCTGTCGCCGTGGCTTGATCTCACAGTGACCGCAGCAAGCTATGCAGCCTTTGACGGGACCGACAATATGTTTTCGAGCCTTGCTGCGAACGAGGCTGCAGATGCGTACTTGCAAGGCCTGCCGCGAAATCACGCACTCGCATCTCCCTTGCATGCCGACCTCGCAGGCTTGCCAGATGTCCTCTGCTTTGCGGGCGCGGAAGAAGTGTTGGTGGATGACTCCCTGACGTTTGTCACAAAGGCTTCTCGTGTGGGGGTCCGCAGTGAGCTTCATGTCGTGCCGACCATGCCTCACATCTGGCCAGTCATCATGCTTGCCGCTGAGCAGACCGAGCAGGCTCGCGCAGTTATCGCACGATTCTTGACCCGTTGAACTTTCGGCGCCGCAGAGGCGCTGGGAGTGCGGTCAGTGTTTGGCCGGCTGTGGGTGCATTGTCGAGGCGGCGTCGCTGTCACGGAGTACGGCAAAGGCGACAAGTCCTCCGACGAACATCAAAACTGCTGAACCGAGGAACGCCCAGTGGAACCCAGTGAGGCGATCGTCAATCGTGACCTCACCACCGCCAGCATGTTTCGAGAGCGATATGTACACAGTTGACAAGATCGCCACACCCAGGGCAGCAGAGACTTGACGCTGGGTTGAGAAGATCGCACTTGCTCGACCAGTGTCGGCTGGTGTGATGTTCGCGTAGGTTGCGGCCTGAAGGGGAACAAAAGCAAATGCCATGGTCAGTCCACGACCAAGCATGAGAGCACGAATCGTCCAAGAGGAGACGTCGAAGGACACGAATGCCATCGGCAGGCTGCAGAGCGAGCACCCGATGAGACCAAATGTCACGAGTCGGCGTGGGCCGACTGTGTGATACACCCGACCGACAATGCGACTGACGAGAATGATTCCGAGTGCCTGCGGAAATGTCGCCAAGCCACTGTCGAGGGCGCTGTAGCCCAGCATGATCTGCAGAAACTGCGGAATGAGAAACAGGAACGCGGCAAAACTTCCATACGACAACGTATTGATCGTGTTCGAATTGCGAAACATGCGCTCCCGATATAACCGGAACGCAAGCATTGGTTGGTCGACCCTTGTCTCGATCACGACCAGAAGTACAAAGAGTGCCAGCCCTCCGAGGCCCGTGAGGAGCACAGAGGGTGACAGCCAACCGTGGTCTGGTGCCTGAGAGAGCGCATACAGCACCCCGGCAAGGCCAAGGCCGGATAACAAGAAACCGGGAACATCGAACTTTCCGGCAGTCGCTTCTTTGCTCTCCTTGAGGAACAATGCACCAAAGACGAGTCCGATGAGTCCGATGGGAATGTTCACATAGAAGATCCATCGCCAAGAGGTGTTGTCTATGAGAAGACCTCCGACAATTGGGCCGAGTGCCGGGGCTATGACAGTGGGCACGATGAGGACAGTTGATGCGCGGGCTCGCTCCTGAGGAGGAAAAGCCCGGAACAACATCGCAGTGCCTACCGGGGTCAGCATTCCGCCGCCGACTCCTTGCAAGATCCGGAATGCAATCATCTGACCAAGGCTGTTCGCAGTACCGCACAGCACGGACGCAACCGTGAAGATGAACAACGCGAATAGGAATGTTCGCTTGGCTCCGAACTTGTCGCCGATCCAGCCTGATGCTGGAATCCACACCGCAAGCGATAAAAGGTATCCGAGCACCAACCATTCAATGCCGGTGCCAGTGACGTTGAATTCACTCGCCAGCGTGGGGATGGCGACATTCACGATGGTCGTGTCCATGATGTCGATGAACAGGCCAAGCACGAATACGACAGCGACAATCCACTTGTATTCGATTCCGAGACGAGCCGCAAGGCGGTCTGCTCGGTGTGTTGACGGTGGAGTCATGGGTTGATGTGAACCTTGATGGATCCGGACTTTCGGTCAGCTGCCACCCGGAATGCCTCAACAGCATCTTCGATTGAGAATCGGTGTGTGACGACCGTGTCGGCCAGGTCTGGTGAGTCACCCAAGACGTGACCGGCATCTATGAAATCGTCGTGATCGTGGTCGTGGCTGTAATACAACGAGGGAACAATGGTGATTTCTTTGAACATCACTTCATTCGACATCGTGACTGGAGTCCAGAACATTCCGAATTCGACCATCGTCCCTGACGGTCGGCATGCGGCGATCGCTGAATCAAAACTGTCTTGGTTGCATACGGCATCGAACACAACGTCATGCGTCGCGTCGGGGCGCTCATCGCTCGCGTGGACAATCGCACCGAGTCGTTCTGCTGCGAGGCGTTGGTGTTCGTGTCGCGCATAGACATCGACGGACGCCCCACGATGGAGCAACGCTGCGACTGTCAGAAGCCCGATGCTTCCCCCGCCGATCACGGAGGCTTTCATGCCAGATTCAACGTGACCCCGTCGAAGTCCATGCATCACCACTGCGAGTGGCTCTACGAGGCTGACTTCGTCTGCGCGAACTGATGAAGGCAGCGAGATGAGGCGATCAGTTGGGACGATGATCTCTTCGGCAAGACCACCTTGAGCCGAGATGCCGTTCATGTCCTTGGTTGCCTCACGGCACAGATGGGCGAGATCTCGTCCACAGGTTTCACAGGCTCCGCACGAGCTTTTTGGGCGCACTGCCCAGAGGGTTCCTGCAGCGTCATGACCACCGAATTCGTGTCCGAGAACGATGTCGCTGATGCCCCATTCGAGAATGTGTAAATCGCTGCCACAGATGCCTGCGTTCGTCACGCGAAGGCGGGTGCCGTCTCCAGACGGTGTCGGAATGTCCACGACTTCGACCGATTTGTTCTTTGCGATGACTGCGCGCACGGTGTGAACCGTACTTCCTTCGCGGTATCTGTCACCCATTCCGAGCGAAGTGATGTCGTGCTGGATTGTGGAGAATCAACGCTGAGTCGATGCGGTTATCGAGTGGCGAATGAAGCGCCAAAGGTAGCGAATTGTGAGATTTGCTTGGCGAGAAACGTTGCGCGCATTCGGTATCCGGGGACTGTCGGATGAATGCCGTCGCGCTCCCACAAACGCGACTTTGATGGGTATGCGTCGAACCACGGAGCAATGCTCAGATTTGGATATCTCTTCGCAGCAGTTGCTAGCGCTGTGTTGAACCGTCTTGCTCGACCGACATAGTCGGGATGAACTCCGCCATAGGTCACTTCGACCCAGAGAACGGGTTTCCCCTTTGCTCGACTCATCATCTCCTCGATGATCCATGCCGGGTAGGCCTTCTCGCGACGCGACAGCAGGTCATTTGTTCCCAAAGCGACCACGATCCCGGCAAAGTCCATTCTGGATTCAAGTGTCGTGGTCAAGATGGATCGTCCATCAAGAGCGCGTCGACCCATCTTGCAGTCAGACACCACCGTGGTCCATCTCGCCGATGCTTTGACTGTGGTCGACAACTTGCCAAAGATTTCTGCGCCCAGACAGAGTGAGTCGCCAAGAATAAACAACGCCCCCGGCTTGATTGGCGCTGTTGGGGTAGCGACAGTGGAGGAAGTTGATGTCGGAGTCGAGCCGATCGTGGCGACCATGGTGATGGTGGTGGAAGTTGTAGTGGAGGAGGCATCGACAGCGTGAACTGCCAGTGTCGTGGTCACGGTTCCGATCAGGAACAGCACGCGCGGCCAACGGCCGAACATGGGACGACGTCGAGGGGGTGCCACGTGGTCATTGTGTCATGTGTGCCACCATTGCTTGGTGGCACTGAGACGATTTGTGACGTATCTGGCACTAGCAACGATCGCAGTGTCGCAACCGCTGCTCGACTTGTACGGCACCAACCTCACCGTGTTCTCCGCAGCCAAAGTCGGACGCCTAGAAATTGGTGTTTTCATCGTGCTCGTCATGCTTGTGCCAGCGCTACTCGCCACGGGGGTCGACCGTTTCAGCATTCGTTTCGGAGCGACCGTGCATCGGTCCGTCGAGCTGACGATTGTGTTCTTGTTCTTATTTGTATTCGGAATGGTCCTCTTGCGCTGGTTGAAGGTAGAACGCGACTATTTCGTCTATCCGGCGAGCGTCGTATTCGCGTATCTCCTAACTCGGCTATATGCCGCACGAGCATCGTTGCGTCAGTGGGTCAGTTGGCTCTCGGTTGTCGCTGTCGCAGTGTTTGCGACATTCGTGCTTCAAGCTCAGCCAATCCTGTTCCCAGGGGCGACGACTTTTGCTGAAGCGTCGGTGGGCCGCACAGATGTTCCTGTGTTCATGGTCATCATGGATGAAGCGCCTCTGTATGCGATGCTCGGCACCGACGGGCGTATCAATGCTGAGCGGTTCCCTAATTTCTCAGCGTTGGCTTCCGAGGCCACGTGGTATCGCGATAACACTGCGATCTCAAACTTCACCCATCAAGCTGTGCCCGGAATCATGGCGTCCAAGATCCCAGAGAAAGACGACAGCCCGTTCCTGGCTTTGCATCCGCGAAACATCTTTACTTTGCTCGGCGACAAAATGAATGTCGATGCGGTCGAGCCAGTTACTTCGCTGTGTCCTAGCGATGTCTGTAGCAATACCGAACAAGCGACGGGGTTTTCAGGGTCGCGTCTCTGGTCTTTCTTGAAAGATGCCTTGGTGGTGTACGGCCAGCGGGCACTGCCGTATTACTCACGGCGCGGTTTGCCAGATACCGAGCATGGTTGGGGTGGCTTTGGGGCAGTCGAGTCCCGCTTTGTTGAACAGCTGAAGACCGGCGCGCTTGGTCAGGCGAACGCGATCGTGGACGGCGCGCGTGACCTCGTTGAAACTTCGAACAGAGTCGGAACCGCATTTCGGCTGGTGCACGCACTTGTCCCGCACGCACCGTGGTACATGACTCCGGACCAGCGCATCACTTCTATTCCGGTTTACAGCACGACGAGTAATCCTGAAATCGGAGATGGTGCGCGCGACAATTATCAACGCTTCATGCATCAATTCATCGGAACTGACAAGGCTATAGGGCAAGCAGTGAAGGTGTTCAAGGATGCGGGGTTGTGGGACAAGATGTTGTTCATCGTCACTGCTGATCACGGGATTTCCTTTGTGCCCGGGAAACAGCAGAGGAATGTTGTGTTGAAAGATCGCGATCGCGTGCTCGACATCTACAAGGTGCCGACATTCGTGAAGTACCCGGGCCAGCAGTCCGGAGAGACCTCCGATTGTGCATCATCGAATCTCGACATCGTGCCGACCATCGTGGATGTGCTCGACGTTGAGACGGACTGGCAATTCTTGGGTTCGTCTCTTCAGGGGGGATGTCCGCAGCGGGATAAGCGGCCGATTGAGACGGCGACAGGCAAGCGCGGACAGGTCTCCGAAACGTTCGCGGACCTCCAACGCCGCGTGGCCTATTACGACACTGTGGTTCCATCCGATGGCGGGGTCAGTTCGGTGGCGGCTGTCGGTGCTTCGGCGGGACTCATCGGACAGCGTCTCGACGTGAAGGATGCAACCGACAAAATTCTCAAGTGGACAGTCAGTCGCCCAGAAGACTTCGTCAATCTTTCAGCGCAGCCGGGAACTCGAGTTGCGGTGACTATCAACGGAGGGATCGTAAGCGCCGCATTCCAGGCCGGTACTGAAGGCATCTTGGTGATTGACGGAATTGCAGCCGGAGTTGTCGGCGAACTGAGTGGGGCTGAAGGTGTCTACGGATATACGGCGATCATCGACTCGACATTGATGTCACCAGGCGATCACACCGTTGAACTCGTCATTCGTGCCGCCGATGGAACGCTGACATCAGCTGGGCCGCCCTCGCCGTAGCGCAGACCACTCGCTGTGGTTTTCAAGATGTGCGACAGTCGACGGAACGGCATCGACAGAGACCGGATGACTGATGAGGTACCCCTGTGCCTTGTGGCAACGAAGCTGGGATAGGGCGCGCAACTGTTCTCGATTTTCGACACCTTCGGCGACGATGTCGAGAGAAAGTGAATCTGCCATTGCGATGATGGTGCGTACGAGTGACTGCGAGCTCTGATCCTCTGCCAAGTTGTTCACGAATACACGGTCAATCTTGATGCGTTGAATTGGAAACTGTTGTAGCAGTGACAAAGAGGAATAGCCGGTGCCGAAGTCGTCGATTGCCACGCGAACACCCAGTGACACGAGCCGACGGAGCGAACTGAGCGCTTGCTCGGGCTCGGTCATCATGACGCTCTCGGTGACTTCTAGCCACAATTGGTCAGCTGCGATGCGCGAGCGCGACAGGGCCTCGCTGACAACTGCGACGAAATTGGGGTCGTGCAGCTGTCGCGGTGAGACATTTACGGACATAGTTGTCTGGGACCCGACAACTCCACTGTCGATCCATCGGCGCAAGTGAGTGAGAGCATCGAGGATCGCCCACGAGCCGATGGGCACGATGGTTCCAGTCTCTTCAGCAATTGGAATGAATTCGGCGGGCGACACGTCGCCGTCTTCGCGGGTCCAGCGCATGAGGGCCTCGAAGCCGATGACGAGACCAATCTCGGTGTCGAGTATCGGTTGATGAACGAGGCGTAATTCGCGACGGTCGAGAGCCCGATAAAGAGCAGTCTCCACCGACAGGCGTTGCGACACTCGCTCGAGCATCGAATCGTGATAGAGAGCGATGCAGTTGCGCCCTGCATCTTTGGCTCGATACATAGCGGTGTCTGCACGACGTAACAGGTCCTCGGCGGTGAGTTGCTCGTCGTTTTCCGCCATGGCGACTCCGATACTGGCTGACACGAACATGTCGCCCTGTCGAAGTGCCATGTGCTCTCTGAAGGCGTCCAAGACGCGTTCAGCAAGCAAGACGGCCTGTGTGGATGTTTCGGTCGATGGGTCGAGAACGACGAACTCATCGCCCGAGATTCGTCCGACAATTGCTTCCGGAGTAACGGCATTCGTTAGTCGCTTTGCGACTGCGGACAGGACGTCGTCACCAGTCAGATGACCCAAACTGTCATTGATGTTCTTGAAGCGGTCGACGTCGATAAACAGCACCGTTGGCTGGCGCTTCGACTTCCATGACTCTTGAATCGCTTGTGTGATGTGCTCGAGCATCAAGCTTCGATTAGGAAGTCCCGTCAACGAGTCGAGGCGAGCGGCACGCAGAAGTGATGCTTGCGCTTTGGCGTTGTCTCGAACGCTCTGGATGACACGCGTGATGACCGCGGCAGCGAGAACCACAATGCTGATGGTGCGTACAACGCGGTCAGTGGTGTTGCGTGCATCTGTCGCGGTGATGATGGCGATGGGCAACACCAACGCGAGTGTCGTGGTCACGAGACGGGTGAGAAGTGGTGGGTCTTGACGATGCGTCGCTGGTGCGGTGATGTCCCTGATTGTCGGATGTAGGAACGAAGCAGCAACGAAGAACAAGCCGAGCACGTACGGGGCATCTGCGACTGCTGCGGACACATCGATGTCTGTGCGCAGATTCGCCGAGAAAAAAACGTCTCCTAGAAGCGTCGCTGCGATGCCCGCCCCACCGAGCATGACCGATGTGGTCTTGACGGCGTCGCTAAAGAACAACGTGGCGAGTAGAAACAGAACGATGGTGCTGAGGCCCAATGTCGCACCACGAAATGCGGTCGTTAGGGAACTCACGGAGCCATCACCGAATGTCGGCTGCAATAACCACACCCAGACCAGAACCCAGGCCCCGAGACCGATGATCACGCCGTCGGCAAGAGCCCCCTTGGCGTCATGACCAAGGCGCTGGCTCACCACGATGACAAGACCAATGATGAGCACGAATTGGACGATGAAGAAACTGGCATCACTGAACACATGCAGGGTGTCTGTGAGTGCATATGCATCATCGAAGAGTTGACCCGCTACCGAGAAGGCGACGATCGCCATGACGAAGGGCCACACTTTCGGATCGGGTCGAATCGCGATGGCAGAAATGACCAATGACACCCCAAGAGCTGCGGTGGCTGCCAGATACAGGGTGTCGGCGAGCGGCGGGCCGGCGAGGAGATGGGTGAGTGTGACGCCCACTCCGGCGAGGGCCACCAGCCATGACAGGACCCCGAAGAACTTTCTCACTTCACGTGAACCGTAGTGGATGCCCAGAAACGTGGCGGACCATCTCGTAGAATTAGAGCAGGCGGAGGCACAGCCTCGAACCCGCGAGGGTTCTTTTGTCGAATTCGTTCGACTGAACGGACAAACGCCATGTACGTCACCAGACACAGCGAGATAACGGATCGTTCGCTGATCGAACGTCTGTGGCAGCTCTATCGCCGCTCGTATCTCCCCGTTGCCCAGGAAGTGCCAACTCATGAGATGCTCGATCGCGGGGAATTTGATGACCAGTTGCGCAGCGCGAGTAACAGGCTGTGGGTGGCCTGGGACGATGACCAACCTGTCGGAATGACGCTGGTGTCGACCGATATTCGTTCAACGCGCTGGTTGAGCACTGAGTATTTCGCCAAGCATTTCCCCGATCATTTACGCGAGGGGCGAGTGCACTACGTCGTGTGGGTCACAGTCGACCCGGCACATCAAGCTCGCGGATCGATGACACTTCTGGCGCGCCAGGCGCTTGCCGCAGAGGCGCGGGACGGGGCTCTTCTTGTGTTTGACACACCTGAGTTCAATCAGCCGTCGGAGAGCGGTGGGGCAGCAGAACTGTTGCACCGACTGGCGCGCATGGTGGCTGAGCCAATCTTGCTGCCGCTCAACACTCAGAGGTATTTCGCACTGGACTTCGCCCCGCAACCGCTCGCGGCACCAGAGACTGTGGGTAGCCTCTCGAAGGAATGACGACGACAGCACACTCGGTCACAGTTGTCGTTCCCGGTACGCATCTCCTTGCTGAGTTGCTGGGTCAGCGTGACGCGAATGTTCGTCGAATCGAGGACGCATTCCCAGACGTCGCAGTCTCAGTGAGAGGTAACGAGGTTGCACTCAGCGGGCCACGTGCTCATCAGGTAGGACGGCTCTTCGAAGAGATGGTGCTTCTCTTGCAGCGTGGCGAGCGTCTCGACGCAGCGGTGCTCGATCGCAGCATCACCATGGTGCGCGCAGACCAACGACCGAGCGAAGTGCTGACCGACGACGTCTTAAAGGGTGCCCGTGGTCGGAGTGTTCGTCCGAAGACTGCGGGTCAGAAGCGCTATGTCGATGCGATCCGCGAGAACATCATCACGTTCGGTATTGGTCCAGCAGGAACTGGAAAGAGCTGGCTTGCAGTGGCGATGGCGGTGCAAGCGCTGAACGCTCGCGAAGTGCAGCGCATCATCCTCACACGCCCTGCGGTCGAAGCCGGCGAACGACTCGGATTCTTGCCGGGTGACCTCATGGCAAAAATCGACCCCTACCTTCGACCGTTGTATGACGCCCTCTATGACATGGTCGAGCCGGAAGCGGCGCAAAAACTAATTGAGCGGCAAGCAGTTGAAGTTGCGCCACTTGCATTTATGCGTGGACGCACCTTAAACAACTCATTCATCATTCTTGACGAAGCTCAGAACACCACACCCGAGCAAATGAAGATGTTCCTCACGCGCATCGGATTCGGATCAAAAGTTGTTGTCACCGGTGATGCCACGCAGGTGGACGTCCCAAACGGGAAAAGCGGACTTGTCGGCCTCGAACGCACCTTGACAGGAATCGACGGTCTTGCGTTTGTGCAGCTCGACCGTGACGACGTCGTGCGCCATCGCATCGTGGCAGACATCGTGGCGGCCTATGAACAAAAGGGTGTCTCCACTCGTAAGTCCAGCAAGCGCGAGAAGGATTAGACTTACTCCAACATGGTCGAAGGCAAACCAAGCCTCGGAGCACCTCTGCGCAGCGGCGGAGACGGTGTGCCCGAGGTGTTCTGTGTGGATGAACAATCCGACGTTCCGATAGAACTCGAGCGCTGGAGGCGCCTGTCGCTCGACGTCTTGCAATCAGAGAACGTACGCGGAGCTGCGGAGCTCGCTGTTTTATTCGTCGATGAATCAGCGATCTCCGAAATGAATGCACAGTTCATGGGAAAAAACGGTCCAACAGACGTATTGGCATTCCCCGTGGACGGACTCGAAGTAGCTGTCGCGCAAGGACCTGGCGCAGTGACACGGGGACCGTCACGAGTGGACCACGACATCTCCGATGCGCCGCTAATTCTCGGAGACGTTGTCATCTGTCCAGCCGTCGCAACACGCCAAGCGCCTGAGCATGCCGGAACTACGGACGACGAATTGGCCCTCTTGCTTGTGCACGGAATCTTGCATGTGCTCGGACATGACCATGATGAGCCACAACGAACCGCTGTCATGCGTCAACAGGAATTGGCGCATCTGACTGCTCACCACTGGCGCGGACCGGCACCCTCAGGTTTCAGACAGGAGCACGAATCATGATCGCCGCGGCACCGACAACGGCCGACTACTGGATGCTGGTCGCCATCGGCGTGTTGCTTCTCGTTCTCATCTTTCTCGCAATTGCAGAAATGGCGCTTTCTCGAATGAGCAAGCCAAAAGCGTCGGCTCTCGCTGACTCTGGTGCCACGGGTGGAGTTGCGTTGGTCAAGCTGGTCGCTCATCCAGAGCGTTGGGTCAACCCGCTGCTGCTCACAGTCAACGTGTGCCAGACAGTCCAGGCCACTTTGACCGGTGTGGTTGCTGCACGACTGTTCGGAACGGCCGGTGTCATCATCGGTGTGGCGTTAAACGTCGTCGTGTTCTTCGTTCTCGCCGAGGCAGTACCGAAGACCTACGCGGTACAGCATGCCGAACGAGCCGCACTGCGCACCTCGCGACTCACATTGTTGTTAGTTGGCTTTGCGCCACTGCAGGCAGTGTCGCGTGGTCTCATCGGACTCACAAACATCATCGTGCGCGGAAAGGGCCTGAAGGAAGGACCCTTCGTCAGTGAGCAAGAACTTCTCGGCATTGTCGAGGCGGCGGCCGAGGAACAAGTCATCGAACATGAAGAGCGCGAGCTCATCGAATCAATCATCGAATTCGGGGACACGGTGGTGCGCGAAATCATGACACCACGACCTGACGTCGTTGCGATCGATCATGAAGTCACCATCGACCGCGCTTTGGACGTAGCGATGGGCGATGGGTATAGCCGCCTACCGGTGCTTCGAGAGATGGACGACCACGAGGACATTGTCGGCATCGTCTACACCAAGGATCTGATGAGAGAAGTTCGCGCTGGCAATGGGGGCGTTGCTGTGGCCGGAGTTGTGAGACGAGCCATCGTCATTCCTGAGAACAAGCCAGTCTCCAAGTTGATGCGGGACATGCAGCGCGAACACTTCCACCTGGCAATAGTTGCCGATGAATACGGAAGTATTGCCGGGTTGGTAACGCTTGAAGATTGTCTCGAGGAGTTGGTTGGCGAGATAGTCGACGAATTCGACGAGACCGAGACGATGATCCGGCCGATGCCAAATGGCGACACCTTGGTGCTTGGAGCGATGAGCATCACAGATTTCAACGAACACTTCGACACGCGTCTGCCTGACGAAGAGTGGGACACGATCGCTGGTTTTCTGTTTGGCACACTCGAACACGTTCCTGTCATCGGCGAAGCTGTCGAGCAAGGTGGCTGGCGTTTCGCGGCAGAAGAAGTAGCTGGGCGACGCATCGTCGCGGTCAGAGTGTCGCCGGTCGTTCCGAGCGACTAGCGTCGCGCGCATGCACATTTCACTTGAAGGCAAGGTGGCGCTCATCACTGGTGCGTCGCGGGGTATTGGTCACGCGATGGCAAAGACCATGGCAGAGTCGGGGGCCAAAGTGATGATGGTGTCACGCAAGATCGACGAGTCAGCCACCGAGGGCATCAACGGAACGGTCGCTGTGCGTGCAGCAAATGTGGGAGACGTCGCCGTTGCTGACGAGGTGGTGCGCGAGACCATAGAGAAGTTCGGCGGCCTTGACATTCTGGTCAACAACGCTGCGACCAACCCTTATTTTGGCGCGACGATGGATGTCGATGAGGGGCGTTACGACAAGACCTTTCAAGTGAACTTGAAGGGACCAGTGTTCTGGAGTCAAGCCGTGTGGCGTGCGGCTTTCAAGGAGAAGCCAGGTGTCATCATTAACGTCGCATCGGTCGGTGGCATGAGAGCCGAGCAAGGTCTTGGCGTCTACAACCTCACAAAAGCCGCGCTCATTCACTACACCCGACAATTGGCCGCCGAACTCGGTCCGACCCGTGTTGTCGGGATTGCTCCTGGGCTGGTCAAGACTGATTTTGCGGGCGTTTTGGTCGAGAACTGGGGTGACAAGCTTGCGGCCGCACTTCCCACGAAGAGACTTGGTGAGCCAGAAGACATCGCGAATTTGGCGACGTTCTTGGCATCAGATGCTGCCAGTTGGATCACCGGCGATACCTACGTCATTGACGGTGGAGCAGGAGCCAAGAGCACCTAGTCCATGTGTCGTCAGGTCGTCGCTGGTGCCTCGACCAGAACGAAGTCATCTCGTAAGAGAGTTGGCAATGCAAGAACGAGCGCGAAGGCAGTCACCGTGGCGCCGACGAAAAACGGTGCACGAAGGCCGAAGTGATGAGCCAGTTGTCCGCCGATTAACGCTCCGAGAGCAACTGAACCAGTACCGATGAAGCGGTATGCACTGTTCACTCTGCCGAACAAATGTGCAGGAATGATGCGTTGTCGATAGCTGACCGTCACCACGTTCCAGACCGTCCCCGCGAGAGCCATGGTTATTGACATTGCGACCACGACTGCAATATTTGGGAACAGTGCGCGGACAAAGTCGGTGCTCGCAAAGATCGCATAAGAAAAGATGATTGCACCCGTTGCACCTAGTCGGTTGGCGATGCGGTCGCCCACGAGCCCACCGAACATGGCGCCGGCAGACACGAATGCGAGTAACAGGCCGTAACCGCGGGGTCCGACGCCGAGATATTCAAATGCGAACTTCACAAAGATGGATTCGCTCATCGTGAGGGCACCATTCGTGACGCCGAGTAGAAGTGCGAGGGTCCGTAACTGGCGATGTCGCCAGAGCCACGTGATGCCTTGAGCGAAGTCATCCTTGAAGCGCGTGGGTGTTGCGTTGGCGGCTGACGTAGTAATGGGAAGGTTGCGAGATAGGCGTGCGACAATCAGTGCTGCTAGTGCGAATGACGCACCGTTTACTCCGAAGGGAACTCCACTGGCAATCACGAACAGCCAAGCACCGATCGGTAGGCCGACAAATGAGTTCAGGACCACCTCGATTGCATAGAGAAGTCCATTAGCTCTCTGCAGTTGATCTGCATTGACAAGTGACGGCAGGAAGGCTTGCGAGGACATGTCGAAGAAGACTTCGCATGCGCCGATGACGATTAGTAATGGAAATAGCCCCCAGATACTCAGGGTGTTAGTCGCGATTCCAAAAGCGATTCCGGCATAGACAACTGCTCGTGTGAAGTTTGCTACCACCATGACCCGGGATCTGTTCCAGCGGTCGATGTACACCCCGGCTGGAAGGCTGAGGACAAGCCAGGGCACCATTGCACTGAAGGTGACTGCGCTGATGAGACGTGCGTCGTTCGTGAGCATGATTGCAAGCAAGGGCAACGCAGCCGCATTCATGCCATCTCCGAGATTCGAGACAGCGGAGGCGGAAAATTGCATCCAGAAACGACGAGGCAAAGGTGCCTTATCGTTAGGCACGTGATTGTCGATCTATGTCGGCGATGATGCGATTTCGTTGAATCTTTCCCGAAGGAGTACGAGGAATTGGCAAATGGAACACTTCATGCGGTGCCATGAAAGCCGGTAGACGTTCCTTGACTGTTGCGCGAACGGACTCCAACGACATAGGGGAACCACTTTCGATGTCGAGAATTGCAACGACGCGCTGCCCCCATTCGGCGTCGGTGACGCCAACAACTGCGCAGTCTCGCACGCCAGTCATTGCACTGAGTATGCGTTCGATTGGTTCTGGCCAGATGTTTTCGCCTCCGGAGATGATCATGTCGCCTCGCCGACCTTCAACAGTGAGA
>DCZD01000020.1:2341-4520 GCA_002331255.1 Acidimicrobiaceae bacterium UBA2093 | reverse complement strand
AGTCGATCTTTGGTCTGCTCGCGCCGCTGTTGCCGACGTTCAAGACTGTCCGACATCTCGTCGTCATGGACGACGGCAAAGGTGAAGCTCCTGCGACCATCGACGGCTTCGAGGTGCATGATTATGAGAAGTTGTTGGCATCGGGCCAAGAAGTCGACTGGCATGTGAGCGACGAGAATCTCGCCGCCAGCATGTGTTACACGAGCGGCACCACGGGGAACCCCAAAGGGGTGGTGTATTCGCATCGCAGCACGTATTTGCACACGATGGGCGCGATGATGGCGGATTCCGTCGGAGTTCGCGAAAGTGATGTGATATTGCCGGTCGTGCCGATGTTCCATGCGAATGCGTGGGGACTTGCTCATGCCGGTGTCGCGTCCGGCGCAGATCTCGTGATGCCGGGGCCAGACCTCAGTGGAAAAGCGATTGCCGATCTGATCGTGGAAGAAAAAGTGACGGTTGCCGCTGGAGTTCCGACCATCTGGATGGGGGTTCTGCCCGAGTTGAAAGGTCGTGACACACGTTCGTTGCGTGCCATTCCATGTGGTGGTTCGGCTGTTCCGAAAGCACTCAGTGAGGCGTACCGCGCTCAGACTGGCCTGCCGATTCTGCAGGCATGGGGCATGACCGAAACGTCACCCGTCGCCGCCGTGTGCACCTTGTCGCGAGCTGATGAAGAGTTGTCTGACGAAGAGAAAGCCGAGCTGCGCACAACTGTTGGTCGAATCGCCTTTGGAGTTGAGTGTCGAGTTGTCGAACCCGACACAACTCGTGAGGTTCCATGGGACGGGGAGACAAGCGGAGAGTTGCAAGTGTCCGGCGCATGGATCGCTGCGACGTATTACAACGACGAGCGTGCCGGAGACAGTTTCACTGCCGACGGTTGGCTACGCACCGGCGACGTCGCCACCATGGATGTCGCTGGTCGTATTCGCCTCGTCGACCGCACGAAAGACCTCATCAAGTCAGGCGGCGAGTGGATCAGTTCAGTCGAAGTGGAAAATGAGCTGATGTCACATCCGAACATTCGCGAGGCAGCAGTCATCGGCGTGCCACACAGCAAGTGGTCAGAGCGACCGCTCGCATGTGTGGTGCTCGAGCCCGGGGTGGCGATGACCAAGGAAGATGTGCTCGCACACATTGCGCCCACACTCGCAAAGTGGCAGATGCCTGACGATGTCGTGTTCATCGAGGAGGTACCAAAGACCAGCGTGGGCAAGTTCTCGAAAAAGACCCTGCGCGAACGATTTGCCGCCCACAAGCTGCCCACGGACATCTGAGACAACCTGTGTCGCCTCGCTAACGTTTTGAACTGTCACTTGACTCAAGCCAACGAGGCGATCGCAAGGACATCCGTAATCCCGACTTTTTAGGTCGGGATTAGCCCATTGACAATGAGACGGTTTTCGTTTTAGTGTCTCACTGTGTCGTTGTTCACAGATGACCAACCTCTGACCCATCGCATCCCTGGTGTGCACGACGGAGTCGTTGACTCGCCGTCGGACGCCATCGTCATGGCGGCCCGTGTATCGGTCGGTCGGTGGGGTTGGGACAAAGTGACGATGGACGACATCTGTGCAGAAGCCGGTGTCTCGCGGGCCACGTTGTACCGACTATTTCCCGGCGGACGCGATGTCCTGTTTGACGCGATGCGCGATCTTTCGCGTCGTGAGTTCTTTGAGCAGTTGCGTTCCAGGGTTGAGAACGTTCACACCTTCGAGGATTTTGTTGTCACCGCAATCACTGTCGCGTCAATTGAACTGCGCGAGGATGCAGAGCTTGCCACCATGATTGCGACAGCACCGGGGGAGACCCTCGGTCATCTCACCATCAGCGACGTACCACATATCGTGCGTTCGGCCACTGAGTTCCTATCGCCGCTCGCTGAGCGCTTCATTCCTCGAAGTGAAGCCGAGCAGATGTTGGAAATCATCTCGCGCCTCGTCATCTCGGTGTTTCTCGCCCCATCGACACACTTCGACTTCACCGACGAGGCCAGTGTTCGCAAATTCGTTCGCTACTACGTACCACAGTCACTACTCACTAATTAATCAGAACAACATCTCAAACATCACGGAGGAATCATGAGCATCACCGAGAACACCAACAAAGACATGATTGGTCGCGATGACGTCAATGACGTCGAGGCGATCTTGTCGATCACAAACCACGATGTCGA
>DCZD01000020.1:0-2157 GCA_002331255.1 Acidimicrobiaceae bacterium UBA2093 | reverse complement strand
GCCGTGAGCCACGTCGTCAAGAACAACGCAGACACCCTCTTCACGTGGGACTACTCGTTGGCACGACCACAGTTGCGGAAGCTCTACGAAAAGGCAAAGACGGGTCAATGGAACGGAACAACCGACTTGCCGTGGGACACTGAAGTCGACAACGAGAAGCAGATCGCGTACGACCAGCAGATGCTCGGCGCCGGACTCGACCCGACCCTCTATTCAGAGACACCACTCGCCAAGTGGGGCGACAAGGAATGGATCGAATTCGGAATCGAAGGCCGTCGTTGGCAGTTGTCTCAGTTCCTCCACGGCGAGCAGGGTGCCTTGTTGTGCACGGCGAAGATCACCGAGACAGTGCCGTGGTACGACGCCAAGTTGTACGCAAGCACTCAGGTTGTGGACGAAGCTCGTCACGTCGAAGTGTTCGCCCGTTATCTCGAGGAAAAGATGGGTGGCGAGTATCAAATCAATGCTCACTTGCGCCTGTTGCTCGACGACATCATCAATGACAGTCGTTGGGACATGACGTATCTCGGTATGCAGATCATGGTTGAAGGCTTGGCGCTCGCAGCGTTTGGGTTCCTGCACCAGCTCACGAACGAGCCCCTGCTTCGTCAGTTGCTCCGGTATGTCATGAGCGACGAGGCGCGTCACGTTGCCTTCGGAGTCTTGAGCCTCCAAGAGGTCTATGGCCAGATGACAGATGCCGAAATCAAAGAGCGCCAGGAATTCGCCTTTGAGGCGAGCGTACGTATGCGTGACCGCTTCCTCCAGCAGGAAGTATGGGATCGCATGGGTATCGACACCCGCGTGATGGCGCCACTCATCCTCCACGATCCGCAGCGCCAGTTGTTCCAGCAAATGTTGTTCTCGAAGATCGTGCCGAACTGCAAGAAGTTGGGTCTGCTCGACCGCAATGACAAATGGTTGCGTCGTCGATTCGAAGACCTCGGAGTCATCCAGTTCGAGGACTGGGTCGACACGGGCGCGGAGTACGACAACTTCGAACTTGGCAAGGACCTCGACCCAGCCGCCGGAGCTTGAGCGCGTGTCCCTGCTCAATCGAGCAGGGACCATCGTGCCGTAGTCACTACCATTCACATGGTCATGGCACTTTTCGGCGACGTCCTCACCGCGATGATCACTCCGTTTCGGAGTGATGGTTCGCTCAACATCGATGAAGCGGTGCGTCTTGCACGTTGGCTTCAGGAGAACGGCAACGATGGTCTCGTGGTGTCGGGTACGACAGGAGAGTCCTCGACGCTCACCGACGACGAAAAGTTGACCTTGTGGGAAGCCGTTGCATCGGCAGTCACCATTCCCGTGGTTGCAGGAACAGGCTCGAATGACACTGCGCACTCGGTGCATCTCACGAAGCAGGTCAACAAACTTGGCGTGGCAGGAATTCTTGCGGTCGGTCCGTATTACAACCGCCCGTCACAAGCAGGCATCGCAGCTCACCTTCGCGCAATGGCTGAGGCGACTTCACTTCCAGTCGTCGTCTATGACATTCCAGTTCGCACCGGACGAAAGATCTCCACAGCGACGTTGCTCGACCTTGCACACAATGTCAAGAATGTGCGCGCTGTCAAAGATGCTGCTGGCAACCCAGCCGAGACCGCCAACCTCATGGCGAAGGCACCTGCGGATTTTGAGTTGTACAGCGGCGACGACGGATTAACGCTGGCGTTCTTGGCATATGGCGGAAGCGGAGTCATCGGCGTCGCAACGCACTGGTCTGGTGTCGACCACAAGGAGATGATTTCTGCATTCAAAGCTGGTGATGTCGAACGCGCACGCCGAGTGAATGATCGTCTGCTCGAGAGCTACTCATTTGAGACTGGCGATGAGGCACCGAACCCGATTCCGACGAAAGTGATGATGACGCTGCACGGATTCGATGTGGGTGATGCACGCCTGCCGATGGGTCCAGCTCCGGCATTTGTGCATGAACGGGCTACCAGTGTGCTGTCCAACTTGAATGCCGCACGTGCCGCAGCCAAGTAACGACATCATGTCGATCGCGCGACCCGCTGTTCGCTTCTATTTCCTCGGAGGCCTAGGGGAGATTGGTCGAAATTGTCTGGTCGTCGAACAACACGATGAGTTGCTTCTCATCGACTGTGGACTCATGTTCCCTTCACCAGACATGCACGGCATCGA
>DCZD01000032.1:19932-20115 GCA_002331255.1 Acidimicrobiaceae bacterium UBA2093 | reverse complement strand
GTGCTCGGTGCCGATGTAGTTGTGTCCAAGTTGCAGAGCTTCGCGCAGCGACAACTCGAGCACCTTCTTGGCACGTGGAGTGAAAGGAATGTGGCCAGATGGTGAAGAACCACCTTGACCGATGATTTCTTCGACCTGAGCACGAACAGCTTCGAGGGAGATGCCAAGTGACTCGAGAGCTTT
>DCZD01000032.1:8001-19690 GCA_002331255.1 Acidimicrobiaceae bacterium UBA2093 | reverse complement strand
TAGGAATGACTGAGCAACCGTGCCTCTTCTTGGGCAAGGACCACCACTCTGCGGGCCCTATCGGTAAAGCGTTCGAACAAGATGACCACCTTGTTGTTGTGTCCGGCACTATTCGGTGTCGGTGACGTATGCCAAGTGTACCGGCAGGGTTGGGAACAGTCATGTCGTGGTGGCGTAGCCTGACATGGTGAGCCGGTCCCCACTGCTCGATTTACCCGGCATGGATGCCGACCGCGCGCGTGTGGAAGACGCCATCCTGCGGGCTGTTCGTACACCTGATGATTACCTGACGCAGATCGCGTCCCACCTCATTTCCGCCGGTGGAAAGCGTTTGCGGCCGGTCATGACAATGGTCTCTTCCGCCGCTGACGACCGCGACGTGACCGACGACGCAGTCATGGGCGGTATCGCCTGTGAGTTGGTGCATTTGGGATCTTTGTACCACGACGATGTCATGGATGAAGCCGACGTGCGCCGTGGCGTCGAAACTGTGAACGCGAAGTGGGGCAACTTGCAGGCGATTCTCGCCGGTGACTTTTTGTTGGCGAAAGCATCTGAGATTGCTGCATCGCTCGGAACTGAAGTTGCGGGTTTGCTTGCGCGCACGATCGGTCGTTTGTGCGAAGGACAGATTCTCGAATTGCGTCACACTTATAACGTCGCTCGCCCAATGGATGCGTATCTCGCGTCAATTGATGGCAAGACGGCTTCGTTGTACGGCACAGCCGCGCGCATCGGTGGTTTGGTCTCGGGCTTTGATCGCGGGCACATCGACGCACTAACTGCATACGGCGATGCATATGGAATGGTGTTCCAGGTCGTTGACGATGTACTCGACGTCACCGCCACCGATGAACAGTTGGGCAAGCCGGCCGGCCACGACATGGTCGAAGGTGTCTACACACTTCCGGTGATTCTCACCCTCGCAGCTGGTGGGCCAGCAGCGAGCGAACTCAACGGAATTCTGGGCAAGCCCCTCGATCACGCAGAGCGCGAGAAGGTGCTCGACATTGTGCGCAGCAACGGTGGCGTCAAGAAGGCAATCGAACAAGCACGCAGTTTCGTGGCAAAAGCACACGACGCATGTAATGCCTTGCCGTCGACCACGCGTGTCGGCGCCATGCGTGACGCACCTGTTGCTTTGCTCGACAGCGTCAGCTGAACACCGACGCAGCGGCAATACCGCTGCGTGCAGCACCTTCCATGCGTGGGCCGTCGAATGCGTCACCTGCCAAGACGAGTGGAAGATGTGGATGCGCCCAACATGAGTCAGTGTGAGTGCGACGCGGTGTGGCATAGCGCCATTTCTTCAGGTGCGCTTCGATGATGTCGTCGGGGGACAGATAGGTCAAGGCCTGCTCGAACAACATTGAGTGCAAGGTGTCGTCGGGTTGCTCGTAGTTGGTTGCGGAGATAGTCGGCTCGACATGGAATGTCATGCTCGGCGCCGACGACGTCCCTTTTCTCATGTTGTCGCATATGAATGAGAAGAATTCATCTGGTGATTGCAGTGCACCAGATTCACTCACGTGCACTTGTTGCCTCAGTGTCACTAGCAGACACAATGTCGGGTCGTACTCAATATCGCGAAGGTCTGCGGGAAGTTCACCTGCAACTGGGCCAAGCAGTGTGATGGTTTGGGGCAGTGGAGCAGTGACGATCATGGCATCTGCAACAAGATTGACTGCGCGTGAGTCACGTGACTGCGCAGCAATCTGCCATTGACGATTGGCATCGTCAAAGTCAATTCTTGTGACAGTGATGCCGAGGTGCGTGTCAGTGTCACGCGCCAAGTACTTGGCGATCGAGGTCATTCCGCCAACACCCATGTAACGCGGATGCCCATCGACGTCTACGAAACCACGGCACCACTCACGAGCAACGCCTTCAGTAAGCCACTCATTGACTTCACTCGCGAACGCATCACTTCGCACCGTGAAGAACTGCGCGCCATGATCGAGAACTGCTTCGCCAATTCGTCGTGTTGCCATGCGACCGCCGACCCCTGAACCCTTGTCAAGAACGACAACCTCGTGACCACTACGCCGTAGGTTGCGCGCGGCCAACAATCCGCTGAGTCCGGCGCCAATAACGGCGATTCGCATGCAGTGAGCCTGTCAGACGGCGTTCTGCATAGCGCCACTGTGCGGTACAAACGCCGCTTCGGCACGTTTCAAAAAAGACAACAAAATACGATTGAACGTAGTGGCATGTTCGATGGTCACGCCGTGTGCTGCACCACTGATGACAACGAGTTCTGCTGTGGGAATAAGGTCCGCGAGTTCTTCTGCGTCACCTCGCGGGGTGAGGATGTCTTGGTTGCCAACCACCACAAGTGTGGGGCATGCAATCAATCCGAGCATCGCGTGAAGATCATTGTCGTCGGTGTTGACGATGGCCGTGACCTGACCGGTGAAACCCTCAACCGGGCTGATGAGCCCGAGTGGTCCCAGAATTCCCATGGCTGGCAGCAGGCGCCGGAACGAGCGTGGGCCGATCATCCAACGCGCGGCCTCTTTGCTCATGGCGGTGAGCCCATCGGTACGGGCCTTGTCGGCCCAAGTCTGCAATAGCTCTTCACGCCACGCATGATTGCGACAACTTGTCGCGACCAAGGTGAGCGAACGGATGCGATGTGGGTACTTCAAGGCGACGATCTGCGAGATGGCCCCACCCATCGAAAGTCCGACTACATGGGCCGACTCGACACCAGCTGCGTCGAGCACTGCGACTGCATCATCTGCCATCTGTTCGAGTGTGAACTCATCCGTGGGCTTGTCGCTGCGACCCGAGCCACGATTGTCGAACGCAATGGTGCGGTGCCGCCAAGCAAGTGCTGCACGCTGCAAGTTCCATGAATTCTTCTCGGCCCCCAGGCCTTGAATGAGGAGCACTGGCGGCCCATTGCGTCGACCAGTGACCTCATAGTGAAGACGAATGCCATCGCTTGCGTTCGTGAACGGCATCAGGCGACCTGCTTTTTTGCAGGAACATGTTCGATGCTTGGCCATTCGTACAGTCGTTCAATGACTTCGGTGGTGGTGTGACGCGGAGCAAAACGCAACAAGTGCGCTGCCTCGTTACTCGCTGCAAGTCGACCCCTGTGCAACACCTCGGACACGTGATCGGGAATTGGTGCGCCTGCGACACCAGACATGGCGCGTGCAGTCCACCACGCAGGACCAATTGTCGGAACGGGTACGCGACGTCCAATGAGAGTTGCACGAAGAACACTGATTGCACCGTTCGCGCAGATATTCACTACACCGTGCGCTTGACGAGTACCTGCAGACACAAACGCATCAGCAGCGTCGGTGTCTTCGACAACGCAGAATGCAGGGTTACCGAGACCATGGAATGGAACTGCTGGCATACGCAGTACGCGACCCAATGGGCTCGGAACATGCGGACCTACGACGGGAGCGAGACGCAATGTGCACGTATTCACGCCTCGGGCGGAATGCAATGCATTAGCGCGCGCTTCAAGATCTGCACATATCTTTCCGTACACCGTGGTCGGTGCGACATCGTTTTCCTCTGTAGCAATGTGTGGCGAGTGTGATGCAGCGCCGTACACCTCGATGCCACTACGTAGAACAACCGATTCCAGAGAGTCGAGTTGATGTGCAGTGTCGAAAACCGCGCGTGCAACGTTTCCGGTGGCGATGCGGGCATGGTCCGTTGCGAGACGCGCATGTGGTTCCCACACACCGACGTGCACGATGACCTGAGGTTGGAAGTCGACGATGAACTGTGACATCTGGTCGATGTCGCCGGGCATGATTCGTGTGAACGAGGCATGACGTAGTCGACGACGCGGAGGATCCATGTCGAATCCGCGGATATCTCCGACCCAGTCGGCTTGTTCAAAACGCGATGCGATTAACGAACCGAGCTCGCCACCCATTCCGGTGATGAGAACCTTTCGGCTTTTCACACCCTCAACCATACGAGCGCGGACTCCGAGAAGGAGATCAACGAATTTCGTGTACCCGAAGAATCAGTTCGCGTGACCAACTGTCCAGCTGGCGCCCAGAGATGCGTTCGGTGATCTCGATGGCCTGTGATGGATCTTCGAGCATGCCGCTCCAACGGATGTACCCACCCATGATTCCCACGATCCGATCGCCGACTTCCTCGGCGTGGATGACGATTTTTGAATCGTTGTTGATGAGGTCGCGTAACTCGACGTAGAAGACACGGAGCCACGCATCGAGATCGTCTGCGCCACTCAGTGGCCGGTGCCGATACGGCATGTTCAACTCTTGGTAGGCGTGCAGGTTGTGTGGCGCGGCAATGATGCTGACGACCAAATCGAAACGGTTCTCGCGCAGCCAGATGATTTCCTCTTGACGCCTCACGCGACGGTGATTGTCGCCGTATCCACCTGGGCGCTCGCAAATGGCGACCTTGTCCTTGATGACCCAGGTGAAGTTCCGAGGGGTGATTCCGAGAGCCCATTTTCCGCGCAATTTCGGTGGCATTCGTTTCCCTCGTCGTCCTTGTCGTCTGCTGTATCTGTCGTGATGTCGTCACTAGGGGCTCTACGACCCCATGCAACACTAGCCAATAGTTGTGAGGTGCAACCGTTGTTTCGAGCGACGAACTTCACGTCCGCCGCCTACATCACAGGCCAAAATCTCACCTCTGGCCACCGCGAGCACTCGTTCGACCGTCGCTACGTCGGGCGGATACGGATGTGACAGCCACACACGCACGGCTCGGCGTGCCAACGGTGCCGGTGCTTCTGTGAGCGCCCGTGCATCAGTGGGGTCGATCGTCGCGGAAAGGTCTTCCAAGAAGTCATGTTCGTCGCGCAGCATGTCAGCTGTACGGAGAAGTAACGGCACGATGTCACGCTGCGACATGTCGTTCATGAGCGGAAGAAGTTCGCCGCGCACACGATTGCGGAGAAACTTTGGGTCGGTGTTGGTTTCGTCGTCCACAGGTGTGATGTCGAGCGCGGCACACAATGCCCGCGTCTCGCCGCGACGAACTGCGAGTAATGGACGTCTCGTACCGGGACGCATCGCGGATAGACCACGTGTTCCGGCACCGCGGAGCAGATTGATGAGCACCGTTTCTGCTTGGTCGTCCGCAGTGTGGCCGGTCATCGTGTCGGGGGGAAGCACGTCGTATCTGGCGTCACGCGCGCGTGCTTCGAGGTTGGGGCCAGGCTCGACGGCGACGACGTGCACGAGCAATTCGACACCGAGTCGTTCAGTCACTGGTGTGATGACTTCGACGTCTCGATGTGAGTTCTCACGTAGTTGGTGGTTGACGTGATGAACCGTGACGTCCAGGCCATGCGCGTAGGCAAGTAACAAAAGTGCCATGGAGTCGGCACCGCCGGAAACTGCGACAGACACCGGCGTCGTTGGCGCAGGAAATGTGCAGCGAGATAGCAGGGAGACGAGTAATGGATGCTCGCCGTGATCAGTCACGACGTGACTCGCACGTGCCTATTGCTGTGCAGGTGGTTGGCGGTGCTTCGGCGGATGCTTCGAACCGGTCACCTTCACTACGTAGCCAACTACCGCTTGCAACACCGCACCGACACCCGCGACGAGAAGAACGAGGCCGAGCCAGAAATGCCATGGTTGTGCTGCGAACATGTGCACCAGCGTAGCCGTGCAACCCGCGCTACGGCTTTTCCTCGGTGAGGTCGTCGCCGAAACACCCACGGATCTTGTCCATGAGGCCTTCTGGCATCTCCTCTGAACGCACCTTTCGTGCAATCACCGTGCGCAATTCGGCATGGAATTCAAACGCCTGGAGACAGTCCGTGCACGCGCCGAGGTGTGTCTGAATAGTCTGCAACATGCCATCGGGCAGCTCTTTGTCGAGAAACCGCTGAAGTTCTTCGAGTGTCTCGTCACAGTTCGACATGTGTGGCGGCTCCAGTGCGGGTCTAGTTGATGGTCGATTGATTGGTGCGGCCGTTGCCTTCGGGGGGTTGAGTCAGGCCACGTCGCACCGCGTACTCGTACAACGATTTGTGCATCGCTTTTCTTCCCCGAGAGAGCCGACTCATGACCGTCCCGATCGGCACATCCAGGATGTCGGCGATTTCCTTGTAGGAAAAGCCTTCGACATCGGCCAATAGCACTGGCATGCGGAAGACCTCGGGCAGTTCCTCGAGGGCTTCACGAATGTCTTCGTCGGGGAACAGGTCCATCATCTGGTCTTCGGCACTCGCCGACATGCGGCTCTGGTCGAAAGTATTCAGCCGCCTGTAGAGATACAAGTCCTCGACTTCCTCGAGGCCTTCTTCCTCCGGACGGCGCTGCTTCGCTCTGTAATTGTTGATGAAGGTGTTCGTCATGATGCGAAACAACCATGCACGCAGGTTTGTTCCCTCATGGAAGGTTGAAAAACTCCGCCACGCTTTGAGGAAGGTCTCTTGCACGAGGTCTTCTGCGTCCGAGCGATTGCGGGTCATGCGCAGGGCAACGGGGTAGAGGTGAGACGCATACTGCATCGCCTGTTCGACAAATTCTTCACGATCAGCCATGCAGAGACCTCCTCTCTGTGTCGCTTGTTCGGGACATGCCCGTGTCGTGAATGCGATGTTAGGTGGAGACTTCTTTCAGTGCCGAGTCAATGGAAGCGACGAGCTTCTCCAATAGATGCGCAAGATCGACACGTTCTTCTTCAGTGAAATTCTTGAAGATGACTTTCATTAACTCCAATCGGCGAGAACTGACCAAGTTGTGTCTTTTCCTGCCGTCATCTGTCACTGCGACTTGGACTACTCGGCCGTCATCTTTGCCACTCAATCGCTCTGCAAGCCCCATGTTCACCAGTCGTTGCACGGCACGTGTTGCAGTGCTCGGATCAACGCGCAGCTTCTCGGCAAGGTCTCCCATACGCCATGAGGGCTGTTGAACAAGCAGATCCAGAGTGTCCATTTGCCCTGGCTCGAGTGCACCGTCGCCAGTACCAAAGATGTGTTCACGCATGAGGGTGGTGGTCGCCGCCCGGCGTAATTCACGCCACGAGAGGCCTACTCGGGCAATGAGCTCAAGGTGTTCTTGGCTGTCCACATCGACCGGAGTACGAATCGATCCCATAGCGGGACAATGCTACTTCTGTTCAATTCAAGGTGTTGTTCAGCGCACAATTAGACCATGCTGGAACTAGTGGTGCAGTCTGTAGAAGGGATTTGCGTCACTTCTGAGCAATTCTCACCCCCCACATCCCCCCAAGGAGAAACACATGAAAAAGAACCTCATTGCAGCTTTGGCTGCTTCTGTCATGGTCATCGGACTTGCCGCCTGCGGCAGTGACGATGACAACGCGGCCAGCGACACCACGATGGCAGCGACTGACACCACAATGGCGGCCGAGACACCCGGCAACATCGTTGAAGTTGCATCAGCAAATGGATCATTCGGATTCTTGCTTGAAGCCGCAACGCTCGCAGGCCTCGACACCGCACTTGCTGGTGAAGGACCGCTGACCGTTCTTGCGCCAACTGATGCTGCATTCGAAGCACTTGCAGCGCAGCTCCTCGGCGAAGGTGCCACCCTCGAGCAGTTGAAGGAAGAACTCGCCAAAGACCTCGACGGTCTGACAGCAGTCCTTCAAGCGCACGTCATCTCGGGCAAGGTTCTGGCAGCAGACACCGCTGCTCTCGATGGCATGCAGGCCGACACCCTCGGTGGCGAGAAGTTAACCGTTTCGAGCAAGGATGGCGCAGTGTCATTCACAGTTGGCGCAACAGTTGCAAACGTGACCACCGCTGACGTCGAGGCAAGCAATGGCGTCATTCACGTCATCGACGCAGTAATTCTGCCAATGTCAATGCAGGGCTAATCCACAGATTCATTCCGTAGGGAAAGGGTGCGGGCCAAGCCCGCACCCTTTTTCATTTCTCGAAGTCTTCGTACGGGCAGTGACGACAGCCGTTGTGGCAACAAGAACCACGGCTTTCGTGATGTAAGCGTGTCATCACAAGAAGTTTGTTGTGCGGGTCAATGTAGAAGTCGAGACCTTTAGCTACAGCATCGTCGTGTGCTCGGACGACATCAGGGTGTAACCGACGACTCATGTAGGTCCGCGAAAACCCTTCAGCAAATTTCGAACAGCTTGTGACGCGTGTGGAGTGACAATTGAATGATCACCGCTGAACAGATCTTGTTCATGGCCAATGAAGATGTCTGGTGAATCGTCACGCGAGGTGAGTCCGGGGGCAAGCGTGATGTTCATGCCGGCGTACCAGCCGCCACCAACGGAGAATGTCTCGCCTGTGTGCGGACACGAATCGTGAGCGAGCCACAACACCAAAGGTGACACATACTTGGGGTGTAACCACTCTTGAAGTTCTTCAGACCAAGGGATTGGACCAAAACCTGAACCGGGTCGGGTCTTCGCGTACGGAGCAATGATGTTGCACACGATGCCGTGCGGTTTTCCCTCGGCCGCCATGCCACGTGTGAGTCCGATTGCGCCCATCTTTGCCATGCCATAGACCGAACCGTTCGGAACGCCGCCGAAGGCCGCACCAGAGGACACATTGACGAATCGTCCGCCGCCCTTTTCACGCATCACCTTCCATGCAGGGCGACTGACATTCAATGTTCCACGAAGTTGTGTGTTGAGTAGTGCGTCAATGCTCTCTTCGGGAAAGTCTTCGAACGGAGCCATGCGTACCTGACCGGCATTGTTGACAACGACGTCGACAGTGCCGAATGCAGTGAGAGCCGTCTGGATGATTGCGCGCCCACCTTCAGGAGTCGCGATGGTGTCGTAGTTTGCGACCGCTTGGCCGCCTGCTGCGATGATCTCAGCGACGACTTCATCTGCGGGGTTCACCTCAGGTGGGGGGGCGTTCCCATCGGTGTCGCTAATGCCAACTCCAAGGTCATTCACCACGACCATCGCGCCACGGGCGGCGAATGCCAACGCATACTCGCGCCCCAAGTTTCGGCCTGCACCGGTGATGACGACGACCTTGCCGTCGAACCGAATGTCACTCATGTTGTCTCCCCGTCGACTTCTGCCACTTTAGGTGGCAGACCTACATCTCGTCGGGGGTGATGACTCCGTCGCCGTCACGGTCGGTGCCCTTCGCCGGTGCCACCGCGATGAGCTTCTTCCACGTGTCGATATCGAGCATGCCGGTTTTGCGAAGGCCATTCTTCGTTTGGAAGTCGGCGATTTGCTTGGCGTTGTTTGATCCGTAGAAGCCGTCGAGCTCGGTCGTCAAACCTGCTGCTTTCATGACCTTCTGTGCGCGCTTCACCATGGTGCCGCTATCGCAGGTCTCAAATGGGAGGTACTCATTCTGCACCCACTCGCCCTGGCACTTGCGGGTTAGAGATTCTTTGATTGCCTCGGCACTTGGTTCACATCCGGTGAAGGAAACGAATCGAAGTTCGCTGTTTGCATCCCACAAGGTGCATGCAATCTTCGGCGGGAGAACGTCGTCTTCAGTTGCGACAGCAGCCTTGTCTGTGCGGTAACACAGGCGCATTGGCGTGACCATTGGCTGATCTTTGCGACACATGGTGTTTGTGCCCCATTTGCCATTCACCCGTTTGAATAGCGATGCCTCTCGGCAACCATCGTCTGGACAGTTCCACGTGTTCTTGTCGGTGTTACCTACACCGAAGTTCTCGGTGCACTTGTCCATCTTGACTTTGGTCTTCATGTCGGCACCGATGGCATCTTCGTCACACTCGATGGCTTTTTCGTTGATCATCGACACTGCAAGGGTGGTCGTCGTCAAGGACAAGGTGGATGATGTTTCCGCGGTCGCATCTCTGGCGACAGTTGAGTCCGTGACCGTTGACGTGGTGTCAGACGATGCTTCGCCACACGCAACGAGCCCCACCGAGCAGACAATGGCCAATACGAAGCGCTTCATAGGCTCAGTAGCGTATGCGCGTGATTCAGCTTTCCGTCGGTGATACGACTGCGATCGTTGCGCCAGAGCACGGTGGTCGGTTAGCGAACATCATGCACCGCGGGGTTGAATTGCTGGTCGGTCCAGAACATGCTGCCGATGGCGTGTTTTCTTGGGGCTGCTACCCGATGGTGCCATGGTGTGGTCGAATCGCCAATGGTCGGTTCTTGTGGAACGGACGGGATATTCGTCTCGATTGCAATGACGGAACGCATGCACTGCACGGCACAACATTTGACACGAGATGGAGAATCGTCGACGTGACAGACGATGTTGTCATCATGAAAAGTGCGCTCACTTCAAAAGGCTGGCCTTTCTCTGGCATTGTGACGCACTCAGTGTCGGTCGTGGATGGCGGCGTCCACATGACACTCGAAGTAGCAGTTGATGAACCTGCACCTGTACAAGTGGGCTGGCATCCGTGGTTCATGAAGCCGGCATCGCTACACACCACCTTTCGGTCCATGTACGTTCGTGCGGATGATCATTCGACGACAGCGAAGGTGACGAACCCGTTATCACCACCATGGGACGACTGTTTCACCGATGGTGTCGTTAAGCCATTTCTTATAGGGGATGTCAATGTGTCGCTCGAGAGTTCATGTGACCACTGGGTTATCTACGACGAGCCTGCGCATGCGACGTGCATCGAACCTCAGTCAGGGCCGCCAAACGGAGTGAACTTTGGTGTTATCGATGTGATCACACCAGACACACCGCTACGACACTCATTTACGATTCATGTGATCTGAAGAGTTATCTACTGATTCAGCCGAGAATGTAGCCACGCACAAGTAGAAATCCGAGAACCAGGGTCACCACTCCGAGAAGACGTGAAAGAAAGGTTGAAGGCCACTCGCCGCCTTCGCGACCAAACCAGTCGATGACACCAAGTATGTGTGAGGGGACACCCATAAGTACAAAGGCATACAGCAACATGTCAGGAGAGTCAGCGAACTGACTGTTGATGAATGCGCCCCACCAGAGTGCAAACAAGAGAACTAATACGACGCGGGGCAAGTTGCGGGGAACGAAGCGATGGAGCATCGGGACGTTCGGCCAGTTCGATGAGAATTCCCCAACAATCTTGGGTGCAATGTAGAGCAGTGTCCCGACCCAGAGTGCCCAGTTGTTTCCGATGAAGGAGCCCGCAACAATTACGAAGATGACCGTACGTACAGACGTGGCAAACATGCGCTGAAGCAACGATGGGTCTTCGTGCTCCTTCAGTTCGACAAGCCGGAGCCGCTGTGGAGCCAAAGAGAGGGCGATGTTCTCAAGTGCCCATCGAACGAGCAATGCAACAAGGACGACGATGTGGACAGAGTCGACATGTGCAGTCGGTTGTGAGCCTTGACCAATCAGTGCAGGAATCATCGAGTACATGGTCCCTGCCGCCCACGCTCCGAATATTGACAGAAGTACGACGTCGACGGCGAGAGTCCATGCGCCTCTGTCGTCACGGGATGTGCGTCTAAAGGGCCGGGTCGCTGCCGCGACGAGAGGTATGCCAAATGCGAACACGGCGAAGCCGAGAAATCCGCGAACCGCAGCAAGTGAGTCAAGACCGCCTCCGATGACGGTCGTTAACCCAAAGGTTGCCACGAAGATGGCACCGGCAAGAGAGTCGAACACGCCGATGAGTGCAATGGAGATCAGAAGGATCGCAGACGGCACAGCGATTGTCTGGTTAATGGCAAGCGCACAGACAACTCCGAGAACCATTCCAGCTACTGGAAGCAGTAGCCCACCGATACCGGTGATGGCGCGTAGATACGA
>DCZD01000032.1:1148-7625 GCA_002331255.1 Acidimicrobiaceae bacterium UBA2093 | reverse complement strand
TCCACTTGAGCGCTCTCATCGCCGGCAGAGGAGGGTTCTTCGCGTGCGCTCGCCTCGGTGGAAGAAGCGTCGTCACCGTTTCCATCGCCGGAGGATGACTGTGTCTTCGGCCGTCCGGCCACAGCCAACAGCGCGAGAGCATTCGCAATGAGGCCAATCGCTACAGGCTGATCATCAGGTTGTTCATTCTCAGGAACCAATTCGTTCACATCGCTGGTGGCGCTGACTGCGGACGTATCGGCGAAGGCGGGTACCTGCACCTCGATCTTGAGTTCAATGACCCGGAGAGTGCCGTCGGGTGCGATGCCAATCAGCTGTGCGGTGTGTTCGCCAGCTTCGACTGATGAGTCAACTACATACGACTCGTCGAATGATCCGGTGGCATCGACGGACAACTTCCCGAGTTCGCGTGGTGTGGAGAACAGCCATGCAGACGCTGGGCTCCCGGGCAAGAGACCAGAACCAGAGAAAGTTAGGAGGTCTGAGGGCTCGAACACCAATATGCCGTTCTCATTGATTTGACTGTTGCGCTCGACCTGTGATTGCGCACCAAGGACAATTCGTAAGCCATCGCTTGTCGTGACGATGCTTTCCGTGTTTGATCGCTCAACTCGCGCCCATCCACCTTTGGGAAGTCCGATCACACTTACTGGACCATCGGTCACTCGTTCGCGTCCGATTGAGTCGTAGGGAATGAGTGAATTGGGAAGCGTCGACGTGGTTGTAGTTGTGGAGATTCGTGGTGCAGTCGATGTGGTCGTAGTGATGATTGGGGTAGCCACAACTGTGGTTGTGGTGGTGCTGGTCGTCGTGCTTGCGGATTCGATGGTCACGACAAGTCCGGGACTGGTGAGAGATGCGTTGCCAGCACGATCGACAATGACTGACGTGACTGTCCACGTTCCCGGTGTGAGCGTCGATATTGCGCAGGACGACGACGTTGTCGAGAAATAGGTACATGCGACAACGTCAGTGCCTTTGGTCGCTGACACTGTGACTGTTGAATCTTGTTCGGCATTCGAAACAGTGAAAGTGGACGTAGAAGCGACCGTGGGGGCCGACTCATTAGATGGTCGCACCGTATCGATTGTGAGCGTGAGAGTCGCCGATGCTGGTGATGCCACATTGCTGGTGTCGACCCGTGCAGCAGACACGGTCCAGCTGCCATCCGCCAGTAATGGCAGATCACACGATGTGACAGAGGACATCGCGGTGAAGACACACGAACGGTTGTCGGAGCCTTTCGTCGCGGTGACCGTCACTGTGTCTCCAGTACTTGTGCCGGAGACATGCAGTGTGGGGGTGTTGTCATTGGTGACGTTGTCGTCAGATTTGTCACCTGAATCTGAAGAAGTCGCCAGATCAGGCGTCGACGGTGCTGAAATGACGACCGGCGCGAGGACCCGAATTGAATTCGACGTCGCAGTGGTGGCACCAATGATGTTCGTGTGGGTTTCGACCGCGCGGTAGTAGCCCGGGGCTGCCACGGTGAGTGCGTTGGTGTTCGCACCAGACACATTGGTGTATGTGACTCCATCATTTGACACCTGCCACGACCATGACGGTGCTCCTGTACCTGACCACATACCGGCTGTTGCGGAGAGAACTGCTCCGACTGTCGTCGCTCCCGAGATTGTCGGTGCAGCGGCATTCGATGGAATGACGATGCCGGGCGTACGGCCACTTCCGGCTGACGTTGCTCCGTTGGTGAGAAGTGCGATGTAACTCGAGCCACCGCCACCGCCACCGTTGTCACCGGCTCCGCCTCCGCCGTACCATCCGCCGCCACCGCCACCACCTTCACTGGCAGCGTTTCCACTAAGAACAGTTCCTGCGTATCCACCTGCGTATTTGATTCCTGCGACACCTGGTTCGGTCGGGTGTGTCGCGCCGCCGGACACTTGTGTGCCACCTTGTCCACCTGACCCAGATCCCGAGGCACCGATAAGTCCACCGCCTGCACCACCGCTAGACGTATAGCCACCGCCACCGCCTCCACCAGCGGTCAACAAGTCATCAGTGTCACTCGCGAGACGAACCGCGCTTCGTCCACCACCGGAGCCGAACGAAGATCCATACGTTGTCGTTCCTTGACCTGATGCTCCACCACCGAAGCTCGCATTTCGTCTTTCCTCGGCGTTGGTGCTGACGGCAACATCTGCGGGGCTCTGCCTAACTCCACCTTGACCGACAATGATCGTGAACACTTGACCTGCAGTTACACCGTATGTTCCCGTGGCGTATCCACCACCGCCACCTGATGCTGATGTGGAACTACGTCCGCCGCCGCCACCAGCACCGATGGCGTAAAACACAACAGAAGTGATGCCTGTCGGAACCGTCCATGATTGAATGACGCCCGTGAAGTTGAACGTCTCGAATTGCGAGTTGTACTCAATGACAACGCAACCATGACCACCTTGAGAGAGTGCATCGGATGAAACTTGACCGCCGAAGCCCACACCACTCGTACATGTAGGTGATGTCGCCGGTGCTGCACCCACGCGCGAAGAGTTTCCATCTAGACCTGTTGATGTCACCAAGAAAGTCACGATGAGAAGCCGAACAAAGCCACGTGATCTTTTAATCCGAGCTTTCTTGCGGAGCACGATTACAAAGTAGGTCTTTGACGAAGGTTAAAATTTTTCCGGCTCGACGTTCGACTGCTCCAAACGCGCGTGGCTGAAGGCTATTGCGGGTGCGTCACTTCCATGTGGGGTAGTCGTCAAACATCAACGTCAGATACGACCTAAGTCGCACGACGTAACGATGGGAGTTGACGATGACTGAATCAGTCTGGCCGAATGGATGCAAGAACCGCCTGAGTCGAAATGGCGTTCCAGGCATCTAGGTCAACGTGGCCGTCAGTCATCTCCGCAAAAAATCTGCCAGTGAGTTGTCCGTGCAGCCAGAAGGCCAGTGCGGTTGGATCGACGTCGAGTTTTACCCAGCCATTTGACTGGCCCGTTCGGATATTGTCGGCAACAGTTGTTAGGAATTTGACGTTGATGTCATTGATCGCAGACCGAAGTTCGGTATTGGTCTGGGCAGCCCCCAATACGGCGACACGAATCGAACGTGCCCGTACCCTCTCGGGTGCAAAACTCCACTCGAGAGTCATCCTGAAAGACCTCTCGTAGTCCTCGCGACTTTGAACCATTCGCATCACGGCTTCGGGTGAAGGATCCATCAGAAGGTTTCGTTCGTACCACACGATGTACGCCGCCGTAACCAGCTCTGCACGATTCTCGAAGTGGTGATAGACCGCTGGCTCGGACACCCCGAGTGCAGATGCGACCAACGCCACTCGAACTGATGCCTCACCGCCGACTTCTATCATCTCGATCGCTGCGTCGATCATTCGAGACCGCGTTGGTGATAGCCCCGACATATGCATGAGAATAGTTTTCACCCAGCAAGGCAAGGGTCGCTGGGGGCTTCGGTTCCCCCGAATTCGATGGTCTTCGTTATACGAGTCGCGTCGGCCGGTTGATCCAAGGTGTATCTACCTTAATTTCAATAAGGTAGATGCTACGGTGCACCGCGGTGGAGCGGTTTGTCGCCAGCATTCTGGACGCGCAGGGAACTCGCCATGTCGACATTCGGGTTCGGACCAAATCTCCTAAATCATCGGCTCTATCCACACTGAAGGTACGAGCACGAGTTCGCACCCAGAGCCGTCAGTCGACCACTGTTACGTTGCAACTTCGGGCAGCCACCATGGCAAGTTGCCCACCGGGGACTGTCCAGACCGGCGTATCCCACTCACTGCATGAATTGTCGTTTGAGGTGCAACCCAATTCGTCGTGGTCCACGGCAACGATTCATGTCAATCGGGCCCATGGAGAGCGCCGAATTCTTACCCACGCTTTCGTTGCAGGTCGGTCAATGTCGTCCTCGACGCCTGCCAGAACCACACACTTGGCCTTGTCGACCATCTTCACCAGCGTCCTTTTGGTGATCGGTTCATTTATCGTCGCCTCTGAAAGTTCGAAACAGCACGGCAATGCTGCTTTAGCAGCCGAACCACTTCAGTCATCTGAATTGATAACGGATACATCACCGCTTGCGACTCGCGTCGAACCACCTGTCCCACTAGAGGCTATGACAGTGGCATCACCCAACGGTGTGCTGCAGCCCATGACCGACACAACCGAGTCTCTTCTTTTGGCTGGGATCCCGGACGACGGCAGACCATATTTAGTCATCCCACGGTTGCACTTACGTATGCGCATTCTGAATGGCGTATCTGATCCAGAACTTGGTAGGGGCGTGGGGTGGTACAGAACCACTGCTGCGCTCGGGGACAAAGGAAATCTTGGTCTTGCGGGACACCGCACAACTAAGCCGGCCCCTTTCTACTTTCTCGATCGCATGCAAGTCGCCGACTCAATCTTTGTCGTGCACGAAGACAACATCAACCGTTACGAGGTAATTCCAAATGGAGAGGGCGCACCGACTTTCAATGTGTCACCGAGCGATGTCTCCGTCATTGGTTACATCGGATTCGACTCAATAACACTGACCACCTGTACACCAATCGGCACAACGAATGAGCGGCTCATTGTCCGCGGACGTCTTCGTGCCACGAAACCATTCCTCAGAGGAGTATCCAATGGCTAATGAAATTGATCTCACATCAAACGACACTGGGGAGATAGCCCGCGAGGTCATCGTCTCGAAGATGTCGAACCAACAGAGGGCCCTAGTGTTGCCCGACCTGAAGCCCCGTCGAGGAAGATACAAAGCAAGTGATGTCGAACAGGCATTCCGCGATGTTGCGCAGCAAATGGATGACTTCCAGACCCTGGTCACTCAAGAGGTTCTTCAGTTGCTGACGATCCTGATTACTGAGGTGTATCGCGACACCCAACGGATGCGTGACACTGCAGCGTTCGAGACGGAGGACCTTCGGAACTCGACTGCGGCCGACATTGATGCTGCCCGCGCCGAACTCGCTGAGGAGCGGGCAGCATTCGACAAAGAGGTAGAGGAGATCAGGTCAAAGTCGGTTAACGATGCGACAGAAACTCTACTAATGGCTCAGATCGAAGCTGAACGGATAATCGACGATGCAAAGGCACAAGCCGGTGAGCTGTACGTCAAGTTCGAGAAGTTGCGCCAACTAGCTGCAGAAGTAACAAGCGTTGTCAACGACAACCCCTGATTACTTCGTGTAAGCCAAGCTCCGCTTCATTTTCGGCACCATCCCAAAGTCCAGCGAGTTATCAACTTCACCAATCGCAAGCTGACGGGAGACAGCCATATTCGTGGATGAATTTCTCTCTCTACCAGGCAGGTCAGGAATGGTCGAGCGGTAACCAGGTGGATACGTGACACGCACCATGTACTTGCCTGCCGGCAAGTTCGTGAAGCGGTACTTCCCATATTTGTTGGTGACCAACGATGCCACTGGATCCCCAGATAGATCCCTGGCTGGTTTGCCTCCAGCCGTGAATAGCGACACCCTTACGCCAGCGATGCCGTAATCTGCTGGGCCCTGGTACCCGTCACCGTTCAGGTCACGCCAAACCAAATCACCGACAGAAACCGACGGAACGTTTGGCGGGATGATGGTTGGGATGAGTTCTGCAGTCGTCAACCCGGGTCCGTAACTGCCCGACCAGTTGTTCGCAATCTGGTAAGTCACGGGTTCTGTCACCTGGCCGACGAACCCCTTGCGGTGTACGAATGTGACCACACCGGTCTTGGTATCAACCGTGTACTTACCGTCTGCGGTTGTCAAACTCGTTAAAGTGCACGCTTCTGGTTTAGGAGAAACCGCACTGCTCGTAGCCATCTTCTGGGTTCCGCAGAACCGGATGCTTGATGGAACCAACGAGACAGGCCGAAGCGAAGTACTAGAAGTTGTGACTGCATCGGTTGTTGCCGAGTCATTCAGCCACGGCTGCAGTTTCACAACACGACCCTGCATCGCACTTCCGGTGTCCAGCAAAGCCTGGGGAATCGGAGGTGGCACCACAGTCGGTGTCAGCGTCGCAGACACTGTCTGGCCGAGAACGTCAGCTACTTGGTACCGGACTGGCGTAGCTACGGTTCCAATGAAAGTCGGGAGAGGGTCAAATGTGACTGTCCCGTTTGTGCCCAATGTGTATGTGCCCTCACCCGACACTGTCACCGACATCTTGTCACAATTGTTTGGTGTCTGCACTGGCGACACACTGCACAGGCGAATTGTTGATGCATCAGCCGGGACAGAAGCGAGGAATGTGTCGTTGGCGAGCGGTGTCAAGGTTTGGTTGACATCCCATTCATCCCTTGATGTGTCATCAGTGGCCGAAGGCGGCAATGGAATGATGGGAGTGAGAGTGCTTGAGGCAGTCTGACCAAGCACATCGGTGACGCGGTACGTCACAGCAGACTTTGTTCCTGCTGTCGCAGTGGAGAGCGCCGTGTAGGAGACAATGTTGGTTGTCTGATTCAACGAAAAAGTTCCCTCGCCCGGAATGGTGACGG
>DCZD01000032.1:721-901 GCA_002331255.1 Acidimicrobiaceae bacterium UBA2093 | reverse complement strand
GTCACTAACCCCGTCCCGGTCGCGAGACCAGAAGTACCTGTAATCGTGGTGAAGGTTGCAGTTCCACCAGGTACCACGAGCTTGGTGTCGGGTGTGGCTGTTGGGGCAGCCGGTGCGGACACCGTTGGGGTGATGGTCGCGTGGACGGTTCTGTCAAGAGTGTCAGCCACCTGGTACGTC
>DCZD01000032.1:0-527 GCA_002331255.1 Acidimicrobiaceae bacterium UBA2093 | reverse complement strand
GTCACCGGAGTTGTGACGGTGCCTGTGAATGTTGGTTCGGGATCGAATGTGACAGTTCCGTTCGTATTTACTGTGTAGGTGCCTTCACCGGGCACGGTTACTGATGTCTTGTCACAGCTGTTTGGTGTTTGTAGCGGTGACTGGCCACACAATTTCACCGTCGATGCCACCAGCGGTGAACTCACAGTTCCTGCACTGTCGTTAGAGAGAATCGAGATGACTTGATTTGTGTCGAACGGCCCTGACGAAAGGTCGTCTACTGCGGTCGGTGGTGGAGGGACTATAGGAGTCAACGTGCTTGTTGCGGTCTGGCCGACCACGTCGGTCACTCGGTATGTGATTGGGGTCTTCGTACCCGATGTGATTGATCCTGATGCGGCAAACGTGACGACACCTGTTGACTGGTTCAACGTCCAGGTTCCCTCGCCCGGAATGGTGACGGACGTGCCGCATGTCGATGTGGCAGGGTCCACGATGCATGTAGCCCCGGCGCCTGACGTCACTACCCCCGTCCCCGCCGCCAGGCC
>DCZD01000022.1:147188-166717 GCA_002331255.1 Acidimicrobiaceae bacterium UBA2093 | reverse complement strand
GGGTTCGATCCCCAGAGGGCGCACTCAGCGCGTGAAGACCGACACCACCTCAATGTGGTGTGTCTCGGGGAACAAGTCGAGCACTTCAACATGGTGAAGTGCGTAGCCCAGTGAAGCAAACAGCGATGCGTCGCGCGCCGCGGCAACTGCGTCGCAACTAACCAGCACAATCAGACTTGCCCCGGTGCGGGCAAGAGTCCTCACACCACCCTTGCCGAGTCCACTTCGAGAGGGGTCAGCAATCACGACATCTGCTGGCATCGCCCGCCACTCTTCGACCGGCGACTCATAAATCTGCGCAGCGCAACCATCAAGATTCACCATCGCATCTCGACACGAAGCGGCATTGCCTTCAACCACAACTACTTCAGAGAATCGGTCTGCGAACAGACGTGCGAAAAGTCCTACTCCGCCATAGGCGTCGACGAGCACCCCACCGGACACTTCGAACACGTCGAAGATATGCGCAATCGAGTCGGCAATCGACTCTGCAGCTTCGGGGGAATTCTGGAAAAACGACGCCATCGACACTTGGAAGTTGTGACCGTGAACAGTCTCAGTGATGCGGGCTTTCTTGCCTCTGCGAACATTCGCGGGAAAGTCATCGACCAATTCACCTGAATGGCATTCGACCGCAACTTCACCGGTACGCGCCCCGACACGAATCGTGATTTCTCCTGCACCTTTCAACAACGGACGCTTCAGAAGGTCATTGATGAGGTCATGAGCAACTAGGCACTGTTCGACCGGCACAATCTCGCTCGATTGCGATTCATGAAAGGCAAGAGATCCGGCAGGAGTCGCAACCATACGCACTGTCGTTCGGCGCGCGGATGACGGAAGCGGCGGCACAAGCGCGACGTCTGGGTGGAGCTTGGCTGTGCGCGCAAACGCTTCCTTGACGATCTCGACTTTCAGACCACCTTGATGATCAGCATCGATGTGTTGCCAATCGCATCCCCCGCAACCCTCGGCGACATGGGGGCATGGTGGCACGCGTCGGTGCGGAGATGCATTAACGACATTCACAAGTGCTGCACGAGCGAAGTCGTTCTCACGTTGCGTGACTTCAATGTCGACTACTTCACCGGGAACGACGGCGGGCACGAATACGACGCGACCGTCATCAAGTCGCGCCAACCCTTGGCCCCCGGCAATCAACTTCTCCACCGTGACCCGGTGCGCGCTATCGGTCACTTCTCCATCGTAGAGAGTTATTCACGGTTAGGATGATGATGTGACGTTGCCGGTCCTCATCGCGCCGTCGGTGCTTCCGGCAGATTTCTCGAAACTCGGCGACGAGGTCAAAGCTCTCGAAGAAGCCGGTGTCGACCTCATCCAGTGGGATGTCATGGACGGTCAGTTCGTTCCGAATCTCACATTCGGTCCCGACGTCATCGCCTCGGCACGTACGCACACCTCGTTGCCGTTCGAAGCCCACCTCATGGTGCTCACACCAGATGTCATGGCGAAGAAATATGTCGAGGCCGGTTGTTCTCGCCTCATTGTTCATGCCGAGGCCTGCACTCATCTACACCGCACCTTGGAAAACATCCGCTCAATGGGTGCCACAGCTGGTGTCGCTCTCAACCCGCACACGCCTGCAAGCGAAGTTGCACATGTGCTCGACCTGGTCGATCTGGTGCTCGTGATGACGGTCAACCCTGGCTTCGGTGGTCAGAGCTACATCAGCACGATGGAATCGAAGATTCGCCAGGTACGTGCCATGGTCGACGCAGCAGGCCTCGCAGACTCCGTGCATGTCGAAGTCGATGGCGGCATCGGACCAGCGACGGTGTCAGGCGCTGCATCAGCGGGCGCAAACCTGTTGATTGCTGGAAGCGCGCTCTACCGCGACCCGAAAGGTCTTCGACACGCTGTCGACGACCTTCGCGCAAAAGCCACTGCAGCTCGCAGCTAGCTCATACCTCAGCGGTGAGGCGCAAGTCGCGCTGCGCGCCGCATGAAGACCAGAGCGACGAGAACGACAAAAACCAGCGTCATAGGCAACACGAGCGCCATGAACAGCCGGAGAGGCTGATCGAAGAAACTTGACAGAATCGCGGTGTCAACAGGTTGACCGTCGATGAGAAGCGTGCGCCCTGGGTTCTCGACTTGTGGACACGACACAGACTCGTCAATACCGGCTATCTGATTTCCACCGAAGAGATCCTGGTTGTCGCGCACAGACGACGACAACAGTGAGGTCGCCGTGTCAATCACCGTGCCCACCAAATACACGCCGTTTAGGTCCAAGAAACTGACGTCGCGCCCATACCGGACCTTGACAACGGCACCCTCACCATCTGCGTCGCCACCGTCTGCAAAACCAGTGAGCGTGCCCGCTCGCAGTTTGTCAACACGGAACGTCGCGTCAATCTCTGTTCGCTCGACCACTGTTCCAACAAAGACAGCCTGTGCGGAAGTGGGTGAGCCACATCCAACGGGAAGCGTCGTCGAAGTTGCCGTGGTCGAAGTGTCGTTACCTGCCGCCGAAAGTTGGCTTGGCAGCACGATCATCACGGCAATTGCGGTGACGACAGCGGTGAGTGACTTATTGACCCTTGAAGGTCGGGGTGCGTTTTTCGACGAATGCACCGATGGCTTCCTGAGCATCACGAGTATTGAACATATACACCTGCGCCACTGCTTCGCTGTCAAGGGCCTGCTCAAGGCTCGTATTCAGCGAGGAATTGAGCAACTGTTTCGTGATGCCAAGTGCCAACGGCGGACCTTGGGCGAGCGTGTCGCTCCAGTCGTCGACAAATGCGTCGAGTTCCGCGTCGGCGACGACACGATTGATGAGGCCAATCTCGAGCGCATCGGCAGCCGAGTACATACCGCCGAAGAACGCAATCTCTTTCGCACGGTGCATCCCCACTCGTCGCGGCAATAGCCAGGTTCCACCGGCATCGGGAACAAGCCCGCGTTTCACAAAGATCTCCGAGAACTTCGCATTGTCACTTGCGACCACCAAATCGCATGCGAGTGCGATGTTGCAGCCCGCTCCTACTGCGTAGCCACGCACCTTCGCGATCACCGGCTTATGCATTGAAGTGATTGTTGATGTGATTGATCCCGTCACATGCATGCCATGCAGCGGAGATTTAGGCACGTCATCAGTTCCTCCCCACAGGTCACCACCAGAAGAGAAGTTGCCGGATGCGCCTGTCAACACGACGACTCTGTCTGTCGCCCGTATCGATACCTCGCGGAGCGCCTCCACCAATTCGCCCTGGAGTGGTCCGTTCATCGCATTTTTCTTCTCAGGACGATTCAAGGTGATCGTGGCGACGTCGGCGCCTTCGGCCACCGAACGACGATTGATTTCGACCAGTGCCATGTGACCCCCACGACCGAGCTGCCTGTGTCGACTTTTCGTCGACCATTCCGACGATACTTGTGACATGGGATTCGACCCTCAGCGACGACGGGTGGCACGCAAGAGTGACGTATGGTTCGTGGCCGCAGCCGTGGCAGCGTGTGTCGCACTCGTGGCTTGGGCATTCGCAGGTTGATCGCCATGAAGACCAGCATTTGGGATGGCCTCTACGGCCCTGTTGACGTGCGTCGTGTGCAGCCTTACGAAGCAACGAAAGACTACGTCTGCCCCGGCTGCCACCAACGAATTCCTACTGGCAGCGGGCACGTTGTGGCCGTTCCTAGTCGGGCACCGGACCTTCGACGACACTGGCATAAGGCATGTTGGACAAGACGACGACCGAAGACCACGTAAGTCGCTGGCGCTTCGGCGCTTTCATCGAGCTGTTTGCTGCATGGGGCATTGCCGTCTCGCAGCCACTGCTCGACCTCCTGGCCGACAACCCCGATGCGTTTGTCTCTCGCAATTTCACGCAACGTGGAATTGTCATGTTCACAATTTCTCTCGTCGTGTTGCCAACCCTTGTGATGTGGGTCGTCGCGAGTCGCTTTATGCGCGGACTTGGCCGACTCGTCGAACGAGTTCTGGTATCCCTGTTACTTGCTGTGTTCGTCGCACAGATTGTGAAGAACGTCCTCGACCTTGGCGGCAAGCGATACCTGCTCGTCGCCGCTGCTGCAAGTGCAGTCACGATCGTCGCCTACATCGCCTCATCTTCTCTGCGCCGTTGGCTTCGGCTACTTGCTCTCGCACCGCTGCTGGCCACATCGTTGTTCTTCTACGACTCACCGACGGGTCGATACGTTCGTGCCACCACCAACAAAGACAACGGCCAAGTCCACCTGAAAGCTCCGGTAGTGATGTTGATGCTGGACGAGTTCCCACTGCAATCGCTGTTAAATGGCAACGGAGAAATCGACAACGTTCGCTTCCCTAATTTCGCTCGCCTTGCTGGTACATCGACGTGGTACCGCAACTTCTCTTCGACTTCAGAAATCACTCACTCTGCGGTGCCATCATTCCTGTCGGGCATAAAACCTGAGCAAGGCAAAGCGAGCATTTATTCGGATCATCCAGAGACACTGTTCTCGCTGGTGTCCGGAACACACACCATGAATGTGTCTGAGCTGGTCACGAGACTGTGTCCCGAGAGTCAGTGCCCACTCGGCGCAACGACTGGCGACACCTCCACAGATTGGCGCGGCATGGTCGGCCAACTGTGGGACGTTATGAGGCAGCGCGTCGACCGCACCCCCGAGAACGAACTCGCGATCTTCAACGTCGAGCAACAAGATCAGACCAGCCCAACTGCCGAGATTGGCACGATTACCTCTATTCCGCAGACCGATGTCTTAAACGTGGTGTCACTTTTCCAAGAGGGCCGCTTCGATGCCTGGTTAAAGAACGTGCAGCCGACAGACCGCCCTGGGTTTCACTTCTTGCACCTCCTACTTCCCCATCAGCCGTGGATCTTCTGGCCAGACGGTTCGAGTTACGAAACGACGTATGAACGTGACTGGGTCTCGACTGAGACCGCGTGGGAGTCGCGCGTGAAGGAACAGCGACACGTTCTGCAGGTGCAGTACCTCGACCAGTTGCTCGGCCGCTTTCTCGACACTCTCGTGGAACGTGGTCTCTTAGATCAGTCGCTCGTGGTGGTCGCTGCTGACCACGGCGCGTCATTCGATGCGAACACTCATCGCCGATCTGCTGTCGGTGACTTTTCCAATGGCACGGACCTCATGCGCGTGCCACTCTTCGTGCATCTCCCTGGGCAGACCGACGGCGTGATCGATGACAACAACATCGAGAACATCGATTTCCTGCCCATTTTGAACAACCAGCTCAATCTTGGTGTGCCATGGACAATGGACGGAGCCCTTCCCAAAGACAAGTCACAAGAGCAACTCGAGTCGAAGACGCTCTACTTCGTCAATCAGCCCTTTGGTGCGAGCAAGCGCAAAGAGAAGAAGGTCACCTACGACGCTCAAAAGTTCTTCTCCGAGACCAAGGTTCTCGGCCATCAGCTCACCAATCCGTCTGATTTCCTCGAACCGCTCTACTCGCAGACGCCCCATGACGCACTTCGGGGTCGCCCGCTCGCAGACTTCACCATCAATGGTGGCGCCGTCAGCGCCACGCTCGACCCTGACATCACTGCCCAGAAGCGCAAGATCCTCGTCCGAGGAGAATTCGAATCAGCGGTGGCGAGCGATGATTGGTTCGCCTTGGCTGATGGCGACGTCATCGTCGGACTCTCAGCGACAATCGAGCGCGACGGCGTTCAGCGTTTCATGGGTTTGTTGCCGCGTCGAACAGACGACAAGGACACGTCACTCAGGCTGTTCCGAATTCAAGACTCGATGAACTTGGAAGAGATCACCGTCGTCGAGTGACTCAAAACGCGTCGAGGTGCACCTCGAGCAGTGTGCCAGTGACACAGGCGAGGTCGTAGCGAACGCGACATCTCCCCAGTTCGTGCGTGTCCACGAACGCGCGAGCAGCACGACGCACGAGACGTTGTTTACGAGGTGTCAGGGCCTCTGCAGGTGTACCGAAGGCGTTCGTCGCTCTCGCTTTCACTTCACACACCACGACCAACTCGCCGCGTTGTGCGACGATGTCGAGCTCGCCACCAGCCATGACCCAGTTCATGGCAACGATGTCGAAACCCTGCTGTCGGTACCACCGTGCAACAAGTTCTTCCGCCCATCGGGCACGTGCAAGACGTTTGGCCGCTAGAGCTTGCCGGTGTCCAGAAGTTCGTCGGTGGGAAGTTCCTCGACGTTCACGTCTTTGAAGCTGAGCACTCGTGCCTTCGGTACGAATCGACTCTTCCGGTACATGTCCCAGACCCATGCGTCAGTCATCTCCACCTCGATGAGAGGCCGCGCCGAGTCACCGGTGACATTCACCGTGACGGCATTGGCGAGATAGAAGCGTCGTTCGGTTTCCACCGCGAAGCGGAACATGGAAACGACGTCTTGATATTCCTGGGCGAGTTGCAGTTCTCGCTCAGCCTCGAAATTCTCGAGGTCGTCGGTGTCCACCGACTACGACTCGCGCTTCTCGCGAACCTTGGCTGACTTACCAGCGCGATCGCGCAGGTAGTACAACTTGGCGCGACGCACGTCGCCGCGGTGCATGAGTTCGATCTTTGCCACCGATGGGCTGTGCACGGGGAATGTGCGCTCAACACCTACGCCGTAGCTGAGCTTGCGAACTGTGTAGGTCTCGGCGATGCCAGAGCCACTGATGGAGATGATGTTGCCTTGGAACACCTGGACGCGCTCTTTGCCACTCTCGACAACGCGCACATGCACCTTGACCTCGTCGCCGGGGCGAAGAGCCGGGATGTCTTCACGCTTGTACTGGTTGTCGACGATGTCGGTGGTCTTCATGAGTCGTCCTCGGTCGGGCTGGGGGTCGTCAGCAGGTGTGTGCCCGTCTATGACGGGAAAGGAGAAGGATACGAGACGGAGTCGGTGCCTTCCAACAGGCGTTTTTCCTCGTCTGTCAGCCCGCCCCGGGCCTCGATCAGGTCAGGACGATGGGCCACAGTTCGCGCAAGCGCCTGAGCCCGCCGCCATCTGTCGACTTTGGCGTGGTCTCCCCCACGCAGCACCTCTGGCACTTCCCACCCTCGGAACTCGCTTGGGCGCGTGTATTGGGGCTCTTCAAGCAGACCGTGCGCACCGAAACTCTCCGTCACCGGCGAAGTGGCATTTCCCATGACACCTGGCAACAACCTCGTCACCGCTTCGATGACAAGACATGCGGCTACCTCTCCTCCGGCTAACACGACATCTCCGATGGAAATCTCTCCGTCAACAAGATGCTCACGTACGCGGTGGTCAACACCTTCATATCGGCCACACAACAGACTGAACCCGTTCAGACTTGCCAGATGCTCTGCGGTGCGCTGTGTGAAGGGAGAGCCACCCGGCCCGAGAAGAAGGAGCGGACGGGCGGGCTTGACCGCTTCAACCGCATCGAAGATCGGTTCAGGACGCATCAGCATTCCGGCACCGCCACCGAACGGAGCATCATCGACAGTGCGGTGCACGTCGTGCGTATGGTCGCGTAGGTCGTGGCAGGAAAGCGTCACGACTCCGGAGTCGCGTGCTTTACCAAGCAAACTTGCCGAACAGAATTCGTCGACAATCGACGGAAACACCGAGAACACGTCGATACGCATGACCAGAACGCTACTCAGCGTCGTCAGAGCCGAGCAGCCCTGGTGGCAAGGACACGACGATGACTCCGTCTTGCTGCGATACGACGAACGGCACAGGAATGAGATCGCCCGTCTCCGTCTCTAGCAGCGCATGTGCAGGGTTCTCAACCACTGACACGCACATACCGATGTCGTTATCTTCCGTGTCGACGATGCGGGCACCGATGAGGTCATGCACCCACAGTGCGTTTGGGTCGTTTATTGGCTCTGCCATGAGCAGCGCATTGACCAAAAGTTCAGCGGCTTCGCGCGATGTGACACCTTCGAATGTCACGACCCACCTGTCAGACGACGGGCGGGAGGTCTCTACAACGAGACTTTGAGGGCCACGCGTGGTGTGCGCGATGAGAGTGGCTCCGGGCGATCGCCGTTCGGGCCGATCACTCGAGAATGTGATGTGAAGCGCTCCGCGAACGCCATGGGGTTTGCCGATGCGGCCGACCTCGAGAAGTTCGGTCACTCGTCGACGAAATCGACGTCGACATCGACGCCGTCGTTCGCTGCTGCGGCGCGAACGACCGTACGAATGCTCATGGCTGTGCGGCCACGGCGTCCGATGACGCGACCAAGATCGCCAGGGCCGACACGGACTTCGAGCATGACCTTGTCGTCGTCGACGTCAGCAGTGTCGACACGCACCGCTTCGGGATCATCAACGATGCTGCGCACGACATGCGTGAGAACTGCTGTGGCGACTGGCGCCGGGATGGTGTTGCTGTCAGCCACGTCGGTCACTTCTTCGATGCTGTGAACTCGGCCCATGCGCCACTGATTTCCAGCAACTTGCGCACGCGCTCGGTGGGCTGTGCACCTTGCTGAAGCCACTTGACGGCCTTGGCGTTGTCGATGTTCAACACGGAAGGCTCTGAACGCGGGTTGTATTGGCCGAGAATTTCGATGAAGCGGCCGTCGCGTGCACGACGTGAGTCGGCGGCGATGACGCGGTACTGCGGCTGCTTGGTCTTGCCCACTCGTGTGAGACGCAACTTGACGGACATGAAGAACAGACTCCTATCGGTGACGTGGGATGTCGAACCCACGTCGAGACCCTGTGAGGTTATCGGTGACTCGAGGAAGTCCCCAACGATGAAACCCGATCACTTGAACGGAAAACCACCATCTGAAGGGCCCCCAGGGAACGTTCCGGGGCCGGCTGGGCCGCCGAGACCTGGGATCTGGCCACCACCGAGCATGTCTTGCATCTGACGCATGGCTTGGAGCTTCCCGACCTTGTTCTTCCCGGACTTTGCTTTGCCACCAGGTTTTCCACCACCTGGCATGAGTGCACCCATGCGCTTCATCATCTTTTGCATCTCAGAGAACTGCTTCACCAACCGATTCACATCGGCCACTTCTGTGCCACTTCCCTTCGCGATGCGCGTGCGACGACTGCCATTGATCACTTCAGGGTGTGCCCGCTCATGTGGTGTCATCGACCTGATGATCGCTTCGGTGACTTTGATCTGGTCGTCACCGACCTGGGCGTTCTTCAGTTCTTTTGGAACGCCCGGCAACATTCCCATGATGCCAGACAGCGGTCCCATCTTCTTCACTTGCTGAAGTTGTTCGAGGAAGTCATCAAGTGTGAATTGGCCCTCAAACAACCGTGCAGCAGCTTCTTCGGCTTTGTCTTTCTCGAATGCCTGCTCTGCTTGCTCGATAAGCGTCAGCACGTCACCCATTCCGAGGATGCGACTAGCCATCCGGTCGGGGTGAAACTGCTCAAACGCATCAATGCGCTCACCTGTCGCGGCGAACGCGATCGGCCGTCCGATGACATGCTTGACGGACAACGCTGCGCCACCACGCGCATCACCGTCGAGCTTCGACAAGATCACGCCATCGATCTCGAGCGTTGCGTGGAAGGCTTCTGCGACCGTGACCGCGTCTTGACCGGTCATGGCGTCGACAACAAGGAACGTGTACTTCGGCTCGACTGCTCGCGAGATGTCGGCGACTTGACGCATCATTTCTTCATCGATTGCCAGACGTCCGGCGGTGTCGACGATGAGCACGTCTTTGCCAAGGCGCTTTGCTTCAGCGAGTCCTCGTGCAGCGGTGGAGACAGGATCGCCAGGTTCGCTGAACACCGGCACGCCAACTTGTGAGCCGAGCGTACGCAACTGCTCGACTGCTGCCGGGCGTTGCAGGTCAGCACCTACAAGCAGGGGCTGACGACCTTGTGATTTGAACCAGCGCGCAAGTTTGGCTGCACTCGTTGTCTTGCCTGAGCCCTGTAGACCCGCCATGAGAACAACGGTTGGCGGCTGGCTGGCATAGGTGATCTTGAGCGTCTCACCACCAAGCAGCGCGACGAGTTCTTGATTGACGATCTTGATGATTTGCTGGCTTGGGTCGAGCGCCTCAGAGACCGTCGCACCGATGGCTTGCTCGCGGATGCTCTGCACGACTGCGCGAACGACCGACACGTTGACGTCGGCTTCAAGTAGTGCGGTACGAATTTCGGCGAGCATCTCGTCGACGTCGGCCTCGGTGAGACGACCTTTGCCGCGAAGTTTCTTGACGACCCCCTGGAGGCGGTCACTCAGTGATTCGAACACGTTGACAGGTTATCGGTACGTTGCGTCGACTATCCGATGGCAACTGCGGTGACAACGCCGTTGACAATGACGACGTTTACTCGCGTATAGGAGTAATCCGCAGTCAACATGTTGTCTTTCCCATCCACCGATGCGACTCGCATAGTCCACCCACGACCAATTGCCACCTTCGATGCTTCGTCTTCGGTCAAACCGATCAGCACATCAGCTTCGTTCTGAGGAATCGCCGTGGAATCAGTGGCGTTCGTGGTTTCGTCTATCGGCATTGGCTCTGGAGCACCGACTACCGAATCGGATGGCAGCGGCTCTGGCAAAGGTGTCGGCTCGAATGAGAGGAACTTGTCTTCCACAGCGATGACACGAACCACATCACCTTGCTCATTCGTGAACATATACGCCGGCATCATGATGTTGCCGTACTTCTCCATGTAGATGCCGGTGACAGAACGCCGCGCACCGGTGAGCGTGAAGGTGATGACCTTCGGCTCATCTGCGGTGGTTGTATCAGTTGTCGGCGCGTACTCGGACCAACCAGACACAGTCGAACCTGCACTCTTTGCAAGATCAGCGGAGTTCGCGCGCATGTACTCCGCGGGAAATACCCCGAATCGAGAATCAGACAAACGCTTGAAAGCTTCTTCCACGGACACCGTCGGATAACTCGGCCCACTTACGACCCCGCTCAGTGGGCCGCTCGCGTACTGCAGTTCTTGTTCACCCCCATAAGTGAAGATCCAGTAGCGAAGCCCGGGAACACCGTCGATGAGTTCGTTGTACGTGACGGAGGCTCCCCATTCATCGGCGTACACATCAACCTTCAGGTCGTCTGTCTCGACCACCAACTTCTTCATGAACTCTTCGGAGAGGTCTGCTGCTTGCCTCTTGTTCGGAACATTCGTCGGAGGTTTTGGCTGCTCTGGCGGCGTCGTTGAACTGTCATTCGAGGAACTCGAGGAATGTGACGAACCCACGTTTGGCTCGGAACGAGAACTCTTCGACATGTCCGTGCTGGCGCTGTAGTTCCATGACGACGCGATGCCGTCGTAATACGTGGTGACAGTCGGCTTCGAATAGTCTTCTGCGCCGATGTAGCGCGAATTCTTGTCATAACTAAACGATGCGATTCCGCCACTCACGCCGAACACGTCTGCGATGCGCACGAGATCACCATCGGTGGCCTTGTGTTTCTTCAACCGCCACGAAGGTTGAGAGCCACCAAGCTCTGGCCACTCGGTGACGCCGGCTGCGTACACGAATTCTGTCGGCATGTACATGGCATCGGAACAGCCACCTTCGACACCGGGCAAACAAGATTCTTGGGCGGCCAACTTCGAGTCCGCCCCTGTATTCGAAGCACCCGACAAGTTGATGACTTCAAGACCTTCCGAGGCGCACGCGCCGAGTGCGACGACTGCCAGACACACTGAAGCGACACGCAACTTCACGCCCCAAGTATCACGCATCGTGCAACAGAACACTCGTCAGTCGAACAGGGCATCGACAAATGCATCGCCGTCGAAAGCGATGAGATCAGCCTGTGTCTCGCCCACCCCGACCAACTTGACCGGAATACCAAGTTCGGTCTCGATTGCAAAGACAATGCCGCCCTTGGCACTGCCATCGAGCTTCGTGAGCACGACCCCTGTCACTTGTGTGGCGTCGGCGAATTCGCGTGCCTGCGACAAGCCGTTCTGGCCCGTCGTCGCATCAATCACCAACAGCACTTCGGTCACCTCTCCAGCGGCCTTGTCGGCGACACGACGCACCTTGCGCAGTTCATCCATGAGGTTTGTCTTGTTCTGCAGGCGTCCTGCAGTGTCGGCGAGAACGAGGTCAAAGCCACGCGACTCTGCGCTTTGGATGCCGTCGAAGATGACCGACGCCGGGTCGGCCCCTTCTCCGCCGCGCACAAACGCTGCACCGGCACGTTCGGCCCACGTCTCAAGTTGTTCCGCTGCTGCGGCACGGAACGTGTCGCCAGCCGCCATCAAGACCGATACCCCGTCGGCCGCTCTCGCTGCACCGACTTTTCCAATGGTCGTGGTTTTGCCGACGCCGTTGACGCCGACGAACAGCCAGACGTTCGGCGTCACCGCTGTATCGAGTCGCAACTCACGCGAGGCGACTGACAACTGCGACTTCATCAACGAGCGCAGCGCATCCATCAGCTCACTCGGTGTCGTGACTGTGCGTTCTTTCACGGATGTGCGCAACGACGACAGCAATGAGTCAGCAACCTTGACCCCAACGTCAGCTCGAAGCAATGTCTCTTCCAACTCGTCCCACGTGTCTTGAGCAATCGTGTCACGACCGCGAATCTTTGCGAACGCCGTCGAGAAGACAGAGCGCGATCGCCCGATGCGCCCGCCAATCGTCGGGGGCTCCGGTGACGGAGCCGCGACGTTGAGCGTCAGCGAAGTCGCCGGCGAGTCAGCCGGAGACTCCGACTCGTCAGTGTTGAGCGTCAGCGAAGTCGCCGGCGAGTCAGCCGGAAGAGCCGGTGGCTGCGGTCGCGATCGGCGACGCGACAGCACGACGACTCCGCCGCCAAACACCACGACAACCGCGATGAGGACGAGAAAGATGACGGATGTCTGATCGGCGATCATGTCGCTCTCAGGCTATGGAGCTGGGCGCGTGTTCCACGACGACCTTCGACGAGCCGCCGGGCTGCATACTGACACCGAAGAGCACGTCGGCTGCTTCCATCGTGCGTTTCTGGTGACTCACGATGATCAGCTGAGCCGTGCGACGGAATTCAGCGACAAGACCGAGGAACCGGTGCAAGTTCACGTCGTCGAGTGCGGCCTCGACTTCGTCCATCACATAGAACGGTGATGGACGGCTACGGAAGACGGCGAACAAATACGCGAGGGCGGTAAGCGAACGCTCGCCACCTGAGAGCAATGACAGCTTCTTGATGTTCTTGCCAGGCGGTGCCGCCTCGACTTCGATGCCGGTGTTCAGAAGGTCATTCGGCGTAGTGAGAATGAGTCGACCCTTTCCACCTGGGAACAACATGGCGAACAGCTCGGTGAAGTTCTTGCTGACGTCTGCGAAGGCAGATGCGAAAACGGTCTGAATCTCTTCGTCGATGGCCTTGATGATCTGCATGAGCTCGCGACGAGTGTTGCGCACGTCGGTGAGTTGCTCTTCGAGGAATTCGTGACGCTTCTGAAGCTCTGTGAACTCTTCGAGGGCCAATGGGTTAATTGGGCCCATGAGTCGCAGGTCTCGCTCGAGCATACGGGCGCGGTCAGTCGGACTAGACCCATCTGCAACTTCTGGAAGCGGAGCTGCTTCAGCGACTTCTGGTTCGACTTCCAGTTCGCGACGAACCGATTCGACAGCACCTTCAAGGCGGATGCGCACTTCGGTCTCTTCCACCTCGATACGGCGACTCTGCTCTCGACGTGCTTCTAGTTCCCTCTCAACAGTGTGTCGGGTGCGCCGAGCCTCATCGAGTTTCTGTGCAAGTTGACGAACTTCGTCACTTTGGCGACGACGGATGTCGTGCAGCTCAGCAAGACGGGTCTCCGTGACGGCGCGGTGAGCTTCGACCAATGCGGCAAGACGCACGATTGCCGTAAGTGAACGTTCGACGTTGCGACGCCGTTCCCCTGCCTCAGCGCGCGCGGTGGCATCGGCAGCGAGGCGTCGCTCAAGATCCTCGCTTCGTTCGCGCAAGAACTGTTCACGCTCGCGCAACCCAGCAATGCGCACGTCGAGGTCCTTACGACGCAGACCCAAGTGAGTGGCGCGGGCGTCAATTGACGCGCGAGTCTCACCATAAGCCTGCGCAGCAGCTAACTCGGCCGCTTCGGATTCTTCGAGACCGGGAAGGATCGCTTCGAGTTCGGCGACACGCTCAAGATGTTGCAACATTCGACTGCGCGTGTCGTTTAGTGCATCCCCGGAGATATGTCGTTCAGTGGTAAGTGCGCGGCGGTCGTTCACTGCTTTAGTGAGGGCGTCGGATGCCGCATCGACAGAGCCATCACAGCGTTGGACAGAGCTGTTGGCTTCCGCGACAGCTGAACGTGCCGCTAACAATTCGTTACGCGCGACATCAAGAGCACGCGTGCGACGGTCGAGCTCCTCTGCAGCCCGTGCCGTCGATGTGGAGGCTTCATCAACAGCTTCTTTCGCGCCCAGCTCATCTGCTGCTCCGATTCGCCAACCATTGGACGTCAATCGGTCTCCGGCACGTGTGACGACGATGGCCGCTGGCTGCGTCATTGCCACCGTGATGGCGTCGTCGAGCGAATCGACATAACCAACCCGTGAGAGCAGCGAGTCAAGCAAGCCGCTCAATCCGGCTGGTGCCGTGGGGACCGTATGCACGTGCGAGCGCAGCGATTGAGAACCAGAAGGGATGCCGACACCCGTCGACGGCACATGGTCGAGTGCCAAGATTGCGCCCACCCGACCTGCTGTCCGCAGAGCTGTGAGTGCGCGTCGACCAACGTTCGCATCGTTCACTACGACAGCAGACAGGGCCTCGCCGAGTGCAGCTTTGACGGCGGCGTCGAATCCGTCGTCAATCGTCACAAGATCGATGAGAGCGCCGACAACTCCGTCGACCGATGCGAGATGTTCAGCACCCATGCGAGCGCGCGACGTTGCCATCGCTGCCTGAAGCGCTTCAAGACGTGCATTCCACCTCGACCAGACCGTCTCGGCTTCGGCGCGCAGACGTTGAGCGTCGTCTCCAGCAACTTCAGCTTCTGCACGCCGCGTCTCAGATGACGTCAGCCGCGCCTTAGCATCAAACAGAGCGTTTTCAACTTCAGTGAGTTCAGACTGCAGTCGGTCGATCTCGGTGACCAGCCGTGCATCCTGATCTTCGATCTGTTCAATGCGTGTCTGAAGACGCTGCACTTCGCCGGCTCCAAGCTCGACAGTGTTACGAAGAGTGCGCAATTCGCCGCGAACTTCTGCAGCGGCTGCCGATGCTGACGTTGTCGACGGACCACCTTCAAGAAGTGCTTCTGTCTGGCCTCGCTCTGCGGCGAACACATTTTCTTCCTGGACAAGTTCGTTGCTCTCTGCTGTCGCGGTGGCGAGTCCGGTTTCAACCTCTGCCAACTCCGCTTTGAAACGCGCGGCGTCAGCCTCGAGTGATGCCACGACATCTTCTGCCATGAGCGCACCGCGGTCACGCTCCATTGACCGCTGGCGCTCTGCAATGACAGCAGCAAGTCCGCGTGCACGCTCTCGCAACTGCTCGACCTTCACCAGTTCGTCGCTGACGCCGCTGTCTCCGCGCGCCGATAACTCGGCTTCTGCGGTCATGACGACGGTGTCGAGCTCGGCGAGTTGCGCACGAAGTGCTCGCTCTGTGTCTTCTCCGCCCACCTTCTCGCGCGCAAGAGTTTCTAGACGGGTGCGTAGTGACGCCAATTCCCTACCCGCCAAGAACAACTTCAGTGCTCGGAGTTCCGCGACGATTTCTCCGTGGCGGCGAGCAGCTTCAGCTTGACGTTCGAGCGGGCGCAACTGACGTCGTACTTCTCGAATGAGATCTTGCACTCGAAGCAAGTTCGCCTCTGTGCTCTCGAGGCGGCGCTCTGCACGTTCCTTGCGCTTGCGATACTTGAGGACGCCAGCAGCTTCTTCGATGATCGCACGCCGATCCTCGGCACGAGCATTCAATACTGCGTCAATTTGGCCCTGACTGATGATGACATGTTGTTGACGACCAACACCGGCGTCAGACAACAACTCTTGAACGTCGAGCAAGCGGCACTCGACACCGTTGATGGAGTACTCGCTGTCGCCGTTGCGGAACAACGTTCGACCGATAGTGATCTCAGTGAATTCGAGTGGCAGCACACCGGACGAGTTGTCCAGAGTCAGCAATACCTCGGCTCGGCCAAGCGCTGACTTCTTCGACGTTCCATTGAAGATGACGTCTTCCATCTTCTGGCTTCGAACAGCACTCGGGGCTTGCGCACCCAACACCCATGCGACGGCGTCGACGACGTTGGACTTTCCAGAACCATTGGGTCCAACGACCACAGTGACGCCGGGCTCAAGCTCCATCGCCGTTGTGTCGGCAAAGGACTTGAAGCCTTTCAGGGTGAGCGTCTTCAAAAACACGGCACTGACGAGAGTAATGGACTACGCGTCGTCGGACTTAGTCTCCTTGAGCGATCTTGTCGCTTCTCTCAGCGCTGACAGATTCGGCAAAAACAGGTCGACCGGCCGTTCGTCACGACTCGTGTGATCGACGTTTTTCCACAGGTCAGACATGGCAGCCCACCACGCCCGTACACCCGGTGGTCAAGCTGGAACCAGCCTGTTTCGCCTTCTACGTCGACGTACTGGGTGTCCTGGAGGGTCGACCCCCCAGCCGCCACCGCCTCGCTGAGTACATCTGAAATCGACTGCCGCAGTCGGATCACTCGCTCCCAAGACAACGAACTTGCAAGCCTGTTCCACTTGATTCCCGCGCGATGGAGGATCTCGTCTGCGTAGATGTTCCCGATGCCGGCAATCACATGTTGATCGAGAAGCAGTGCTTTGATTGCTCGCTTCCGGGGGTGGAGCAAGCTCCAAACGACAGCGTCGTCGAATTGGTCAACGAGCGGGTCGACGCCGAGGCGCGCCAACTCGGGCAGGACGTCACCCTCGTGCATTGGGTCATACACAACCACTTCACCGAACGTGCGTGGGTCGACGAATCGAAATTCGTGCGCAGAGTTGCGGCGAGCACCGCGACGGTCAGGTTCGAGAGTCAAGACGACATGAGTGTGTGGCGGTTGCGGTTGTTCGGGAGTGTGTATGAGAACACGACCGCTCATACGAAGGTGAACCATCATTCGATCACCACTCGACAGGTCGCAGATCAGATATTTGCCGCGTCGGCGTGCCGACACGAGCGATGTTCCGGTGAGACCTTGGATGACTGCTTCGCGGCCTACTCGTCGAACCGAGCGCTCCCGTCCTACGAATACCGACGAGATGGTGCGACCAACCACCAGCGACTCGATGCCGCGACGAACGGTCTCAACTTCAGGCAGCTCAGGCACAGCAGCAAACCATGTGAGATGCGACTACGAGCGGTCAATGCCGTCGAGTGCCCGCAGGTAATCAATCGCAGAGCGTGCCGCAAGTTGCTCAGCCGCCTTTTTCGTGCGCCCAGTACCCGGACCAAACGTCTCGGTACCGATACGAACCATCGCCGTAAATACCTTGTCGTGATCTGGCCCCTCGCCGTCTGTCACGTAGTGCGGAACCCCAAGATCTCGTTGCGCGGCCAGCTCTTGCAAACGAGTCTTGAAATCAAAACTCTCGAGATTGGGAATCGCGTGTTCAACGGCATCATGCAGCAGCTGTCGCACGATCGAATCTGTGATAACTGGACCAGCATCGAGATACACCGCACCAATAACTGCTTCAAGTGCGTCAGAGAGAATGGACGTCTTGTCGCGACCACCGGCAGCATCTTCGCCGCGTCCGAGAACTAGATGTTCCCCGAGTCGCAACGCGCGGGCAATGTCCCCGAGCGCAGTCGCATTCACTACCGACTGTCGAAGATCAGACAACTTACCTTCGGGTGAATCACCGAGACGGTGATATGCGAGGTCAGCGATGACAAGACCGAGAACTGCGTCACCGAGAAATTCAAGTCGTTCATTCGATTCGCCACCGTCATTCTCTGCGAGCCACGAACGATGCACTAGGGCAAGTTCGAGCAGCGACTGGTCGGAAAACCGATGACCAAGTCGGTCGCAAAGTTCGTCAAGTGGTCCGCCCACGTCAGAGCCGTCCGTTCACTTGGACAATGCTGTATGCACGTAATCGACGACAGATCCGACCGTCTTCAACTCTGCAAGGTCATCATCGTTCACTGCGAAGTCCCCCGCAGATTTACGGAACTGCTCTTCGAGATCGAACACAAATTCAACGAGCGCGATGGAGTCTGCGTCGAGATCCTCTGCAAAACGCTGAGACTCAGTGATGGTCGCGGCCTCGATCTCGAGAACGGCGGCAAGGCACTCGACCACGGTCGCGGCTACTTCGTTACGTTCCATCGGCATCACTCGACTGTAGTCGCAGCGATAGCCGAACGGATTTCGTCGACCATTCCAGTTTCGACCATGTCTTTGGCACAGCGAATACCGTTCAACATCGCGCGGGCACTGCTCGAACCATGCGAGATGATGCACACACCGTCGACGCCCAGGAGAATTGCACCACCGTAGGTGTCGGGGTCGAAGGTCTCATACAGCGGAAGAAGCGCGGGCATGATCGCGTCCGCGTGCTCCTTGTACTCTGGTGCACCAATTGCAGTGAGCAACGATTTGATGACCGTCTTCAGCGTGCCTTCCATCGTCTTCAGAGCCACGTTGCCGGTGAATCCATCTGTGACAACAACATCCACCTCGGTCGTCATGATGTCTCGACCTTCAACGTTGCCGATGAAGTTGATGCCCTTCGCATCGGAAAACAACTCATACGCCTCTTTGCGCAGGCTGTCACCCTTGCCCGGCTCCTCGCCGATTGACAAGAGCCCTACTCGAGGGTTCTCAACGCCGAAGCGACGACGCGAGTACACGGCGCCCATGGTGGCGAACTGCACGAGCCACGCCGCTTGGACTTCGGCGTTTGCGCCCGCATCAAGCAGCACGGTGGGCGTGTTGCCGGGAACCGGCACGGGAGTTGCGATTGCAGGACGCTGTACGCCAGTGATGCGACCCATGCGTAACAGTGCACTCGCCATCGTCGCACCGGTGTTGCCCGCCGAAATCATGGCGCTCGCTTTTCCGTCGCGCACCGCCTCTGCAGCAACGACGAGCGTCGAATCACGCTTACGGCGAATGGCGCTCGCCGGGTCTTCATCCATGCCAATCACTTCACTTGCAGGAATGAGAGGAAGACCGCGAGTGTCAGCAAGGTCACTTGGCCCGACCAATGCGATTGGGATACCAGCGTCAGCGGCCTGGTGAGCTCCGGCGAGAATTTCCGAGGGTGCGTAATCGCCACCCATGACGTCGACTGCGATTGGCTTCATACAACCCCGACCCTAGGAGGTCGCAGGTTCAGCAACGAGCGATTGATTGGTCTGTGGTGACTGGTCAGTCAACTGCGACAGCGACGCGATTCTTGTACCAGCCGCAGGTGCCACACACAGTGTGCGGAATCTTGGCGGCGCCACATCGCGGACAGTTGCTTCGCGACGGTGCATCAAGTCGCCAATTGCTCGCACGACGCATGCGAGTCTTCGACTTGGACTTTTTCTTCTTGGGAACGGCCACGGCGGTCTTCCTTTGTCGAGCTAATCCCCACCGTCGGGGGCGGATGAAGGATAACCGCAGAGGTGGCCGACTCCACCCAGCCAGTT
>DCZD01000022.1:145977-146918 GCA_002331255.1 Acidimicrobiaceae bacterium UBA2093 | reverse complement strand
GCGCACGGCACCTCATTACGGTTCGCACCGCATGTCGGACACAACCCGGCACATGAATCTGAGCACAGGGGCGCAAGTGGAAGTGCGAGCAGAACATTTTCGCGCACCATCGGCAGCAAGTTGATCTGGTCAAGCTCAATGGAGTGCGCATCGGGGTCCTGTACGACCACCTGATACAGCTCTGTCACGGCCACTTCAAGGTCGCGCTCGACCGGTACGAGACATCGGCGACACTCCCCCTGCCATGCCGCAGTCACGGCACCGATGACCGAGATGCCATCGGTGAGCGATTCAAGATGGACATTCACTCGGACAGGTCTGTCGGCGACTCGTTCGTCGCCGAAATCGATGTCAGAGGTCGCGACAGTTGCATCCACATCTTTTGTAGAACCTGGACGTCGCAACAACTCCAAGACGTTGACGATGAGCGGCTTCGCCATTGCAGACCCTGTCGGTCAGAAGTTGTCTTGGTCGAAGAATCCGCCGAGGTCGCCTTCGACTTCACCTGTCGATGCCGGACGCTCAACTCCCCGACTGCCATCACCATCACCGATGGACAGGCGTTGACGACCATTTGCCACCGTGCGCTGCAAGCGGTCGAGCAGAATCTCGAAGCTTCCGAGTCGCTGGTCGAGGAAGTCCTCGGTTTCATTCTTCAATCGACGCGCGTCTTCCTCGGCGGTCTCCATGACTTGGCGTGCGCGTGCTTCAGCCGCTCGCACAACTTCAGTGCGCTGCACCATGCGCTCGGCTTGCTGGCGCGCCGCTCCGAGGAGTTCATCGCCTTCACGCTTGGTCTTTTCGAGAAACTCTTGGCGCTCTTTCAACATCCACCGGGCCTGACGAATCTCTTCAGGAATCCTCGTGACTGCTTCTTCTAGTAGCTCAATGATCTCATCGCGATCGATACGTGGGGTGCTCGAGAGTGGCACGTTCGGCGC